>JBJMHP010000242.1:0-8434 GCA_045807325.1 Actinomycetes bacterium | reverse complement strand
GAGTAGGGGCTCTCATCATGGATGGTGGCGGCGGTCTTGGCCTTCAATTTCTGCAGAGCGAAGTCCGACACCACCGCGCCCTGGATCCTGTCGTTGTGCGCGGTCCGCAGGTAGAAGGGCTGGTGCTGGGCCTGCGAGGTCAGCGCCGGGTTGGTGTTGGACGGCGAGACCAGCAGCATGCCCTTCTTGGAGAAGATCGTGTCGGCCACCCCGAGCGCGGCGCTCGAGCAGCTGGTCCCGATCACCGACAGGAGCTTGGGGTCGGCGGCCAGCTTGGTCGCCCCCGACTGTCCGCCTTCCTTGGAGCAGGTCTCGTCGGTGTTGACCAGCTCGACGTTGTGCCCCATGAGCTGGCCGGGCTTGCCGTCCAGCTTCCCGTCCAGGTTGTCGACCGCCAGCACCACACCGCGCTGGCTGTCCACGCCCAGGCTGCGGTTCTCGCCGGTGATCGACAGCAGTGTCCCGATCTTGATCGGCTCGCCCGACGCCACCGTCAGGCAGCCGAACTGGTCGGCGCTGCAGTCCGCGGCCTGGGCGCCACCACCGCCGCCTTCATTCTTGTTCGCGCAGCCAGCGGCCGCCAGCATCAACGCACCCAGCACGGCCACGAAGGCCACCCACCTTGGCCTACTCATCGCCACTCGCTCCTCCTCAACGATGCATCCCGGACGGGAGGCTCTCCGTGGCGTAGATAATCACAAACCCAGTCCTTGCACTAGGACGGTCACCTGGAACGGGAGGCCCACGCCCATGCCAAGCGGGGAGGACCGCCGGCCGCTGCTGCTCGGCGCCGCCGACGTCGCCACGCTCTTCGACCTCGACACCGGCCTGGCCTCCCAGCGTGAGGCCTTCACCCGGCTGGGCCGCGGCGAGGCCGACCAGCCGGCCCGCCTGGTGCTGCCGGTGGCCACCGACGACTCCCTGGCCTTCTGCTACGCGGCCCGCCTGGCCCCCGGCAGCGGCGCGGTGAGCAAGTTCGGCAGCGTCAACCCGGGCAACGCCGCCGCCGGCCGGCCCACCGTCAGCGCCACCGTCCTGGTCCTCGACCCCGACGACGGCCGCCTGGTGGCGATCGTCGAGGGGACCACCCTGACCGCGCTGCGGACCTCGGCGGCCAGCGCCCTGGCGGCCACGCTGCTGGCCCGGCCGGGGGCGGCGACCGCGGCCGTGCTCGGTCCCGGCGTGCAGGGCCGGGGGCACGTCCGGGCCCTGGCCCACGCCCTCCCTCTGGAGGAGGTCCGACTGTGGGGCCGCGACGGCGACGCCGCCGGGCGGGCCGCCGCCGACCTCGACCGGGAGGTGGGCCCGCGGGTGGTGGCCGCGGGCAGTGTCGCCGAGGCCGTGGCCGGGGCCGACGTCGTGGCCGCCTGCACCGCCAGCTCGAGCCCACTGGTCGAGGCCGAGCAGCTCGCCCCCGGCGCCACCGTCATCAGCATCGGCTCGATCACCCCCGACCGCAGCGAGGTCGGGCTGGGCGTGCTGGCCGCGGCCGGGACCGTGGTCGTCGACCACCGGCCGGCCGCGATCGACCACGCCGGCCCGGTGATCCAGGCGCTGGCCGCCGGGCTGCTCGCCGAGGCCGACCTGGTGGAGCTGGGCGAGGTCGCCGCCGGCCGCCGCCCGGGCCGGCGGCGGCCCGACGACCTGGTCTTCTACAACAGCCTGGGCCTCGGGGTGCAGGACGCCGCGGCGGCCTGGGCGATCGTCGAGCGGGCCGCCCGCCAGGGCGTGGGCACCCGGGTCCCGCTGTGACCCGGCCAGGCGACGGCCTCCCCCGGCGGGCCGACGTGGTCGTGGTCGGCGGCGGCGTGATGGGCGCCAGCATCGCCTTCCACCTGGCCGAGGCCGGCGTCGGCGAGGTGGTGCTGGTCGAGCGCGACCAGCTGGCCTCCGGCTCCACCAGCAAGGCCGCCGGCGGGGTGCGGGCCCAGTTCTCCGACCCCCTCAACATCCAGCTCGGCGCCCGCAGCCTGGAGGCGTTCGCCGCCTTCGGCACCCGCCCCGGCCACGAGATCGACTTCCGCCGGGTCGGCTACCTGTTCCTGCTCAGCCGGCCCGAGGACGTGGCCACCTTCGAGCGGAGCATCGAGCTCCAGCACCGCCTCGGGGTGCCCAGCCGCCTGATCGACCCGGCCGAGGCGCGGCGGCTGTCGCCCCCCATCGACACCGACGGCCTGCTCGCCGCCGCCTTCTCGCCCGAGGACGGCCTGGCCACCCCCGAGGCGGTCGTGCAGGGCTACGCCGCCGGGGCGCGCCGCCACGGCGCCCACGTCGCGACCGGCTGCGAGCTGCTGGAGGTGCGCCTGGCCGGCGAGGCCATCTCGGCCGTGGTCACCTCCAGGGGGGTGGTCGAGACCCCGGCGCTGGTCTGCGCCGCCGGCGCCTGGTCGCGCCGGGTCGGTGAGATGGTCGGGGTCGACCTGCCGGTGACCCCCTCCCGCCGCCAGGTCCTGCTGACCGAGCCGGTGCCTTGGCTGCCCGAGCGGCTCCCCATGACCATCGACCTCACCTCCAGCTTCTACTTCCACCGCGAAGGCCCCGGGCTGCTCATGGGCATGTCCCTGGACGACGAGCCGCCCGGCTTCAACCTGGAGCGCGACGACGCCTGGATCCCGCGGCTGGTGGAGGCGATGGCCCGGCGGGCGCCGTCGCTGGCCGAGGTGGGCGTGGCCGGCGGCTGGGCCGGCCTGTACGAGGTCACCCCCGACCACAACGCCCTCATCGGCGAGGCCGCCCGCCCGGCCCGGTTCCTGTACGCCACCGGCTTCTCCGGCCACGGCTTCCTCCAGGGCCCGGCCGTCGGCGAGGTGGTCCGGGACCTGTTCCTCGGCCGCCCGCCCCCGGTGGACGTGACCCCCCTGGCCGTCGACCGCTTCCACCAGGGAAGGGACCGGTACGAGCACAACATCGTCTGACAATGGCCCAGCCGGCGGGGCGGGCGGCCCCCTGGCGGCCGACCGGGCGCTGCTGGGCCGCTGCGAGGGGGCGGGCCGTGCGGCTGAGTGACGGGGACCAGTCCCTGCTGGACGGTGCCGAGGGGCCGGCCGGCCGGCTGGCCATGCGCATCGTGGTCGAGATGGCCCGGGTGGCCGGGGCGGCCCGGCTGATCGACGTCACCTCCGCCCACATCGACGGCTGCCTGTACCACGGGCGGGCCGGGCTGGACTTCGCCGAGCGGCTGCTGGGGGACGGCGCGGCCGTGCGGGTGCCGACCACGCTGAACGTGGCCTCGCTCGACCTGCTCCATCCCGACCGCTTCCGCGGCGACCCGGAGACGGCCGCCGCGGCGAGGCGGCTGATGGACGCCTATGTGGCGATGGGCTGCCGGCCGACCTGGACCTGCGCGCCTTACCAGCTCCCGGAGCGGCCCGGCTTCGGCGAGCACGTCGCCTGGGCCGAGTCGAACGCGATCGTCTTCGCCAACTCGGTGCTGGGGGCGCGCACCGCCCGCTACGGCGACTTCATCGACATCTGCGCGGCCATCACCGGCCGCGTCCCCGACGCCGGCCTGCACCGGACCGAGCGGCGCCGGGGCCAGCTGGTCTTCGACGTCCGCGCCCTGCCGGACCGCCTGCTCGACCAGGACGCCCTGTACCCGCTGCTCGGCCACCTGGTCGGCGCCAGGAGCGGCCGGCTGGTCCCGGTGGTGGACGGCCTGCCCGCCGGCGTGGACGAGGACCGGCTCAAGGCGGTCGGCGCGGCCGCCGCCTCCTCGGGCGAGGTCGGGCTGGTCCACGTGGTCGGCTCCACCCCGGAGGCGCCGACCCTGGCCGAGGCCCTCCACCACGGCCGGCCGCTGGAGGTGGTCGAGGTCACCCCGGCCATGGTCCAGGCCGCCCGCGACCAGCTCACCACCGCCGGGGCCCGGGAGGGTCGCCTGACCGGCGTCAACGTCGGCACCCCGCACTTCTCGGTGGCCGAGTTCGGCCGGCTGGTGGCCCTGCTCGCCGGCCGGTCCGTCCACCCGCAGGTGGCGTTCCACGCCAGCACCAGCCGCCACGTCCTGGCCAGGATCGAGGCCCTCGGCTGGCTGGCGTCGCTGGAGGCGGCCGGGGTGCGCCTGGTCGTCGACACCTGCACCTACGTGACCTCGATCCTGGAGGACACCTCCGGGGTGGTGATGACCAGCTCGGCCAAGTGGGCCTGGTACGCGCCCGGGAACCTGGGCGTCCGGGTCGTGCTGGGCAGCCTGCGCGAATGTGTCGAGTCGGCCGTCGAGGGGAGGGTCGTCGGCGATGACGCGCTCTGGGCGGCGCCGTGAGCTCCAGGGCCGGGCCCTGGTCGCCGGGGAGGCGGCCGGTCCCGCGCTCGTGCTGGAGGCGCCCCTGAGCCTGTGGGGCGGCATGGACCCCCACAGCGGCCGGCTCAGCGACCACCACCATCCCCAGCTCGGCGCCACCATCACCGGCCAGGTCCTGGTGATGCCCTCCGGCCGGGGCTCCAGCTCCAGCTCCAGCGTCCTCGCCGAGTCGATCCGCCTCGGCACCGCCCCCCTGGCCATTCTGCTCGCCGACCCCGACGAGATCCTGGTCCTCGGCGCCCTGGTGGCCGAGTACCTCTACGGACGCACCTGCCCGATCGTGGTCCTGCCCGCCGACCATCCCGCCACCATCGCCACCGGCGACCACCTGGAGGTGCACGGGGACCGGGTCACGCTGGTCCAGCCTCGGGCCGCGGGCGAGCGGGATCCGGGTCGCCCTGGCCCGGTCCGCGGCTCGTCCGGGGATCCTGGACGGCCGCCGGACGAAGCGCAACGATGACCGACCCGGCAACCCCTCCAACCCACCGACCCGCTGGCTGGCCCACCCACCGCCGACCCGCCGACCCACCGGCGACGGCCGCCATCGATGGAGCGAACATACGCATTCGGGACTTCTCGGCGTTGACCTTCGACTGCTACGGCACGCTGATCGACTGGGAGACCGGCATCCTGGCGGCGCTGCGGCCCTGGAGGTCGGCGCACCGGGTCGAGGCCGACGACCAGGAGCTGCTGGCGGCGTTCGGGCGGGCCGAATCGCGCCGCGAGGCCGCCGACCCGACGGCACCGTACCCGCGGGTCCTGGCCGGCGTGCTCGAGGACCTCGCCGAGGAGCTCGGCACCACCGCCAGCCCGGAGGAGGCGGCGGCGTTCGGCGACTCGGTGAAGGACTGGCCGGTCTTCCCCGACAGCCCGGAGGCCCTCGCCTACCTCAAGCGGCACTACCAGCTGGTGATCGTCTCCAACGTCGACCGCGCCTCCTTCCGCCACAGCAACACCAAGCTCGGCGTGACCTTCGACGCCATCGTCACCGCCGACGACGCCGGCGCCTACAAGCCGGCCCCGAACCACTTCCAGCTCGCCCTGGCCCAACTGGCCGAGATGGGCATCACCCAGGACCAGGTGCTGCACGTCGCCCAGAGCCTGTACCACGACCACGTCCCCGCCCAGCGGCTGGGCCTGCGGACCATGTGGGTCAACCGCCGCGCCACCCACACCCGGGACGGCGGCGCCACGCCGCCCGCCCCGGTGCCGGTCACACCGGACGGCGAGGTCCCGACCCTGGCCGCGCTGGCCGACCTGCACCGGAACGAGCCCGCCAGCTGATCCGGCCCGCCGTCCGCTAACCGGGTGGTGGTCGTCGGCGCCGCCTCGACTCGGTGGTCCCGGGCCGAGCATCAACGACAACGGAAGCTTCCGCACCCGCACCCAGGCCGGCGTCCACCCCAAGCGCCTGCCCTTCAGCGGCCCCAAGCCGCCGCCTGATCCCCGGGTCCGGGCGGCCACCGGCCGCGAGGCCTGCGAGGAGCAACCCTCACCCTCCCAGGCCCCGCCCTCTCCGGCCTCACCGCTTCGGCCCCACGAACTCGTCCAGCAAGGCCACACTCCCCCGCCTGGCCACCGAGAGGCTGAACCGGTTGTTCGGCCGCCACTCGATGCCCAGCTGGTCACAGGCCCGACCGAAGATCCCGCGGATGTCCGCCGACACGTTGCTGAAGTGGTAGCGCGGATACGGAGTGCCGTTCACCCAGTTCAGTACCCGGCATCCGTCGGAGTGGAGCAACCCGCGGACCAGCGGCCGCGGGTCCTGGTCGACCAGTTCCTGCTGCCAGGGGGTCAGCTCGATTCTCCGCTCGTGCTTCCGACCGGGCCCATGCTGCGGGAACAGGCACGGCCAGTGCTTGGAGTAGGAGGCCACCTCGGTGCAGCCCTGTTTCCTGGAACGGCTCACCTTGTTGGGCAGAACCTCAGCCATCGCGGTCTCGCATCGCTCGATCAGCTCCGGATAGGCGTCGGCGCAGACGATGCGGAGCCGAAAGACGTTGCGCGGGTGAGCAGCAATGCAGCCGTCGCCGAGGTAGAGACCTAGTACTCCAGCCGTAGTTCGTGATCTTCATGGTTGCCAGGCGGCCTGTCGTCGGTAGTGGCAGGTACGGGCGCGTGCTTGGTGTCGGCGTCGCCATACCGACCAGCGCAACCGGTGGGCGGCATCGGCGACGGGCTTGATGACCAAGGCCGCGAACAGGCGCTGGATCTCGTTGCAGGTCAGTGAGATCAGCCCTGTCGGTGGTGGGTGTCGGGTGTGCTCGGTCAGGGCTGCCACGACCAGGAAGGCGTGGGCGAGCATGGCCAGGGTGGCCCAGCGGTACCAGGACCGCCAGCGGCGGACCTGGTGCTGGTCCAGGCCGACAAGGCCCTTGCCGGTCTGAAATCGCTCCTCCACCGTCCAGCGTCGGCCGGCGACGTGGACCAGGACGGCCAGTGGCAATGGGCGGGGCGTGAAGCAGCGGTAGAAGGCCAGCTCGCCGGTGGTGTGGTTGCGGCGGACCATGAGCCAGCGCTTGCCCGCCTGGCCGTCCGGCGCGGAGCCGTCGTGGTCCAGCCGCACAAACGCCCAGTCGTACAGGCGGTGGCCCTTGGCGCCCTTGCCGCACGACACCTGCTGCCATGCCCGCGCCGGGACCCGCCGGAGCAGGGCGTCGGCGCGCTGGGTGGTGCCACCGACCCGGACGCGGTGGTCGCAAGCGACCGCCAGCACGTAGCCGATCTGGCGGGCCTCCAGCTCGGCCCGCAGCCCCGGATTGGCGCCGTAGACCTCGTCCCCGGCGACCCAGCCAGCCGGGACGCCGGCGTCCAGCGCGCGGCAGATCATGGCCTGCGCCAGGGCCGGCTTGGTCGCGAACCCGATCTCTGAAGGGACACCGGCCGCTTGCAGGCGCTCGGGGTCGTCAGTCCAGGACCGGGGCAGGTACAGCTCCCGGTCGATCACCGCGTGCCCGCTGCTGCTGGCGTACACCAGGTAGACCGCGACCTGGGCGTTCTCGATGCGCCCGGCGGTGCCGGTGTACTGGCGCTTGACTCCGACCGTTGCGGTGCCCTTCTTGAGGTCGCCGGTCTCGTCCACCACCAGCACCGCCTCCGGATCGCCCAGGTGCTCGACCACGTAGTCGCGGAGGTCATCGCGCACCTTGTCCTCGTCCCACACCGCCCGGGCCAGCAGATGCTGCATCCCGTCCGGGTTGGGGTCACCGGCGTGCTCGGCGATCGTCCAGCAGTTCTTGCTTGGCAGGTCCGAGAGCAGGCCGCGCACGAACGCCCTGGCTCGCCGCCGAAGATCCGCCCGAGCGAACCGACCTGCGACCCGGCCTAGCAGCTCGTCGAACAGCTCCTGCCAGCAGGCGGGGTCGACGTCTACGCTGTGGCCTGCGGCCACTGTCTGATGTTTGGTCCTCACAACACCAGATCATCAGCGGTGGCCGCCCTTGTCTACTCGTCGGCCGGGCCGCGCCCCACTCCATGACCAGCCAGATCACGATCTACGGCTGGAGTACTAGGCTGAATAGCTCGCCTTGGCCGGGCTGAATGAACGTCTGCACGCCGGAAATGGCGCGGGTGGCGGAGTCGCAGATGTCGGCTGGGAACCAGTCGGGGCACTCCCATGTGCCGGTCACGTCGGTACCGATGAAGGTCCCGATCACGTTCGGATTGGAGAATCCCAGCTTGGGCTCCGGCACGGTGTCATATTTACAACGCCATTGGGCATTGGTGAGGCACTGTAGGCGCTCATGGCTCGGGCTGGGGGTTTCGTAGATGTTGTAGCGGTGCCACGCCTGCGGTTTGACAGCGGCCGCGGCTGGCATGGCAGCGACGAGGGCCAGGATGGAGACGAAGGCCAGCAGGGCGAGAAGCCGTCCAAACCGTCGTGGTCCCAGCATAGGAACCACCTCCTTGCGGGCAGGCTGTCACCAGGCAATGGCGGCAGACAGCTGATCCTCGGTGGCGCCGTCTTGGAACAAATGCCCCCTTCGTGATGCAGCGGTGCTCTGGCCGAGCCCCGACCCGGGTAGCCTGCTCCGTTGGTACGGAAAGGGCAATATGCATGTGAGGCTTGTGAGGGAAAATGCCCACAGAGGCCGCTCCGGGGCTTCTGTGCTGTCGGACTAAGTGAATTCAGTC
>JBJMHP010000241.1:0-10343 GCA_045807325.1 Actinomycetes bacterium | reverse complement strand
TCGCTGCGCTGGACCATCCTGCTACCTCCGGAAGCCGAAGCGTCGGCCGGCGTACTTGTGGTGCACGGCCTGCTTGGTGACGCCGAGGCGGGCCGCGATCTGTTGCCAGGACCAGCCCTTGGCGCGGGCGTTCTCGACCTGTAGGGCCTCCAGGACTTGCGGGCGGTCATTCGCGGTCAGGCGGGGCTGGCCGGACCCAGCATGCCGAGTAGGACCCGTGCCGCCTGGCTCGCCGGCGGATCCCCAACTGTCGCCACGGCCACTTCGAACAACGGTGTCGGCGCCCGTAACCGCAGATACCGAACCTGCGCCGGGTAGCGGGTCACCACTTCCGGAACCAGGGCCACTCCCAGCCCATGGGCGACCAGCTCCAGGAGGCTGGGAACGTCATTGACCTCCAGGGCACTGGAGCGCTCTAGCCCGGCGGCAGTGAACGTCTGGTCCAGGAGCATCCGGAGCCCCCAGTCCGGCTGGAAGTCGACGAACTGCTCGCCGGCCAGGTCGGCCAAGGCAACCTGGCGACGGTTGGCCAA
The DNA here is from genome assembly GCA_045807325.1 of Actinomycetes bacterium. Lineage (GTDB taxonomy): Bacteria > Actinomycetota > CALGFH01 > CALGFH01 > CALGFH01 > CALGFH01. The sequence goes on along the minus strand of JBJMHP010000241.1, from coordinate 9,810 downwards.
GGGATGGGTGGGGGCGCAGGCGACCAGCAGGGGGTCGCTGGCCAGGTGGCGCATGGTGATCTCTCGGGGTGGGCGGGCGACCGGGGCGACCAGGGCGAGGTCGAGGGTGCCGTTGCGGACCTCCTCCAGGAGCGTGCCCGTGCCGGCCTGACGCAGGCGGAGCTCGACCCCTGGGTGCTCGGCGTGGAAGCGGCCGAGGACGGCCAGGAGATCCACGGCCGGAGGGAGGATCTGCATTGTGCCCACGGCCAGGGTGCCGCGTAACAGCCCCTGGACGGCGGCGACGGCGTCGGTGGCGGCTTGGGCGGCGGCCAGGGTTCGGCGGGCTTCGGGAAGGAGGGCGTGGCCGGCCTGGGTGAGCTCGACGCGGCGGGTGCTGCGGACGAACAGGGGGGCGTCCAGCTCGCGCTCCAGGGCCTTGATGGAGGCGGAGAGGCCGGACTGGACGATATGGAGGCGCTGGGCGGCGCGGGTGAAGTGGCGTTCCTCGGCGGCGGCGACGAAGTGCTCGAGCTGACGCAGCTCCATGGACTCATCTCCGTGATTGATGGATCCAAGCTACAACCTCTATTGGACAGCATAGTCGAGTGGCGCCACCCTGGACGCGTAGGGACCACCGATCGACCAACCCAAGGCGCCGACCAGCGCGGCCACCCACCAATCCCCAAGACAACGAGACAAGACAACGCATCCAGGAGTGACCCGATGACGTCCGACCGATGGCCTCCCGCCCGACCCTGGCCGACTCGCAGCTGGCCTGCACGGCCCTGGCCGGCCGAGACCGAGGGGTACGCCCCGCGGACCAGGCGCTACCGCCCGCCGTTCAGCTTCCGGCCGCCGCGCCGGTTCGGTGACAGCCGCCGCGAGCCTCGGGAACGATGGATCGCCTGACCTGACGGCGGAGAACCCCACGGGCGGGGAGAATCGGCGCGGGCAGCGTGTCGAGAACCACCGGTCGGCTCCGACGTCTCAGGCGAAGGGCGGGCACACCCCGGTGCCCGCCTCCGGGCGACAGGGAGGCCTGCTCGTGAAGTACGTGATCCTGATCCATGCCAACCCCGACCCCTGGGGGCACCCGTCCTCGCGCTACACCCCGGAGGGGCGGGCGCTGCCGGCCGAACAGCACGACGAGATGGACCGGCAGTTCGAGGCGCTGCTGGAGGAGCTCTCGGCCTCGGGGGAGTTCGTCACCGCCGAGGCGCTGGCCGACCCGGCCTCGGCCACCATCTACGGGTGGAGCCCCGAAGGCCACCTGGCCACCGACGGCCCGTACGCGGAGGCCAAGGAGCAGCTGGCCGGGTTCTTCCTCATCGACTGCGCCTCCCGTGAGCGGGCCGAGGAGATCGCGGCCCAGTTCGCCCAGCCCGGGGGGACGGTCGAGCTCCGGCCGGTGATGTGGCCCGGCGGCGACGACCAGTGACCTCGGCGGCGGCCGAGCTGGAGCACGCGGCGCGCGCCTGCGCGCCGGACGTGCTGGCCGCCCTCGTGCGCCGCTACGGCGACTTCGACGCCGCCGAGGACGCGGCCCAGGAGGCCCTGGTGGCCGCGGCGCGGCAGTGGCCTGTCGACGGGCTGCCGGACAACCCGAGGGGCTGGCTGATCCGGGTGGCCTCCCGCCGGCTGGTGGACCAGCGGCGGGTCGAGCAGGCCCGCGCCGACCGGGAGCTGCTCGTGGCCCGGCACACCCCACCGGCTGAGGCCCTGCTCGCCCCGGCCGCCGACACCCCCGACAGCACGGCGCGTGACGACTCCCTGGCGCTGCTGCTGTTGTGCTGTCATCCGGCGCTGACGAGGCCCTCTCAGGTGGCGTTGACCTTGCGGGCCGTGGCTGGGCTGAGCACGGCGCAGATCGCCCGGGCGTTCCTGGTGCCCGAGGCGACCATGGCCCAGCGGATCAGCCGGGCCAAGACCCGGCTGCGGCAGGTCGGGGCCCGGTTCACGCTCCCGGCGGCCGAGCAGCTGCCGGGCAGGGTCGCGGCCGTCGCCCAGGTGCTGTACCTGATCTTCACCGAGGGCCACACGGCGACCACCGGGACCGGCCTGTCGGAGGTGTCCCTGGCCGACGAGGCGATCCGCCTGACCCGCCAGCTGCACCGGCACCTGCCCGCGGTCGGGGAGGTGACCGGGCTGCTGGCGCTGCTGCTGCTCACCGACGCCCGCCGGGCCGCCCGGACCCGCCCCGACGGCTCGCTGGTGCCGTTGGCCTCCCAGGACCGGTCGTTGTGGGACCGGGAGCGCATCGCCGAGGGCGTCCGGCTGATCGAGGCCGCCCTGCCGACCGGGCCGGTGGGGCCCTACCAGCTGCAGGCGGCGATCGCGGCCGTCCACGCCGAGGCCCCGCGGGCCGCCGACACCGACTGGGCCCAGATCGAGACCCTCTACCGCATGCTCGGCGCCATCGCCCCCGGGCCGATGGTTGAGCTCAACCACGCCGTGGCCGTGGCCATGGTGGACGGCCCGGCGGCCGGTCTGGCCCTGCTGGAGCCGCTGCTCGGGGACCGGCAGCTGCGCCGCCACCACCGGCTGCACGCCGTCCACGCCCACCTGCTGGAGATGGACGGCCGGGAGGGGGAGGCCCGGGTCGCCTACGCCACCGCGGCCCGGCTGGCCACCAGCATCCCCGAGCAGCGTTACCTCAACGACAAGGCGGCGTTCTACGCCGACATCACCGGCAGGCGGGTCCCCTTCGCCGACCCCGCCGGTGATCCGTTCTGCCTGACCGCCTGGGACGACGTGTAGGCGCGGACCCTCCACCGCGGGGCGCTAGGGTGGAGACCATGCAGCGGATCTCCACGACCGTCATCGGCCTGGTGGGCGAGCGGGCGCGGGCCTGCGCCGAGGCCCTGGATCGGGCGGCCAACATCCGGGTGGAGCTGCCCGACCCGGCGGCGCCGCCGCTGGACCGGGCGGTCGCGGCCTGGCAGGTGGCGGCGGGCACCAAGACGCCCTACCTGGTGCACGACGCCGACCCGCTGGCGCTGGTCACCGACGCCTGGGTGCGCCGGTACGACGAGCACGGGCCGGCCGGGGAGCTGGAGGTGGCGGTCCGCGACACCCTCAGCCGGTGGCGGGCTCGGTCGATCGAGCTGCCCGACTACTACCTGGTGCTGGACGCGGAGTCCTGGAGCTCGACCCGGCGGCACTGGTACCTGGGGCTGCTGCACCGGGCCGCCCCGAGCCGGGTGGTGCCGCTCGAGGGCGGCGCCGACCAGGTTCAGGCCCGCATCGCCACCCTGGCCAGTGGCCGCTGGTGGCCGGACCTGGACCGGCTGCTGGCCGACGTCGACCGGGTCGTCCCCGACCGGCTCTGACCCCGGCCGCCTACTCCAGCTCCTCCAGCTTGGGGGCGTAGACGTCGGCGACCGCGTCGGCGATGGCGCACCAGTGCTCGGTGCGGACCTCCAGGGTCTGCTCGAGCTGGACGCCGTTCGAACGGCCGATGGTGAGGCGGTTCACGATGTTGCAGGAGTCGTCGCCGCCGACGCGGTCCTCGGGGGCGGCGATGTGGACGTCGACGCCCGACCCGACCACCCCGGCGACGGCGGCCCGGATCTCCTCCTTGGGGTCCGTCGGGGCGGTGCCGCCGACGATGATCTCCGGGTGGTCGGACTTGAAGCCGTGGAAGGCCACGGCGTGGGTGAAGCGTCGGGACATGACCTGGGCCAGGAGGGGGAACGAGGCCTCGTTGAGGTCGGTGGAGGTGATGTGCCAGCGGTCGAGGGGGTCGCCGTCGGGGTTCCAGCCCTTGCAGCGCCAGCAGGTGACCGACTTGGCGGCGAGGCGGGAGGCGACCCGCTCGGCCTGCTCATCGGTGTGGGGCTCGATGGCGCCGCCGTGGGGGGCGATGGCGATGAGGCGCGTCTGGCGGCCGTCGTCGTCGTCGATGAGCTCGATGAGCTCACCTTCGATCCTGGCCTTGTCCTCCGGCAGCCCGGGGCTGGGCCCGGTTGAGTCGATCCTGCCCTCGAACTCGGTGTCGGGGCCGAGACGGCGCCGGCCGGCGGGTCCCATGCGGACGATGGTGTCGGGGCTCTCGGGGCGGACCTCGCTGACCGTGTAGAGCCCGAAGTCACCGTCGGTCCGGTAGACCCGGACCTGGTGGGTGACCGCCCGGCCGATGGAGGCCAGCCGGGCCGGGTCGACCGAGCAGTGCTCGCGGCGGTTCTTCAGGTCCACCTGGAAGGCCCGCGCCCTCCGGAACGACGCGTCAGCGCTGGCCATGATGGCGGGCCAGGTAGGCGGCGGCTTCGGCGCGGCGGGCGACCTCGAGCTTGGACAGGATGGCCGAGACGTAGTTCTTGACCGTCTTCTCGGCCAGGCCCAGCTCGGCGCCGATCTGGCCGTTGGTCCGGCCCTCGGCCACCAGCCCGAGGATGCGCTCCTCCTGGGGGGACAGCCGGGCCAGCTTCTCGTCCCCGAGCAGGTGCTTGCCCTTGCGCAGCCGGTCCAGCACCCCGGTGGTGACGGCCGGGTCGAGCAGACTCTGGCCGGCCCCGACCGCCCGGATGGCCCGGACCAGCTCGTCGCCCTTGATCTGCTTGAGGACATACCCGGCCGCCCCGGCCATGATCGAGGCGAACAGGGCCTCGTCGTCGGCGAAGCTGGTGAGCATGAGCACCTGGGTGGCCGGGCGGAGGGCGCGGATGTCGCGGGTGGCCTCGATCCCGGAGCCGTCCTGGAGGCGGACGTCCATGACGATCACCTCGGGCAGGGCCCGGGCGGCCACGGCCACGGCCTCCCTGGCCGAGCTGGCCTCGGCGCACACCACCACGTCGGGGATCGGGTTGAGCAGCAGCTTGATGCCGTCGCGGACGACCTCGTGGTCGTCGACCAGCATGACCCGCAACGGTGGGACGCTCATGCGCCCATCGTCGCAGGCTGGACCGGGCTGGCTCAAGGGCCGGGGCGGCCGGGGATGGTGACCCGGACCCTCGTCCCCTGGCCGGGGTGGACGGCGATCTCGACCCGGCCGCCCAGGCGCTCGGCCCGTTCGCGCAGGTTGCGCAGGCCCTGGCCGCGCTCATGGATGCCTGCCATCGCCGCAGCGTACACCGCCGACGCGGGAGGACCCCGGCCCGGTGGGTCGGGGTCCTCCGCGGGTTGGCGGGTGCGATCAGGTGGTCCGCACCTCGCCGCTGTCGGCGGCCTGGCGGTCGAACAGCTCGCCGCGGTGCCAGGGGGTGCCGATGCGGGGAAGCACCCACCGGTCCAGGCCGTACCAGCCGGCGTTGCGCCAGGCCAGCACGAGCAGCAGGCCGACGATGGCGAACGCCGGGTTGACGCCGGCCGAGCCGGAGAACATGAAGCTGAGGTTGAGGACGACGCCGAGGAACGCCATGACGCCGGTGAACAGGCCCAGGATCAGGCAGATCCCGATGGCCGTCTCGCCGACCGCGACCAGCTTGGCCATCCACGAGGCGTTGTCGCTCACCCACCCCAGGAAGTTGACCCACCAGCCGTAGGCCACCTGGGGGTGCTCGGGCTCGTTGGAGGCGGCGATGGCGCCCTTGACGAAGCCCTGGAGGGCCTTGCCGCCGTCCATCCAGGCCGGCGACTGCAGCTTCTCCCAGCCGGCGTGCAACCACTCATAGCCCAGCCACAACCGGGCCACCAGCCAGATCCAGGCGGCCGCGCTGGAGCCGAACAGCCACCTGGAGAACCTCGGTTCCTCGATGTACACCGGTCCGCTGGTCGGCCGGCCGATGTCCTGACTCGCCATGGGGGTCGTGCCTCCTTCTCCTGTCTGCTCCTCTGCTCTGAGCGGCGCCTGCCGCCCGCCGGGTCAACGATCCCGCGCCCGGGCGCTCCGGTCGTGGGCCGAACGGCCGGTCCCGGGCGGGACCTTCGGCCCTGGGCGGCGGGGCCGGCCCGGGCCAGCGTTGGGGGTGAGGAGCCGAGCCGCCAGAGGAGGAGCGCCGTCATGGCCGACCTGCGAACCCGCTACCTGGGGATGGAGCTGCGCAGCCCGCTGGTCGCCTCCTCCTCCCCGCTCACCGGCACCCTGGACGGGCTGCGGCGGCTGGAGGCGGCGGGGGCCGGGGCGGTGGTGCTGCCGTCGCTGTTCGAGGAGGAGCTGGCCGAGCAGGGCCGCGAGGGGCCGCCGGCCGGGGCCGGACCAGCGGACCGGGCCGGGTACGGCGCCGGGCCGGCCGCCTACCTGTCGCTGGTCACCCAGGCCCGGCGGGAGCTGTCGATCCCGGTGATCGCCAGCCTCAACGGCGCCTCCCGGGGCGGCTGGTCGGCCTACGCGACCCGGCTGGAGGCGGCCGGGGCCCACGCCCTGGAGCTCAACATCTACTACGTGTCCTCGCGGCCCGGGCTGTCGGGCGGTGACGTCGAGTGGCACTACCTGGACGTGGTCCGGGCGGTGCGCCGGGCGACCAGCCTCCCCCTGGCCGTCAAGCTCAGCCCGTATTTCAGCTCGCTCGTCAACCTGGCCGGGCAGCTGGTCGAGTCCGGGGCCAACGGGCTGGTCCTGTTCAACCGCTTCTACCAGCCCGACCTGGACATCGAGGCCATGGAGGTGCTGCCGGCCCTGGAGCTTTCCACCTCGGTCGAGCTGCGCCTGCCGCTGCGCTGGATCGCCATCCTGCACCGCCGCCACCGGGTGTCGCTGGCCGCCTCGACCGGGGTCCACACCGCCGGCGACGTGCTCAAGGTGCTGCTGGCCGGGGCGGACGTGGCCATGATGACCTCGGCCCTGCTACGCCACGGCCCCGACCACCTGCGGCCGCTCGAGGTCCAGGTGCGGGACTGGATGGACCGCCACGGCTACCAGACCCTCGACCAGCTCCGGGGCCGCCTCAGCCAGCGCTCGGTGCCCGACCCGGCCGCCTTCGAGCGGGCCAACTACATCAAGACCCTCGCCTCCCAGAGCTCCAGCCGGCTTCACCTCGGACCGTAGCGGTATAGGCTCGCACAAAGGACCAGCCGATGACGCCGGCCCGGGGGGGAGGTCGATATGGGGATGCCGCGCGACAGGACCGCCCGCCGGGCGGTCACGCTGCGGGACGTCGCCGCGGCGGCCAGGGTGCACGTGGCCACGGCGTCGCGGGCCCTGGACGCCGAGACGGCGCACCCGGTCTCGCGGGAGACCCGCGCCAGGGTCCAGCGGGTGGCCGAGGAGCTCGGCTACCGGCACCACATGATGGCCAGGGGCCTGCGCCGCGGGTTCAGCTCGACCGTCGGGGTGGTGGTGGCCGACCTCGGCAATCCGTACACGGCGCCGGTCCTGCGCGGGCTGGAGCGCAGCCTGGGGCAGGCCGACTACATGGCCCTGGTCACCGAGTCGCGCGACGACTCCCAGGCGCTGGAGCGGGCCGTCGGCCACCTCCTGGCCCGCCAGGCCGACGGGCTGGTGCTGCTGGCCGTGCGCTCGGACGACCTGGCCCGGGTGGTCGGGTGGATGGCGTGGGTCCCGGTGGTGCTGGCCGTGCGCAGCCTGCCCGGGTCCGGTGTCCCGGCCGTGACCCACGACGACCTCGGCGGGGCTCGGCTGGCCGCCGAGCACCTGGCCGAGCTGGGCCACCGACGGGTCGTGCAGCTCCCGGGGCCGCTGGACATGCAGCCGTTCCGGGACCGCCACGACAGCTTCGCCGAGGCCGCGGCCCGGCTCGGACTCGAGGCCCGGGCGCTGCCGGTGGCCGAGCGGCCCGACTTCGACGAGGGCCGGCGGCTGATGGCCCTGGCCGACCGCCGCCATGCCACCGCCGTGTTCGCCCACAACGACGCCATGGCCATGGGGGCGGTCCGGGCCCTGCGCGACGACGGCCTGGACTGCCCCCGCGACGTGTCGGTCGTCGGCTACAACGACGTCCCCATGGCCGACTGCCTCGACCCGCCGCTCACGACCGTCCGCCTCGACGGCTACGAGGTGGGCCGCCGCGCCGGCGAGGCCGTCCTGGCCGCCATCCGCGGCCTGCCCATGCCCCCGGTGGACCCGCCGGTCCCGGCCGAGCTGGTGCTCCGGGCCAGCACGGCCCCCTGTGCCCCCTGTGGACAGCCCTGAACCCCTCCGCCCGCGGTCGGCTACCCTCCCGGTAGGGCCCCAGCAGCCGGGGGGCGGGGTTTGCGGCCGCCTGGTTAGCCCACTGACGGTTCGGCGCCCTCCTCCGTAGGGGGGCGGGGGCGGGTGGCTTGGTCGTCGAGGAAGCGGGCGACCAGGCCGCGGAGGACGACGGCCATGGTGAAGCCGTGGGTCTGGCACCACTGCTTGAGGCGTTCGTGCTGCTCGGTGGAGAGACGCACGGGGACGCTCTGCCAGGGACCGCCGGTCTCGGGGCCGACTGGGGGGAGAGTGACCTGGTAGCGGGAGTCCTGGCCGTAGACCCGGTGTACCGGGGCCTGGCCGGCCAGGAGGTCGGGGGAGGGCAGGCCCGGGCCGCCGGGGCCGGGCCAGGGGGTCAGTCTGGGCTCCAGCATGGCCTCCAGGAGCTTGTCCTGCTCCTCGGCGGGGAGGGAACGGACGGCCTTGACCATCAGCCGCGACAGCTCTGACATCGGTGCACCTCTCGATTGATACCCGAACTGATACCGGGTGATATCAGAGCATGCGCCGTTCCCGGCGTGGTTGTCGAGTCCCGGCGTGCCGGCCCCGGTAGGGGGCCGCGTCCAGGCGCTCGTGGCCGGCCAGGGTGACCAGCAGGCCGGCGGCGGTGCAGGCGCAGGCCACGGCCAGGGTGGCCGGCACCCCGGCCCGGTCGACCAGCGCCCCGGCCACGACCAGGCCGGCCGCCGCGGTGACGTTGATGGCGGTGTTCAGCCAGGTGCCCGACTCGGTCAGGGTCCCGGCCGGGGCCAGCTCGGCGGCCAGCAGGTAGGCCGAGCTCTCCAGCGGCGCCAGCACCGCCCCGACCAGCACCACCACCGCCCCCATGGCAACGGGGGAGCCGGCGGCGGCCATGATGGCGCCGGCCAGCACCAGCAGGGCCAGCAGGGCCAGGTAGCGCTGGCCGGCCGGCCGGCGCCAGGTCCTGCTCCCGTACCAGAGCCCGCCCACGCCGCTGGCCGCCGCCCAGGCGGCCAGGGAGATGGAGGCGGCCTCGGGCGAGCCGGCCTCCCTGGCCGCCCCGACCAGGCCGATCTCCCAGATGCCGATGGCCGCGCCGACCCCGGTGAGCGACAGGACCAGGGTCCGCAGGCCGGGCGCGGCCATGGCCCCGGCCCAGCCGGCCCGGCCGCCGACGGCGGCCGGGCGGCCGGCCTGCGCCCTCGACACCGGCGAGGCCACGAACCCCAGGGTCCCGGTCAGGGCCAGCCCGGCCGTGGCCAGGACCCCGGCCGCCGGCCGGTACAGCGTGGCCAGCCCGCCGGCCAGCAGCGGCCCGACCACGAACAGCAGCTCGTCGAGGACCGCGTCCAGGGCGTAGGCGGTCTGCAGCCGCGGCCCCTGGCCGACCAGCGAGACCCACAGGGCCCGCATGGAGGCCCCCAGGGGCGGGGCCACGGCCCCGGCGGCCGCGGCCAGCGCGATCGTGGTCGCGACCGCGGCCGGTCCCGGCCCGGCCGTGGTCACCAGCCCGGCCAGGGCGGCCGCGAAGCCCAGGGCCATCGGGGCCAGGCAGCGGCGCTGGCCGTAGCGGTCGACCAGCCGCCCCCTGACCGGGGCCAGCAGCCCGCGGGCCTGGGCGATGGCCGCCGAGGCGGCCCCGGCCTGGGCGAGCGAGCCGGTCTGCTCCTGCACCACCAGGACCACACTCAGCGGCCCGGTGGCGTTGGCCAGGCGCCCGACCAGGGACGCGAGCAGGAGCGGCCGGGCGTGGGGGAGCCGCAGGACGGCCAGGTACGAGGAACGCACGGCGCGATCCTACG
>JBJMHP010000240.1:0-6268 GCA_045807325.1 Actinomycetes bacterium | reverse complement strand
ACCACCAGCTCGTCCCCGCACACCGGGTTGTAGTGGCGGACCTCGACCTGGACGTTCTCGAGCCGGCCCGGGTTCCTGGGCCTCCTGTAGTGGTCGAGGATGATCTCCTGGTACAGGTCGTCGAGCCCCATCTGCCTTCCTTGTCTAGCCGAAGAAGCGCTTGACCTTGTCGAGGCCGGCGACCAGGGCGTCGACCTCGTCGGTGGTGGAGTACAGGTAGAACGAGGCCCGGGTGGTGGCCTGGACCCCGAGCCGGCGCAGCAGCGGCTTGGCGCAGTGGTGGCCGGCCCGGACCGCGATCCCGTCGGCGTCCAGCACCTGGGCGACGTCGTGGGGGTGGATGTCGCCGAGGGTGAAGGAGACCATGCCGCCGCGGTGCTCGACCTCGGAGGGGCCGTAGATGCGCAGCCCGTCGATCTCGCCCAGGCGCTTGAGGGCGTAGCCGGTGACGTCGACCTCGTGGGCCCGGACCCGGTCCATGCCGAGGGCCCGGAGGTAGTCGACGGCCGCGCCCAGCCCGACCGCCTCGGCCACGTTCGGCGTCCCGGCCTCGAACCGCCACGGGATGTCGTTCCAGGTGGCGCGGTCGATCTCGACGTCGCGGATCATCTCGCCGCCGCCCAGGAACGGCTCCATGCCCTCCAGCAGCTCCTCCCGGGCGACCAGCACCCCGACCCCCATGGGGCCGAGCGCCTTGTGCCCGGTGAAGCCGAGGAAGTCGACCCCGAGGGTGTCCAGGCGGACCCCGGCGTGGGGCACGGCCTGGGCGGCGTCAGCCAGGACCAGCGCCCCCACGGCGTGGGCCCGCCGGGCGATCTCGGCCACCGGGTTGACGGTGCCGAGCACGTTGGACATGGCCGACACCGCCACGATCCGGGTCCGCTCCCCCAGCAGCCCGTCCAGGGCGTCCAGGTCGAGCAGGTAGTCCCCGGTGACCGGCACGGCCCGGACCCGGGCGCCGGTGAGCCTGGCCACCAGCTGCCAGGGCACCAGGTTGGAGTGGTGCTCCATCTCGGTGACCAGGACCTCGTCGCCCTCGCGGAGGTTGCGCAGCCCCCAGGCGTAGGCGACCAGGTTGACGGCCTCGCTGACGTTCTTGGTGAACACCGTGGCCCGCTCGGAGGCGCCGACGAACCGGGCCACCTTGCCCCGGGCCTCCTCGAACAGGTGGGTGGCCTCCTCGGCCAGGGTGTGGACGCCCCGGTGCACGTTGGCGTTGTGCCGCCGGTAGTAGTCGTCCATGGCGTCCAGGACCTGCCGCGGCTTCTGGCTGGTGGCGGCCGAGTCCAGGTAGACGAGCGGGTTGCCGTTGACCCGGCGCTCCAGGATCGGGAAGTCGCCGCGGACGGCGGCCACATCCAGCGGCGCGGTCGGGGTCGTCATCTGGGCCTCCTGGAACCGGGTCTCAGGTGGCGGGCTCGCCACGCCAGCGCTCGTACCCCTCGGCCTCGAGCTGGTCGGCCAGCTCGGGACCGCCGGACTCCACCACCCGGCCGTCGATCATCACGTGGACCACGTCGGGGGAGATGTAGCGCAGGATGCGGGTGTAGTGGGTGATCAGGAGCACCCCGACCTGGGGGCCGCGCAGCCGGTTGACGCCGTCGGCGACCACCCGCAGGGCGTCCACGTCCAGGCCCGAGTCGGTCTCGTCGAGGATGGCCAGCTCCGGCCGGAGCAGGGCCATCTGCAGGATCTCGTGGCGCTTCTTCTCCCCGCCCGAGAAGCCCTCGTTGAGGCTGCGCTCGGCGAACCGCGGGTCCATGTCCAGCAGGCGCATCTGCTCGCGCAGGTCCTTGGCGAACTGGCGGACCGGGATGTCTTCACCCCGCACCGAGCTCATGGCCGTGCGCAGGAAGTTGGTCACCGACACCCCCGGCACCTCCACCGGGTACTGCATTGCCAGGAACATCCCCATCCGAGCCCGCTCATCAGGCGTCATGGAGAGCACGTCCTCGCCCTTGAAGGTCACCTTGCCGCCGGTCACCCGGTAGCGGGGGTGGCCGGCCAGGGCGTAGGCCAGGGTCGACTTGCCGGAGCCGTTGGGGCCCATCAGGGCGTGGACCCGCCCGGGCTCGACCGTCAGGTCGACGCCGCGCAGGATCTGCTTGTCGTCCACGTCGACGTGGAGGTCCTCGATCACCAGGGTCGCGTCAGGCATGGTTCTCCTCGGGATGCATCACAGGTCCTGGGCCAGCTTGGCCCAGTCGTCGGGCAGGTCGACCAGCACGTCCTCGCCCTCGACCTTCACCGGGAAGATCTGCACCGGCCGCACGGCCGGGGGCGCGTCGGGCTCGCCGGTGTCCAGGTCGAAGCGGCTGCCGTGCAGGGCGCACTCGATGGTGTGGTCCTCGACCCAGCCCTCGGACAACGGGTACTCCTCGTGGCTGCACACGTCGATCACGGCGTGGACCTCGCCGTCGCGGGTGCGGATCAGGGCGACCGCCTCCTCGTCGCCGAGCTCGACCCGGTACCCCTGGTCGGGCTCGAGCTCCCAGATCCCGGCCAGCCGCACGAACGGCATCAGCCGGCCTCCTGAGCTTCCTGGGCCGCCGGCCGATCCACCGGGGCACCCCCCTGGGGTGCCCCGGACCCCTCCGCCGCCTCCAGCTCGGCCTCGAGGGCGGCCTCCAGGCGGCGCCGGACGGCCGGCACGCTCACCTGGGCCAGGACCTCCTCGAAGAACCCGAACACGACCAGGCGCCGGGCCGTGCGCCGCGGGATGCCCCGCGACTCCAGGTAGAACAGGTGCAGGTCGTCGACCCGGCCGGTGGCGGCGGCGTGGGCCGCCTTGACGTCGGAGTTGAGGATCTCCAGGAACGGGTTGGCCTCGGCGTGGGCGTCGCGGGACAGGACCAGGTTGCGCATGGTCTGGCCGGCGTCGGTGCCGCGGGCCCCGGGGCTGATGATCAGGTTGCCGTTGAAGATGTTGCGCGACCCGCCCAGCAGCCCGGCCTTGTAGAGGACGCTGGAGCGGGCGTGGGGCTCGGCGTGGGTGACGTTGGCCCGGTGCTCGAAGCGCTGACCGGCGTCGGCGAACACGGCCCCGAGCAGGTCGGCCTCGGCGCCCTCGCCCAGCACGACCTCGGGCGACACCCGGACCACGCCGCCCCCCAGGGTGACCACGTACGACCGGAACCGGCCCTGGCGCCCGACCATGGCCCGCTGGACGGCGAAGTGGTTGACCTGCTCGCTCCCCCACTCCTGGAGCGACAGGTACTGGACGCTGGCCCGCTCGCCGATCAGCAGCTCGGTGACGCCGTGGTGGAAGGCGCGCCCGCCCACGTCCTCGGGCGAGCCGTGCTGCTGGACCAGGGTCAGCGACGCCTCCGGCTCGACCACGACCAGGGTGTGGGCGAAGGTCGCCCCGGCGCCGGTCCGCCGCTGCAGCACCCCGATGGGGACGGCGACCTCGACCCCGCGGGGCACGTACAGGAACGCCCCGGCGGTGACCAGGGTGGCGTGCAGGGCCAGGAACCAGTCCTCGTCGAACGGGGCCGCCGAGGTCATGAACCGGGGCTCGACCAGGCCGGCGTGCTCCGCCACGGCGGTGGGCAGGTCGGTGAGGATGACGCCCTTGGCGGCCAGCTCGTCGTCCAGGAACGCCTGGGCGGTGGCGCCGTCGACGGTCGCGACCAGCCCGGCCGGCTCCAGCTCGGTGCCGGCGACGTCACCGCCGGAGGCGGCGTCGGCGTGGCCGGCGGCCAGCACGTGCGCCCCCTCGGCGGTCGCCTGCCCGCCGGCCCGGAGGATCCGGTGGCGGTCCAGGCCGGCCCGCTTGGGGTCGGTGAACCGCCAGGCCTCCTCGCGGTTGCTGGGCCGCTCCAGCTTGCCCAGGGCGGCCAGCGCCTCCAGGCGCCGGTGAAGGAACCAGTCGGGGTCGCCGAGGGCCCGCGACCAGGCGGTCACGCTGTCCTGGTCGAGGTCCTTGAGGGTGAGGGTCTCGATGCGCTCCTGGGTCATCGGGTTAGCCGACCGCCCCTTCCATCTGCAGGGCGATGAGGCGGTTGAGCTCGAGCGCGTACTCCATCGGCAGCTCCTTGGAGATCGGCTCGATGAACCCGCGCACGATCATGGCCGTGGCCTCGGCCTCCGACAGGCCGCGCGACCGCAGGTAGAAGAGCTGGTCGTCACCGATCTTGGAGACGGTGGCCTCGTGCCCGAGGGTGACGTCCTCTTCCTTCACGTCGGTGTAGGGGTAGGTGTCGGAGCGCGACTCCTCGTCCAGCAGCAGCGCGTCACAGCGGACGTTGACCTTGACCCCGGGCGAGCCCTCCTCGACCTTGACCAGGCCGCGGTAGGAGGTCCGGCCGCCGTCGCGGGAGATCGACTTGGAGACGATCTGGCCGGTGGTGTTGGGGGCGGCGAAGGTGAGCTTGGCCCCGGCGTCCTGGTGCTGGCCGTTGCCGGCGAAGGCGACCGAGAGGATCTCGCCGTGGGCGTGCTCGCCCAGCAGCAGCACCGCCGGGTACTTCATGGTCAGCTTGGAGCCGATGTTGCCGTCGATCCACTCCATGGTCGCGCCCTCATACGCCGCGGCCCGCTTGGTGACCAGGTTGTAGACGTTGGTCGACCAGTTCTGGATGGTGGTGTAGCGGACCTTGGCGTGCGGCTTGACGATGATCTCGACCACCGCCGAGTGCAGCGAGTCCGAGGAGTAGATGGGGGCGGTGCAGCCCTCGACATAGTGCACGCTGGAGCCGGGCTCGGCGATGATCAGGGTCCGCTCGAACTGGCCCATGTTCTGGGAGTTGATCCGGAAGTAGGCCTGCAGTGGGATCTCGACGTGGACGCCCTCGGGGATCCAGATGAACGACCCGCCCGACCACACGGCCGAGTTCAGGGCGGCGAACTTGTTGTCGTTGGGCGGGATGACCGTGGCCCAGTGCTCGCGGAACAGCTCCTCGTGCTCCTTGAGGGCGGTGTCGGTGTCCAGGAACAGGACGCCCTGCTCCTCCAGGTCCTCGCGGACCTTGTGGTAGACGACCTCGCTCTCGTACTGGGCGGCCACCCCGGCGATCAGGCGCTGCTTCTCGGCCTCGGGGATGCCGAGACGGTCGTAGGTGTTCTTGATGTCGGCGGGCAGCTCCTCCCAGGAGGCGGCCTGCTTCTCGGTGGCCCGCAGGAAGTAGAAGATGTTGTCGAAGTCGATCTGGTTCAGGTCGCCGCCCCACTGGGGCATCGGGCGGCGCAGGAAGTAGTCGAGCGACTTGTGGCGGAAGGTCCGCATCCACTCGGGCTCGCCCTTCATCGCCGAGATCTCCTCGACGACGTCGTGGGACAGGCCTCTCTTGGGAGTGAAGACCGAGTTGACAGGGTCGTGCCAGCCGTACTTGTAGGCGCCCAGGTCGACGTTCTCCGGGACGGGGTTGATCCGCTCCGGGGCCTCGGTCGTCAGGTCTCGGGCTTCGGTTGCCATCAGGCTGGGCTCCTTGCTGCCTTGCGGTTCGGGGACGGGGTGGTTCGGTTGTGCGGACGTTTCCCTCGCGTGCCGAGGTCGATGCGGGTCTCGCAGCGCACGGCGCCATCGACGATGGTCGTCTCGCGCTCGACCCGCGTGCCGAGCAGCCGCTCGAACAGCTCGGCCTCGGACGCGCACAGGTCGGGCAGCTCGGTGGCCAGGTGCTCCACCGTGCAGTTGTGCTGGCAGAGACGCAGGCCGCCGTCGGCGGGCTCGACCTCGGCCATGAAGCCCTGCTCGTTCAGGACCTCGGCCAGGGCGTCGGTCCGCTCGGCCAGGGTAGCGCCTTCCACCCGTCCGGCGTAGCTGGCCGCCAGCCGCTCGTTTCGCCAGGCCAGGAACTGGGCCAGGGTGGCCGCGTCGCGGCCCTTGAGGAAGGTCAGGGCCTCCCGGGCGACCTCGTCGTAGTGGCGGGGGAAGGTCTCCAGCCCGGCGTCGGTGAGCCGGTAGACGGCCGTGGGCCGCCCCCGCCTCGGCTTCTCGGTGGTCGAGTCGACCAGGCCGTCGCGCTCCAGCAGGACGAGGTGGCGGCGCACCCCGACCGCGGTCAGCTGAAGCAGCTCGGCCAGCCGGGGCGCCGAGAGGCGCCCATGGCGCCGCAGGAGCACGAGGATCTTCTCCCTCGTGCCGCCGGCATGCTCGGACGTCATGGCGCTTCCTCTCTTCCCGGATACTTTGGAAACATCTATGTTTCCTTAGCCAGTTTACGCAGCTTGCCGGGGGGAGAGCAAACCTCCGGGAGCCGGGGCGACGAGGAGGCGAGGCGATGTCGGGGCCGCTGTTCACGGGGGTCGGGGTCGCGCTGGCGAC
>JBJMHP010000239.1:0-4063 GCA_045807325.1 Actinomycetes bacterium | reverse complement strand
GGGGTTGGGGGCGCGGAGGTAGTGCTTGGCGGGGCGGGTCGCCGATGGGGCCGCTGGAGAACGGTGTCGACCCGGTCGGGCTCCAGCACCCTCGGGTCCAGTCCCTGGTTGCGGAGGGTGTTCGCGATCGCCTGGGCGATCTCGCCGGTCGCGCCGTGCATGGTGTGGGGTGGGAAGATGGCGGCATGCCTGACGCCATCCCTCCAGTCAACCTGGCCGGCCTCGCGGCGGGGGGGAACCATCCAGGGGCGCTGTGGCGGCTCGACGGGGAGGACCTGCAGGCCAACCTCGTCCGGCTCGGCCGGGGCGATCGCATCGAGCCGCACCGCAACGACGAGGTCGACGTGCTGGTGGTGGTCGTCCTCGGCCGGGGCGAGCTGACCCTTGACGGCCAGGTCCACCAGCTCGCCCCGATGGTCGTCGCCCATCTGCCCAAGGGGACGGTCAGAGCGGTGGAGCCAGTCGACGGGCTCCTCGTGTACCTGTCGATCCACCGCCACCGGTCGGCGGGACTTCAGGTGGGTCGGCCCCCCAGTGACGCTGAGGCCCAACGGGCAGGGCGCCGGCAGAGGCCGAACCACTGAGAGCGCAGCCCCGGCGCGCGTCGAGAGCGGGTAGGTCGTTCCATCCTACGGAAGGCCGTTCCCTTCCTATGGGTAGACTTGCTTCATGCTGTAGCCCCCTATGCAAGGAGCGACGTGGCCCAGACCAGGCAACCAGCCGTGGCGGAGGAGCCTCGGCGAGGCAACGGCGGTGTCCAATCGGTCGAGCGCGCCCTCGAGCTGCTGGAGGCGCTTGCCGACCCGGGTGAGCCCAGGGGGGTCAGCGAGCTCAGGCGGGCCACCGGCCTGCCCCTGGCCACTATCCACCGGCTGCTTGCGACCATGGCCGCCCGCGGCTACGTGCGCCAGGACACGGCCACCCACAAGTACACCCTCGGCTCCCACCTGATCAGGCTGGGCGAGGCGGCGACCCGGCAGTTCAGCCGGTTCTCCCACCCCTACCTGGCCGAGCTGATGGAGGTCAGTGGGGAGACGGCCAACCTGGCCGTGTTCGAGGGCGGCCAGGTCGCCTACGTCGCCCAGGTCCCCTCGCGCCACCACCGGGTGCGGATGTTCACCGAGGTCGGCCGGCGGGTGCTGCCGCATACCAGCGGCGTCGGCAAGGTCGTGCTCGCCTTCCGTCCCCGGGGGGAGGTGGAGGCGCTGCTGGCCCGGACCGGGCTCCCACGCCGCACCCCGCGGACCATCACGGAGCCGGATAGATTCCTCGCTGAGTTGGACACGGTCGCCCGACAGGGCTACGCGATCGACAGCGGCGAGGAGGAGGTCGGGGTGCGCTGTCTGGCCGTCCCCGTCTTCAGGATCGGGGACTCGGTGGCGGCGATGTCCGTGTCGGCCCCCGAGGGCCGCCTCGAGCCCAGGGACGTCGAGCGCATCCTCCCCGAGATGCTACGGATCTCGGCCGCCCTCAGCGGTGACTTCATCACTTCGATGGCCAAGCAAAGCACCGCCCCCGAGGGTTGACGGAGGCCGAAGCAGCGGGCTACGCTCGGTAGCTAAAGGGGACAAATTCCACCATCCGGAAAGCGCGGGATAACCCTACCGGAGGTGCCCCCGTGAAGACCGCCCATCCCCGGACCCTGGACGAGGCCCTCGAGGCCCTCCAGCGCATGCCGGATGCGCAGCTCCTGGCCGGCGGCACCGACTTCGTGGTCGAAGTCAACTTCGGCCACCGCCGCCCTCCGGCCGTGGTCGGGTTGCGCCGGGTCGCCGAGCTGCAGGGCTGGCGGCGCGACGACGGCGAGCTGGTGCTCGGCGCCGGGCTCACCTTCACCGAGATCGAGAACGAGTTGGTCGAGGAGCTGCCGGCGCTGGCCGCGGCCGCCCGCACGGTGGGCTCCCCGCAGATGCGCAACGCCGGCACCATCGGCGGCAACCTGGGCACGGCCAGCCCGGCCGGGGACTCCCTGCCCGTGCTGGCCGCCCTCGACGCCACCGTCGTGCTGGCCAGGCGGGACGGCGAGCGCAGCCTGCCCCTCGCCGAGTTCGTCACCGGGGTCAAGCGCACGGCCATCGAGGACGGCGAGATCATCCGCGAGGTCCGCGTGCCCCGGCTGTCCGGCCCCCAGCAGTTCCTCAAGGTGGGCACCCGCAACGCCATGGTCATCTCCATCGCCTGCGCCGCGGTGGTGGTCGACCTCGAGGGCCGCACCGTCCGCTGCGGGCTGGGCTCGGTTGCGCCCACCCCGGTGCGGGCGGCCGAGGCCGAGGCGTTCATCGCCGGCGAGATCGACTGGGACGGCGGCCCCAGCGCCCCGCCCGCCGCCGTGGCCCGCTTCGGCGAGCTGGCGGCCGCGGCCTCCAGCCCCATCACCGACCACCGCAGCAGCGCCGACTACCGGCGACGGGCGGTCCAGGTGATCACCGCCCGCGGGCTGCAAAGGAGCCTTGCATGAGCTTCGAACCCAGCGACGCCCTGCACGACCCGGCCGCCACCGACATCCGGGGGCGACGCGACCAGCTCACGGCCGACGAGGGCCCACCGGTCTTCGAGGCCCTGGAGAATTACAAGCTCACCGTCAACGGACGCGAGCGGGAGGTCGACGGGGCCTGGATCGGTGAGAGCCTGCTCTGGGTGTTGCGCGAGCGCCTCGGGCTGCCCGGATCCAAGAACGCCTGCGAGCAGGGCGAGTGCGGCTCCTGCTCGGTCATGCTGGACGGAGTTCTGGTCGCCTCCTGCTGCGTGCTGGCCGCCGACGCGGTCGGCAGCGACGTCCGCACGGTCGAGGGGCTGAGCCCCGAGGGGGAGCTGACCGACGTCCAGCGGGCCTTCGTCGAGCAGGGCGCCGTGCAGTGCGGCTTCTGCATCCCCGGGATGATCGTCG
This sequence comes from Actinomycetes bacterium, assembly GCA_045807325.1. Taxonomy (GTDB): domain Bacteria; phylum Actinomycetota; class CALGFH01; order CALGFH01; family CALGFH01; genus CALGFH01. The sequence goes on along the minus strand of JBJMHP010000239.1, from coordinate 1,176 downwards.
CCATCCACGACCTGTTGGACCGCCGGCCCGACGCCGACGAGCTCACGCTGCGGGAGGCCATCTCCGGCAACCTGTGCCGCTGCACCGGATACGGCCGGATCTTCGCCGCCTTCCGCGCCGTCAAGGAGGAGCGCGCCCGTGCCAGCACCTAGCCTGCCAAGTACGTTCACGCGCACCCGCCGGGCCCCCGGCCTCGGCGACAGCGTCCTACGGCCCGACGCCCCGGCCAAGACCAGGGGCGAGTTCGCCTTCTCCTCGGACCTGTGGATGGACGGGATGGTCTGGGGCGCGACCGTGCGCAGCCCCCACTCCCACGCCCGCATCCGGTCCATGGACACCGCCCCCGCCCTGCGCATCGCGGGCGTGCACGCGGTCATCACCAACGACGACCTCTGGGGGAGCCGGACCTACGGGCTGGAGCATCATGACCAGCCGGTGTTCGCCGACGGGGTGGTGCGGTTCCACGGCGAGCCGGTGGCCGCCGTGGCCGCCGACCACCCCGAGACGGCCCGTCGGGCCGCGGGCGCGGTCGCGGTCCACTACGACGTCCTGGACCCGGTGGTCGACCCCGAGGCGGCCATGACGGCCCCGGAGCCCATCCACCCCGCCGGCAACCTGTTCCGCCACATCAGGGTCCGCTTCGGCGACCCGGAGGCCCAGGGCGAGGTGGTGGTGGAGGGCGACTACGAGGTCGGCATGCAGGACCAGGCGTTCCTCGGCCCCGAGTCGGGCCTGGCCGTGCCCAGCGAGGACGGCGGTGTCGAGCTGTACGTGGCCACCCAGTGGCTGCACGTCGACCGCGACCAGATCGCCGCCTGTCTCAACCTGCCCCGAGAGAAGGTGCGCCTCACCCTGGCCGGCACCGGCGGCGCCTTCGGCGGCCGCGAGGACCTGTCCATGCAGATCCACGCGTGCCTCCTCGCCCTGGTCACCCGCAAGCCGGTCAAGATGGTCTATAGCCGGGAGGAGTCGTTCTTCGGCCACGTCCACCGCCACCCGGCCAAGCTCTGGTACCGCCACCACGCCACCCGCGAGGGCAAGCTGGTCAACGTCGAGTGCCGGATGGTGTTCGACGGCGGCGCCTACACCTCCTCCTCCACGGCGGTGATCTCCAATGCCTCCGCCTTCGCCCCCGGCCCCTACTTCACCCCCAACGCCAAGATCGACGGCTACGCC
>JBJMHP010000238.1:0-5883 GCA_045807325.1 Actinomycetes bacterium | reverse complement strand
AGGTAGAAGTGGGGGGTGGACTGCATCGACTCGACCAGCCGCCGGGCCACCGTCCGCCGCATGGCCGACAGCGGCACCTCCTCCGTCTCCGCGTCCACGGCCACCGGCGCCTGGGCGACCGCCGCGGCTGGGGCCGCCGCTGGGGCGGCGGGGGCAGGGGCGGCGGCCGCCTCGACGTCGGCGCGGCGGATGCGGCCGCCGCGCCCGCTGCCCGTAACGGTGGCCAGGTCGACCCCGAGGTCGGCGGCCACGGCCCGGGCCAGGGGCGTGGCCAAGATTCGGCCGTTCCCGGCGCCCGGGTCCGGCATGGACTGCGACATGGCCCGCCTCCCTACCGGCGCCTGGGCCGGGTGACGTGGACGGGGAGGCCGAGGGCGACCATGGCCGCCTCCATGGTGCTCTCGCCCAGGGTCGGGTGGGCATGGATGATGTCGGCGATGTCGTCCAGGGTGGCTTCCAGGTGCATGGCCACCACGCCCTCGGGGATCAGGTCGCTGGCGCTGGGCCCGATGATGTGGACCCCGAGCACCTCCCGGTAGCTGGCCTCGGCGACGACCTTGACCAGCCCCTCGGTGGACCCGTAGGTCTGGGCCCGGCCCAGGGCGGTGAAGGGGAAGCGGCCGACGACCACGTCGTGGCCGGCCTCCCTGGCCGCCGCCTCGGTCAGCCCCACGCTGGCCACCTCGGGGTGGGTGAAGGTGGCGGCCGGGACGGTCCTGTAGTCAATCCGCTCGTCGTGGCCGGCGAGCACGCCGGCGGCGACCAGCCCCTGGTGGCTGGCCACATGGGCCAGCAGGACCTTGCCGGTCACGTCTCCGATTGCCGAGACGCCGGGCATGTTGGTGCGCAGCTGCTCGTCGACCGGGACCCAGCCGCGCTGGTCGGTGGCCACGCCGGTACGCTCCAGGTCCAGGCCGGCGGTGTTGGGCCGGCGGCCGACCCCGACCAGGACCACGTCGGCCTCGACCTGGGTGGGGTGCTGGCCGTCCGGGTCGGTGATCGTGACCCGCAGCGGCCCGCTCTTGCCCTTGCCCTTCGCCTTGCCCTCGCCCGCCGGGGCGATCTCGGAGACGGTCCGTCCCGTCTGGATCTTGATCCCCCGCCTGGTGAACGAGCGGGCCAGCGCCTTGCCCATGTCCTCGTCCTCGGCCGGGAGCAGGGTCGGCAGCAGCTCGACCATGGTCACCTCGGACCCGAAGGCGGAGAACATGGCGGCCCACTCGGCCCCGACCGCGCTGGCCCCGATGATCACGATCCGCCTCGGGACCTCGGGCAGCAGGAACGCGCCGTCGGAGGAGACCACCCCGGGCAGGTCGATCCCGGGGATCGGCAGTAGCACCGGGGTCGAGCCGGTGGCCACGATCAGGTTGCGTCCCTCCAGCCTTGCCCGGGGCCGGCCGTCGGGGGCGGGCGGGGCGTTGTACAGCGGTCCCCCGGGCCCAAGGGGCGCCTCGCCGACGGCCACGACCTCGACGGCCGTGGGCCCGACGAACCGGGCATGGCCGTTGACCACCGTCACCCCGTTGGCCTTGAGCAGGCTGGCCACGCCGTCGGTGAGGCTCTTGGTGACCCGCTCCTTGCGCTTGACCACCGCCGACCAGTCGAGCCGGACGTTGTCGGCCAGGACCCCGTAGTCGGCGCCGTGCTGCATCGTCTCCAGCACCTCGGCCGAGCGCAGCATCGCCTTGGTCGGGATGCACCCCCAGTTCAGGCAGACCCCGCCGGGACGCTCCTTCTCGACCAGCGCGGTCTTCAGCCCGAGCTGAGCCGCCCGGATCGCCGCCGGGTAGCCGCCCGGACCGCCCCCGACGACCACCAGGTCGAACCCCTGCGCTGTCTGTTCGGGCATGCGATCACCTCCGTCGCCGGCAGCCCCGTTGTCGGCGATCGGCCGGGGTCTCGTCCAATTCAAAAAAGCATGGAATGGATATGCACTTTGGATTCGACAAGCCGCAGCCCGCTGGCGACAGTCTCGGAGTGCAGGAAGAGGCGTCGCACGGGGAGGGAACGCCGATGCCCACTGAAGCCCCCAAGCATGTCCGGCCGGGTGCGAGCTGGGAGGACGCCTACGCCCGCTGCCGCCAGCTCGCACCCGAGGCGTTCGAGCGCGACCGGGTCCGCAACCTGTGGGGCGGCGACTGGCAGCTGGCCGGCGAGCCGTCCGAGGCCACCAGCCCGGTCGACGCCAGCCCGATCGCCGGACCGCCCATGCTCAAGCTCGACCAGGCCCTCCAGGCGGTGGCGGCGGCCGCGGCCGAGCACCGGGAGTGGATCACGGTCGACCTGGACGAGCGCCGGGCCCGCGTTGCCCGCTGCATCGACGAGCTCGAGGCTCACCGCGAGCTGCTCGCCCTGCTGCTGGTGTGGGAGATCGGCAAGCCCTGGCGCCAGGCCCTGACCTCGGTGGACCGGACCATCACCGGGGTCCGCTGGTACCTGGAGGAGGTCGAGCCGATGGTGGCCGGCCGCCAGCCGCTGGCCGGCCCGGTGTCGAACATCGCCTCCTGGAACTACCCGCTGAGCGTGCTCGTGCACGCCATGCTGGTCCAGTTCCTGGCCGGCAACGCGGTGATCGCCAAGACACCGACCGACGGGGGCCTGTGCGCCCTGACCCTGTCGGCCGCGCTCATGCGCCGCAGCGACCTGCCCGTCACCCTGCTCAGCGGCTCGGGGTCGCGGCTGTCCCCCGCCCTGGTGCTGAACGACGACATCGGCTGCCTGGCCTTTGTCGGCGGCCGGGACGCCGGCGGCCAGATCGCCAGCCAGCTGGTCCAGACCGACAAGCGCCACATGCTGGAGCAGGAAGGCCTGAATGCCTGGGGGATCTGGGAGTTCAGCGACTGGGACACCCTGGCCGGCCACCTCAAGAAGGGCTTCGAGTACGGCAAGCAGCGCTGCACCGCCTACCCCCGCTATGTGGTCCAGCGGACCCTGTTCGACCGGTTCCTGACCATGTACCTGGAGGTGGCCCGGTCCCTCACCTTCGGCCACCCCTTGGCCGTGGTCGACCCCGAGGACGACCCGCCCGACCTGGACTTCGGGCCCCTCATCAACGCCGCCAAGGTGACCGAGCTGGAGCAGGAGATCGATCTGGCCATCCAGATGGCCGCGACCCCGCTGTTCCGCAGCTCCCTCGCCGAGGGCTGGTTCCTGTCCGGCCAGGACACCTCGGCCTACCTGCCGCCGGTCGCCCTGCTGGACCCGCCCGGGGCCAGCGCCCTCGGCCACGCCGAGCCGTTCGGCCCCGTGGACACGGTCGTGCTGGTCGACTCCCCGGCCGAGCTGCTGGCCGAGATGAACGCCTCCAACGGCTGCCTGGTCGCCTCCATCGCCTGCGACGACGAGCAGCTGGCCCGGCAGTTCGCGGCCGAGGTGCACGCGTTCAAGATCGGCATCAACAAGCCCCGGTCCCGCGGCGACAAGGCCGAACCGTTCGGGGGACGGGGCGCCTCCTGGAAGGGCGCCTTCGTCGGCGGCGAGCTGCTGGTCCATGCCGTCACCCAGGGACCGCCGGGCGAGCACCTGTTCGGCAACTTCCCCGACTACCAGCGCTACCCGTCGGCCTGAGCCGCTGGCCGTGTGGCCTGAGGCCAAGGCCGTCCCGCAGGGGCAGCCGGCCCCTGGTGGCCGACGTGAGCCGGCCGACGGGGTGGCCTGGTGTCGCCCACTGGCCCTGGTGGCCGCGACCCTCGGCTCGATCGCCACCCTGGTGGCCTGGCTCATCGCCGGCCGTCCGCCGGGCCGCCTACGGCAACCGCGAGGCCGAGCGCCACGAGCGGGACGCCGCTGCCGCCGGGAGCCGGTCCAGCAGCGCCGCCAGCTGCTCGGGGACCGAGAACATCGGCCAGTGCCCGGTGGGCAGCTCCAGGAACGACCACTCCGGTCCGGCCAGCTCGGCGAACCAGGGGTGGCCGGCGGCGATCATCTCCCGCACCTGGGCCAGCGGGATGCTGCAGGTGATCAGCAGCTTGGGGAGCCGCTCGCGGGCCGGGTTGCCGAGCGACAGGGGCTCGGACCAGGTACGGCGCGGCTGGGCGACGGAGCGGCCCCGCATGCGGGCCCGCTCCTCGGGGCCGAGCCCCTCGAGGCTCGCCCCCATGACCCCCTCCAGGTCCTCCCATGACGGCATGGGCAGCCGCCAGCCCTCGCCCTCCTGCTCGACCAGCCGCTCGAGCAGCTCCCTGGCCGCGGGCGGCTGGAGGTCCAGGAACGAGACCCCGTCGGGGCTGGGCCCCGAGTCGAGGTAGGCGAGCAGGGAGATGCGCTCGGGGATCCGGTCAGCCGTCCCGGTGACCACGATCCCGGCGTAGCTGTGCCCGACCAGGACCACGTCGTGAAGGTCCTCGAACTCGATCAGGTTGACCACGTCGGTGACGTAGGTGTCGAGGTCGACCTCGGGGGCGGCCAGGTGGGAGCGGTCCCCCAGCCCGGTGAAGGTCACCGAGTGGACCTCATGGCCGTGGCTCCGCAACTGCCGGGCCACCGGTTGCCAGGCCCAGCCGCCCAGCCAGGCCCCGCCGGCGAGGACGTAGGTGGTCATCCGCGAACCTCCCTCATGGAGTTGTACGTTGTACAATTACTGTACGTTGTACAATAGGGTCATGTCAAGTTCCGAGCGCCCCCGCCACCGCGGCGCCGGCCAGCGGGCCGGCCTGTCCCGCGAGCAGGTCCTTGCCGCCGCCCGCCGCATCGCCGACGCCGAGGGGGTGGACCGCCTCACCATGCGCCACCTGGCCGCCGAGCTGGGGGTGATGCCCAACGCGCTCTACACCTACGTCTCCGACAAGGAGGCGCTGCTGGACGCCCTGCTGGACGACCTGCTGGCCGACATCGACCCCGGCGACCCGGCCGGGGAGGACTGGCGCGACGGGCTGGTCAGGGTGATGGACGCCTCCCGGCGGCTGCTGCTGGCCCACCCCCAGCTGGCGCCGGTGTTCCTGGCCCGCCCGGCACTGGGGCCCAACGCGGCCCGGCTGGGCGAGATCACCCTGGCCCTGCTGCGCCGCGGGGGTGTGGAGGGCGAGCGGGCGGTCGAGGCGCTGCGGGTTCTGCTGATCTACTCGCTGGGCTTCGCCGCCTTCCAGGCGCCGCGCCTCCAGACCGACTCGCCGGCGCGGACCCGGGGGGTGGAGGCGGCCTACGCCGGCCTGCCCGAGGACCGCTTCCCCAAGCTACGGCAGCTCGCCGGCCCCCTGGCCGCTCCCACCGACGACCGCCAGTTCCACACCGGCCTGCGCTGGCTGCTCGACGGGATCGCCGCCCAGGCCTAGGGCGACCACCGGTCCCAGTGGACCATCGTGTCCAGGGGCGCGCGGGCGGCGGGCCGGAAGTCGGTGCCGACGGTGTAGGCGACCGGGATCAGGGCCGCCTGCATCACCTCGTCGAACGGGATCCCCAGCAGCTCGGCCGCCTCGCGCTCATGGCGCAGGTGGAAGGTGGTCCAGACGCTGCCGAGCCCGCGGGCCCGGGCGGCCAGCATGAAGCTCCAGGCGGCCGGGATGATCGACCCCCACCGCGACGCCTGCACCACCACCGGGGCGTGGTCGGTCCGGCCCTCCACGCACGGGATCAGGTGCACCGGCACCTCGTGGATGTGGTCGGCCAGGTAGCGGACGGCATCCGAGATGCGGGCGACGCGGTCGTCGGCGGCGGCCGCGGCGGCCCGCCGCTGCACGTACGGCCGGGCGACACTGCGCCACAGCTCCCCCAGCGCGGCCCGACGCTCCGGGTCCGTCACCACCACGAAGTGCCAGTTCTGGGCGTAGCTGGCCGTCGGCGCCTGCTGGGCCAGGCGCAGGCACTCCTCCAGCACCTCCCGGTCCACCGGGCGGGTCAGGTCGAGCCGCCGGCGGACGCTGCGCGTCGTGGCCAGCAGCTCGTCGG
>JBJMHP010000237.1:0-23816 GCA_045807325.1 Actinomycetes bacterium | reverse complement strand
CACCCAGTCGGCCAGGGTGGGCCGCAGCACCAGCAGCCGCTGGCCCAGGTCGGTGCCGGCCACCACCCCCTCGGCGGACCCGATGAGCTGGTCGTGGGCCAGGCGGCCCCGGTGGGTGTGGAAGGTCGCCCCCCGCTCCAGGGTGATCAGGTAGCGGCGGCCCTTGACGTCCTGGAGCAGCACCCGCTCCCCCGCCTCGAGCGGCCTCACCCGGCGCTGACCTCCACCACCGGGAGGGTCTTCGTCAGGCGGGCCTTGGAGCGGCAGAAGGCGCACACGGCCTCGGAGGCCGGGTCCTCGGGGGCCTGGGTGGTCATGCCGCAGCGGGCGCACTCGGTCAGGTCGGCCACGTCGGCCACCTTGAGCAGCTCGGCGGCGCGGTCCAGGTAGCCGAACAGGAAGCTGTGCTTGGTGCCCGGGGCCGCCTCCTCCATCTGGTTGAGGGTCTCCTTGTGCCGCATCTGGGTGTTGCCGGCGACCAGGGGGCACTCCTCGACCACGTAGTCGATGCCCTTGAGCACGCAGTAGGCGGCGGTCTCGCGCTCGGCCACCCGGTACAGCGGCTTGACCTTCTTGACCAGGCCGGGGCGGGTCGCCTCCAGGACCGGGAACTGGCGGGCCATGGCCGCGGTGTCCCAGCGCAGGGTGTTGCCGAACAGCACCGCGGCCTCGTCGTCCAGGTTGTGGCCGGTGCAGACCACGTCGTAGCCGCCGTCCAGGGCGGCCCGGTTGAACACGTAGCGCTTGGACAGCCCGCACACCCCGCAGGAGGAGCGCCCGGAGGAGCCGGCGGCCTGCGGGATGGTGTAGCCGTGCTCGCCGGCCAGGTCGTGCACCAGCAGGGTGGCGCCGCGGGCGGCGGCGAACTCGGCGCAGACGGCCTTGGAGCGCTCGGAGTAGGCGCCGATGCCCAGGCTCAGGTAGAGGCCGTCGGCCTGGTAGCCGAGCTCCAGCAGCAGGCCCCACAGGGCCAGGGAGTCCTTGCCGCCCGACACGGCGACCAGCACCCGGTCGGTGTGGCCGAGCATCCGGTACTTGGCGATGGCCCTGGTCACCTGCTGGCCCACGTAGTGGAAGAAGCAGTCGCGGCAGAAGGCGGCGTTGTGGCGCCGCACCTCCATGACCGCCTGGCCCCGGCAGCGCTTGCAGCGCATGGCCATGGTTACGTCCCCCCGCTGATGGCGAAGCGGACCTCGACCTTGTCGCCGTCCTGCAGCTCGTCCTGGCTGGTCAGCAGGGCGCCGTCGCGGATCACCAGGACCGCCCCGGGAAGCACCTCCAGGCGGGCCAGCAGGTCGGCCACGCGGTGGACGTCGGCCACCTCGACCAGGCGGTCGGGTGGGCGCAGCCGGGCGGTGACGAGCATGGACTGAAGGCTACCCGCGCTCGCCCGACGCGGCGAGCGGCTCCGCCCCGAACGGAGGAAATGTCCTGGTCATGCGTTACCCTGCCGGGATGCCGAACAGGTACGACCAGCCCGTTCGGGACCGCCGGCCGGCGGTCCTGGTACGCGCCGACGACCCCGAGAACCAGGCCGCCTACGCGATCGCCTGCGAGGCCAGGGGGCTGCGCGAGGGCCACCGGGCGAGGGCCCTCGGCGACGGCTCGCTGCTGGTCAAGGCATCCTCGGGCGACGGCAGCTACCGGATCCGGGTCGCCGGGGTCCGCGACGGCCTGCTGGTGCTGCGCTGCAGCTGCCCCTCGGGCGACTACCGGGCCAGGCTGCCGGTGCCCTGCAAGCACGCCGCCCTGGCCGCCCGGCGGCTGGAGCGCGAGGGCCTGGCCCGCTGGGACGAGGACCTGGGCGGCTGGTCGCTGTTCTAGCCACGCCCGGCCTGTCCGGCGAGCAGCTCATGGCGGGCGGCCGAGCGTTCGCCCTCGGCGGCGGCCCGCCACAGGAACAGGCCGAGCACGACCTGGGGCAGCCAGCGGGGGGTCCGCTCCCACAGGGCGGCCCCGGCCCCGCCCAGGACGAGCACGGCGGCCAGGGCGCGGCCACCTGCGGCGGTCACTCTGGTGGCGAGCAGGCGCCGCCCGGTGAGCCGCCAGACCAGCGCCCTGGCCACCCGCCCACCGTCCAGGGGGAACCCGGGCAGCAGGTTGAACCCGGCCACCACCAGGTTGCCCAGGAACAGCAAGGCCAGCAGGTCCCCGGCCGGCCCGGCGACCCGCCAGCTGGCCAGGTCGCACAGGCCGGCCATGGTCACCGAGGCCAGCGGCCCGGCCATGGCGACCAGGGCCTCCGCGCCGGCGTCGGCCGGCTCGCCGGCGATCCGGGCCACCCCGCCGAACACGAACAGCCGGATCTCGGTGGTGGCCACCCCCACGGTCCGAGCGGCCAGGGCGTGGGCCAGCTCGTGGACCAGCACGCAGGCGAAGAAGCCGACCGCGAAGGCGACCGACCACCCCACCGCGGCCACCCCGGTCACCGCCGGCGCCCACAGCTCCCGGGAGAGGGCCGCGACCACGGCCAGCCCGACGAACCACGACAGGTCCAGGCGCACCGGGACCCCGAGCACCCGCCCCAGCCCGATCCCGCGCAGGGTCACTCCTCCAGCAGCCCCATGCCCCTGGCCCAGGAGGTGGCGTACGCCTCGATCGACGCCTTCTCGGCCTCGGGGCTGACCTGAAGCGGCTCCAGGCACTCGACCATGACCGCCACCTCGTCGGTCATCTCCTTCCTGGCCGCCCCCTCGGCCGCGCCTGGCTGGGGGCCGTGGTGGACGCCGGCCGGGTGCAGGGTGGCCATGCCGCGGTCGATCCCCTTGCGGCTGAAGAAGTCGCCGTCGTGGTAGAAGAGCAGCTCGTCATTGTCGATGTTGGAGTGGTAGAAGGGCACCCGCAGCGCCCCCGGCTCGGTCTCGAAGGGGCGGGGGGCGAAGGTGGCGATGTCGAAGCCGCGGCACCGGAAGGTGGTGTGGACGCTCGGCGGCAGGTGGTAGCGGGGGCTGACCACCGGCCGGAAGTCGGCCACGTTCAGCCGGAACGGCGCCAGGTCGCCCTGCCAGCCGACCACGTTCAGGGGATGGTGGGGGAAGGTGAAGGTGGTGACCTCGCCGCGGCGGCGCACCCGGACCCGGAATTCACCTCGCTCGTCGTGCGGGTCGGGCTCGGGGGTCTCCAGCACCCCGGGGTCGAACAGGGCGTGGTGGCCGAGCAGCCCCTTGTCGGGCAGGACGAACTCGTCGCCCTCGATGAGCAGGAAGAAGTTGTCGCCGGTCGTCGGGACCACCCGGTGGGTGGTGCCCTTGGGCACGACCAGGTAGTCGCCGGGGCGGAACCTGAGGGGGCCGTAGTCGGTCTCCAGCGTCCCCTCCCCCCGGTGGACGAAGTAGACGACGTCGCCGTCGGCGTCGCGGACGTAGAACGGCATCGGCGCCGACCGCCGCGACACCAGGATGGCCAGGTCCCGGTTGGACAGCACCACCAGCGGGTCGCCCTCGGGGTCGGTCTGGTCGGGTGGGGTGAGCTGGTTCCAGTCGAACGCCCAGGGGCGCAGCGGCCCCTCGACCTTCACCCAGGCGGTCGGCGGGGCGGTCCGGTACAGGTGGGAGGCGCGGCCGGTGAACGCCTGGCGGCCGTGCTCCTCCTCCACGGTGCCCTCGGGCAGGTCGACGTGGGCCTGCCGGGAGGCCATGCCCTTGCGCTGCGGGATCATCCGCTCGCCCCCTTTGGCGGTTCGACGCTCAGGTGGGCAGCGTAGCGCGGAGCGCGGCGGCCAGCGCCGTCGGCATGGCGTCGCCGGCCTCGACCCGGCCGGCGCCCAGGTGGGCGGCCAGCCGGCAGGCGGCGGCCGCGACCGCGGTCACCGCTCCGGCCGGGTCGGTGGCCGACTCCAGGTGCAGGTTGCGCAGCAGCAGCCGGCCGGCCTGGCGGTCGTGCTTGGGGTCGACCCGGGCGACCAGCCGGCCGCCGGCAAGGACAGGCATGGTGTAGTAGCCGTGGACCCGCTTCCCGGCGGGCACGTACACCTCCAGCCGGTAGCGGAAGCCGAACAGCCGCTCGGTCCGCTCCCGTGACCAGATGAGCGAGTCGAACGGGCTGAGCAGCACCGGGGGGTGGGCCACCCGGCGCGGCACCCGGGTCCCGGGCAGCAGGTAGGCCGGCCTGGCCCAGCCGGCCACGGCCACCTCCCGGAGCAGCCCGGCCGCGACCGCCTCGGCCAGGGCCGCCCGGGCCTCGGCGGCCGGGAGCCGGAAGTAGTCGGCCAGGTCGGCGGCGGTGCCGACCCCGAGGGCCCGGGCGGCCAGCAGGGTCAGCTCCAGGGCGGCCTCGGCCGGGGTCGGCTCGGAGACGTCGACCCCGGGTGGCAGGACCCGTTCGGCCAGGTCGTAGCGGCGCTCGAAGTTGACCCGGTCGTGGACCAGCAGCACCCCCTGGTCGAACAGGTCCTCGAGCACGTGCTTGGCCGGGGCCCAGTCCCACCAGCTGCCGCGGCGGGGGCCGTCGGGGTCGCGGAAGGCGGAGGCGGCCAGCGGCCCCTCGGCCCGGATGCGGTACAGCACCGGGCCGTAGAGGTGCTGGTTACGCCGGCGGATGTCGACCCACCAGCCGCGGGTGACGGCGGCCAGCCGCCGCATCCGGGGCAGGCACAGCCGGTAGTGGTCAATGGGCAGGAACGAGGCGGCGTGGCCCCAGTGCTCGAAGCCGGCCCGGCGCCGGTAGACGAGCCGGTCGAAGGCGGCCCGGTCATGGGGGCCGGCCCGGGCGGCCAGGACCAGCTCGTGGCTGCGGGCGACCACGTTGATGGAGTCGATCTGGATGGCGCCGAGCCGGCCCAGGGTGGCGCGGAGGGTGGCCGGCCCGGCCGGGGTGGGCCGGGCCGGGGCGGCCAGCCCCTGGGCGGCCAGGGCGACCCGCCGGGCCTGGTCGAGGGAGAGGGCGTCGGGCATGTGCGGAAACCCTAGCCGATCGTCATGACAGGTCGTGACGGCGGGAGGTCCCGACTCGGGATAGGGTCCCTGGCATGGGCCCGATGCCGGTGGTGGCCAGCGACGCCCACCGCGAGCACGACCCGCCGCACGAGGTCAACCACGGCGAGGTCGTCCGGCCGGTGTACGAGCGGCCGGAGCGGGCCGAGCGGATCCGTGACGCCCTGGCCGCGGTCGGGCACCCGCTGGTCGAGCCGCGGCGCCACGGCATGGCGCCGGTCCTGGCCGTGCACGAGCCGGCCCTGGTCGAGTTCCTGGAGGGAGCCTGGCCGGCCTGGCGGGCCGCCGGCGGGCCGGAGGCGCTGATCCCCGACACCTTCGCCATCCCCCGGCTGGCCAGGGGCGGCGGCCGCGACCCGGGCGGCGGGGTCGGCCGGCCCGGCTGGTTCTGCTTCGACACCGCGACCCCGCTGGTCGCCGGGAGCTTCGGGGCCGCGGTGGCGGCCGCCGAGGTCGCCCTCACCGCCGCCGACCTGGTCGGCGGCGGCGCCCCGGCCGCCTACGCGCTGTGCCGCCCCCCCGGCCACCACGCCGGGCCTGGCTACTACGGCGGCTTCTGCCTGCTCAACAACGCCGCCATCGCGGCCAGGGCCCTCGGCCGGCTGGGCCGGGTGGCGGTCGTGGACGTCGACTTCCACCACGGCAACGGCACCCAGGACATCTTCTGGGAGGACCCCGAGGTGCTGTACGTGTCGCTGCACGGCGACCCGGCCGGCCACTACCCGCACTTCACCGGGGCCGCCGACGAGGCCGGCGGCGGCCCCGGGCGGGGCGCGACCCGCAACCTGCCCCTGCCCGACGGCACCGGCGACGACGCCTACCTGGAGGCCCTGGCCGAGGCGATGGCCCTGGTGGCCGCCTTCGACCCGGCGACCCTGGTCGTCTCGGCCGGCTTCGACACCTTCGCCGGCGACCCGATCGGCGCCTTCGCCGTGACCACCGAGGGCTTCGGACGCATCGGCGCCGCCCTGGCCGCGGCCGGCCGGCCCACCCTGGTCGTCCAGGAGGGCGGCTACGCCCTGGACGCCCTGGGCGCCAACACGGTCGCCCTGCTGGCCGGGATCCAGGGCGGCTGAACGGTCGTACCGCCCGACCAGGAGGTTTGCGAGGTATGTCTTGACAATCGCGAGCTGGGCGAGCAGGCTTGCCCTCCTACGCCTTCAGGCTCCAGGGTGCGCCAAGGTCGGCCACGTCGGCGGCCAGCCGGCGCGTCAGGGGTTCGAGTCCCCTCACCCTGGCCAGGCTTCGAGCCCGCCGCGGCCCGGTCAGTCCCGCTCGACGTGGCGCTCGCCCGGGCCGACGTAGATCTGGCGCGGCCGGGCGATCCGCTGCTCGGGGTCGGTGAGGTTCTCCTCCCACTGGGCCAGCCAGCCTGGCATGCGGCCGATGGCGAACAGCACCGGGAACATCTCGGTCGGGAAGCCCATGGCCTCGTAGATGATGCCGGAGTAGAAGTCGACGTTGGGGTACAGCTTGTGGGAGATGAAGTAGTCGTCCTCCAGGGCGATCCGCTCCAGCTCGACCGCGATCTCCAGCAGCGGGTTGAGGCCGGTGACCTTGAACACGTCCTCGGCCACCTGCTTGATGATCCTGGCCCGCGGGTCGTAGTTCTTGTAGACCCGGTGGCCGAAGCCCATCAGCTTCAGCTCGCCCTGCTTGACCCGCTCCAGATAGGCCGGGACGCGGTCGGCCGAGCCGATCTCGTTGAGCATCCGCAGCACCTGCTCGTTGGCCCCGCCGTGTAGGGGCCCGTACAGGGCGGCCGTGGCCGCGGCGGCGGCCGAGTAGGGGTCGACCCGGGAGCTGCCGACCGCCCGCATGGCGTTGGTCGAGCAGTTCTGCTCGTGGTCGGCGTGCAGGGTGAACAGCACGTCCAGGGCGTGCTCGAGCACCGGGTCGGGATGGAACTTGGGCTCCCCCATCTTCCACATGAGGTTGAGGAAGTTGCCGGCGTACGACAGCTCGTTGTCGGGGTACGGGTAGGGATGGCCGCGGGCGTGCCGGTAGGCGTAGGCGGCCAGGGTGGGGATCTTGGCGATCAGCCGGACCATCTGGCGGCGCCGGACCGCCGGGTCGTCGATCTGGTTGGCGTCGGGGTAGAAGGTCGACAGCGCCCCCACCGTGCTGACCAGGATGCCCATGGGGTGGGCGTCGTGGTGGAAGCCGTCGATGAACTTCTTGATGTTCTCCTTGACGAAGGTGTGGTGGTTGATCTGGTCGGTCCAGTCGGCCAGCTCCTCGGGGTCGGGCAGGTCGCCGGAGACCAGCAGCCAGGCCACCTCCAGGAAGCTGACCCGCTCGGCCAGCTCCTGGATCGGGTAGCCGCGGTAGCGCAGGATGCCCCGCTCGCCGTCGATGAAGGTGATGGCACTGCGGCACGAGGCCGTGTTCATGAACGCCGGGTCGTAGGAGAGCAGCCCGAAGTCGTCCTCGTCGACCTTGACGTCGCGCAGGGCCATGGCCGGGATGGCCCCGTCCTTGATCGGGATCTCGTAGGTCCGCCCGGTCCGGTTGTCGGTCACGCTCAGGCTGCTCTGGCGCTGCTCACCGCTCATGGGAACTCCTTCGGCTTGCGCACATCCGCTCATGAACAGGAGGCTACCCTGCCCTGCTTGGGACTACGCGGCGGCGGCCCGGTCCAGCAGCCAGGCGACCGAGCCGCCGGCGGCCCGGACGGCCTCCACCGCCCTGGTCAGCGGCAGGCGGTCGTCGCCGGCCCTGGCCCTGGCCACCGGGTCGGCCTTGGCCGCGCCGGCGGCCAGGACCAGCAGCCGCTCCGTGCCGGCCAGGGCGGCCAGGGTCAGGCTGATCCGGTCCGGGGGCGGCTTGGGGCTGTGGCGGACCGCCACCACCAGCCGGTCGGCGACCTCGCCCTCGGGCCGGCCGGGGAACAGCGACAGGCAGTGGCCGTCCTCCCCCACCCCCAGCCAGACGACCTCCAGCCGGGGCGCCCCGGAGGCCACGGTGGGCAGCTCGCGCAGGGCGGCCTGGTAGGCGTCGGCCGCCGCCTCCGGCCCCAGCTCACCGGGCGGCCGCAGCCGCTGGTGGTCGGGGATGGGCACGTGGTCGAGCAGGGCGGCGGCGGCCTGGCCCCAGTTGGAGTCGGGATGGTGCACGGGCACGCAGCGCTCGTCGCCCATGGCCACCCGGACCCGGTCCCACTCGACCCCGGCGCGTAGGTCGTGGGTGGCCAGGCGCCGGTAGGCGGCCACCGGGGTGTCGCCGCCGGTCAGCACCCAGGTGGCCGTGCCGTGGGCCTCCACCGCCGCCTCCAGGTCGGCCACGGCGGCCCGGGCGGCCGCCTCGGCCAGCTCGTCCGGCCCGTCGACCACCTGGACGCGGTCGAGGGTCACGCCGGCACCAGGGCGGCCGCCTGGGCCAGGGCATCCTCGAGCACCCGGTCGCGGCCGAAGATCTGCAGCTCCTGGCCGAGGCCGGCCGGGCCGGTGGAGGGGTCGGGGCTGCGGCCCACCTTGCGCCGCCCGGTGGGCTGGCCGGGGGCCTCCACGGTGGCCACCAGGTGGCCCGGCGGGGCCTCCACCCGGACGCTGGCCGGGCCGTCGTCGGTCGTCATCTCCAGGTGGACCCGGGTCAGGTTGGAGGAGCCGATGGCCGCCACCACCCGGACCTGGCAGGCCCCGCTGGAGGTGCCGTACACGGCGGCCAGCTCGTCGCCCTCCTGGTCGGCCACCTCCAGGTGCCAGCCCAGCCGGGAGGCGAACCAGCCGACCAGCTCCAGCCCGGCCGTCGGCTCGACCGAGTCGACCCGCAGCCAGGTGATCCTGTCCAGGGCCGGGCGCAGCTGGGGGGCGCCGAACGGGGCCGCCAGCAGCTCCCGCCAGGGGGTCAGCCGCCCCCAGGCGCAGTCGGTGACGGCCGGCCCCAGGGTCGCCAGCCGGCCGTGGAGGCGGCGCAGGTCGGCCACCGGGTCGGCGAAGGCGGCCGAGTCGACGATCAGCCGGTCGGTGACCGAGGTCAGCTCGGCGAACACCTCCTCGTCGAAGGGGGGCGTCCCCTGCCACCAGGTGAACACCGGCAGCTCGGGCAGCAGCAGGGGCAGGACCACCGCGGTCAGGTGGCGGGGGTGGACGTTGGTCTGGACCACGACCTCCTCCCAGACCACCTCCGGGCCCTGGTCGGGGCGGCGGTTGACCACCCGGGCCCAGGAGCGCACCCCCTGGCGGCCCTCGGGCGGCTCGGCGATCAGGACCACACAGCGCGAGGGGGCGCGGGCCCCCAGCTCCTCGACCGCGGCCAGGGCCCGCTGGCCGGCGGCCCGGTTGGGGGTGACCACGACCAGGTTGGCCACACTGGCCCGGATCACCGCCCCGCCGCCGTCGCCGCCCAGGCTGCGCTGGCGCTCCAGGGCCAGCTCGATGTCGCCGGGGGCGACCTCCTCGAACGCCTCGGCGGTCATGGGCGGCGCCAGCGGCGGCTGGGGCGGTCCCGGGCGATCAGCTCGTCGGCCTCCTTGGGCCCCCAGCTGCCGGCCTCGTAGTTGGGGAGGTCGGGCGGGGGCGCCTCGGCCCACCGGTCCAGGATCGGCTGGACCGCCTGCCAGGCCTGCTCGACCTCGTCCCAGCGCGGGAACAGGGTCGGGTCGCCCAGCATCACGTCCAGCAGCAGCCGCTCGTAGGCGTCGGGCAGGTCGTCGGCGAACGAGGTGCCGTAGGAGAAGTCCATGTTGACCGAGCGGACCTCCATCGACGGGCCGGGCACCTTGGCCCCGATCCGCAGGGTGATGCCCTCGTCGGGCTGGATCCGCAGCACCAGCGCGTTCGGCTCCAGCCCGTCCTGGGCCGCCTCCCCGAACGGCAGGTGGGGAGCCGACCTGAACTGGACCACGACCTCGGTGGCCCGCTTGGGCAGGCGCTTGCCGGTGCGCACGTAGAACGGGGTGCCGGCCCAGCGCCAGTTGTCGACCCGCAGCTCGGCGGCCACATAGGTCTCGACCGTCGAGTCCGGGTGGACGTCGGGCTCCTCCCGGTAGCCGGGGACCTCCCTGCCGTCGATCCAGCCCGGCCCGTACTGGCCGCGGACCACCCGGGTGTCGACCGCCTCGCCCTCCAGGGGGCGCAGGGCCTTGAGCACCTTGGCCTTCTCGTTGCGGACGTCCTCGGGCTCGAAGCTGGCCGGCGGCTCCATGGCGATCAGGGACAGCACCTGGAGCTCGTGGTTCTGGAAGATGTCGCGGATGGCCCCGGCGGTCTCGTAGAAGTTGCCCCGGTGCTCGACCCCCAGCGACTCGGCCACCGTGACCTGGACGTGGTCGACGAAGTGGTGGTTCCAGACCGGCTCGAAGATCCCGTTGGCGAACCGGAAGGCGATGATGTTCTGGACACTCTCCTTGCCCAGGTAGTGGTCGATGCGGAACACGTCGCGCTCGGGGAACACGTCGGTGACGAGCTCCTGGAGCTCGCGGGCGGAGGTCAGGTCGTGGCCGAAGGGCTTCTCGACCACCACCCGCGAGTACCCCCGGTCCCAGCCGCGGCCGCCCAGCCCGGCCTTGCCGATCCCCCGGATGGTGTCGGGGAACAGCTTGGGGATCAGCGACAGGTAGAACAGCCGGTTGCCGTCGGTGCCCTGCTCGCGGTCGAAGCGGTCCAGCACGTCGCCGACACGGCCGTAGGTGGCCGGGTCCGACGACGACCCGGAGACGTAGTGGAGCTTGCTGGCGAACGACTCCCACACCTGGTGCTGGATGGGCTGGGTGCGGGAGAACTCCTCGACCGCCTTGCGCATGTCGGCCCGGTACTCCTCGTCGGAGAACTCGCTGCGGCTGGTCCCGACGAAGGCGAAGTTCTGGGGCAGGAGCCGGTGCAGCTCCAGGTTGTACAGGGCGGGGACGATCTTGCGGTGGGCCAGGTCGCCGGAGCCCCCGAACACCACCATGGCCGTCGGCGGCGGGACCGCCCGGACCCGCTCGCCCGCCGCCAGTGGGTTGTCGGTCATCACCGGCCCAGCTTCTCCGCCTTGGCCCGGATGGTCTCGACGGCGCCGTTGTAGCTGTCGGCGAACTTCTCGACCCCTTCGCGCTCCAGCCGCATGCCGACGTCGTCCTCGTCGATGCCGAGGGCGGCCAGGTCGCTCCAGAGCCGCCTGGCCCGGTCAAGGCCCTCGGTGGCCGTCTGGCCGCGGACCTCGCCGTGGTCGGCGAAGGCCTCGATGGTCTCCAGGGGCATGGTGTTGACCGTGTCCCGGGCGATCAGCTCCTCCACGTACAGCACGTCGCGGTAGGCGGGGTTCTTGGTCGAGGTCGAGGCCCACAGGGGCCGCTGCACCCGGGCCCCCCTGGCCGCCAGCGCCTCCCAGCGCGGCCCCTGGAAGCTCTCCTGGAACACCTGGTAGGCGAGCTTGGCGTTGTCGATGGCGGCCGTGCCCAGCCGGGCCCGGGCCGCCTCGGCCTCGGGGCCGCCCTTGTCGACGAGCGCCTGAAGCTCGGCGTCGACCAGGGTGTCGACCCGGCTGACGAAGAACGAGGCCACGCTGGCCACCTCGGTGAGGTCGCCGCCGGAGGCGGCCAGCTCCTCCAGCCCGCTCAGGTAGGCCTCGATCACCTCGCGGTAGCGGGCGATGGAGAAGATCAGGGTCACGTTCACGTTGATGCCGGCCGCGATCGAGGTCCGGATGGCCGGCACCCCGGCCGCGGTGGCCGGGATCTTGATGAACACGTTCGGTCGGGCCAGCTCGTCGAACAGCCGCCGGGTGTCGCGGATGGTGGCCTCGGCGTCGTCGGCGATGTCGGGCGGCACCTCGAAGGAGATGCGGCCGTCGACCCCACCCGTCCGCTCGTAGACCGGCTCCATGTCGGCGGCGGCGGCGCGGATGTCGTCCAGGGCCAGCGACTCGAAGATCCGCCGGGCGTCCAGGCCCTGGCGGGCCAGCCGGGCGATGTCGTCGTCGTAGAACGACCCCTCCCCCATGGCCTTCTGGAAGATGGTCGGGTTGGAGGTGACGCCGACGATCGCGTACTGGTCGCGCAGGCGGCGCAGCTCCCCCTTCTGGATCCAGTCGCGGGCGATCGAGTCGACCCAGACGGCGACGCCCTGGTCGGTGAGCTGCTGCAAACGGGACGTCATGTCCGTCCTCCCTTGTGATCTCAGTTCTTGCCGTCGAGGCGGCCGAGCAGGGCCCTGGCCCGGTCGGCCACGTTGTCGGGGGTGAAGCCGAACTTCTCCAGCACCACCGACCCGGGGGCCGAGGCGCCGAAGTCGTCCCTGGAGACGACCTCGCCGTGCTCGCCCACCCAGCGGCTCCAGCCGAAGCTGGTCGCCGCCTCCACGGCCAGCCTGGCCGGCACCCCGGGGGCCAGCACCTGGTCGCGGTAGCTCTGGTCCTGGTCGCCGAACAGCTCCCAGCAGGGCATCGACACCACCCGGGTGGGGATGCCGTCGGCCTGGAGCCGGTCGCGGGCCTCCAGGGCCACCCACACCTCCGAGCCGGTGGCGATCAGCACCAGCCGGGGCTGGCCGCCGTCGGCGTCGGCCAGCACGTAGGCGCCCCGGTGGAGCCCCTCGGCGCCGGCGTGGGTCGTCCGGTCGATCGGGGGCAGGTCCTGGCGCGACAGGGCCAGGGCGGTGGGGCCGTCGGTGCGGGCGATGGCCGCCCGCCAGGCCTCGGCCGTCTCCGGCCCGTCGGCCGGGCGGATCAGCCGCAGCCGGGGCATGGCCCGCAGCGCCGCCAGGTGCTCGATCGGCTGGTGGGTGGGGCCGTCGCCGCCCAGCCCGATCGAGTCGTGGGTCCAGACGTACACCACCGGCAGGTCCATCAGGCAGGCCAGGCGCACGCTGGGCCGCATGTAGTCGGAGAAGATCAGGAAGGTGGCGGCGAAGGGGCGCAGCCCGCCGTGCACGGCCAGGCCGTTGCTGATCGCCCCCATGCCGTGCTCGCGGATGCCGTAGTGGAGGTTGCGCCCGACCTTCTCGGGGCCAAGGCTGCCGCCGTCCTTGATGTCGGTCTTGTTGGACTCGGCCAGGTCGGCCGAGCCGCCGAGGAAGGTCGGCAGCCGCTCGGCGATGGCGTTGATGCAGGCCTGGGAGGCCGAGCGGGTGGCCTGCTTCTTGGGCTCGGTGAACAGCTTGTCCAGCCCGGCGTCCCAGCCGTCGGGCAGCTCGCCGGCGATCCCGGCCCGCAGCTCGGCGGCCAGGGTCGGCTCGGCCTCGGCGTAGGCGTCCAGGCGGCGCTCCCAGTCGGCCCTGGCCGCCTGGTTGCCGGGCACCTTGACCCGCCAGCGGTCGTAGACCCCGTCGGGCACGTAGAAGTGCTTGTCCGGGTCCCAGCCGTACGCCTGCTTGGTCGCCCGGACCTCGTCCTCGCCCAGGGCCGACCCGTGGGCCTGGGGGGTGTCCTGGGCGTTGGGGGCGCCCCAGGCGATGTGGCTGCGCAGCCGGATGAAGCTCGGCCGGTCGGGCTCGTCCACCGCCGCCTGGTAGGCGGCCGCGATCGCCTCCAGGTCGTTGGCGTCCTCCACGTGGTGGGTGTGCCAGCCATAGGCCCGGTAGCGGGCCTCGACGTCCTCGCCGAAGGTGATCTCGGTGCGGCCGTCGATGGTGATGTGGTTGTCGTCGTACAGCAGGGTCAGCTTGCCGAGGCGCAGGTAGCCGGCGTAGGAGGACGCCTCGGAGGCGACCCCCTCCATCATGTCCCCGTCCGAGCAGAAGGCCCAGGTCCGGTGGTCGACGACCTCGTGGCCGGGGCGGTTGTAGCGGTGGGCCAGGAACCGCTCGGCGATCGCGAACCCGACCGCGTTGCCGACTCCCTGGCCGAGCGGCCCGGTGGTCACCTCGATCCCGGGGGTGAGGAAGTGCTCGGGGTGTCCGGGGGTGATCGAGCCCCACTGGCGCTGCTGCTTGAGGTCGTCGATGCCGATCGCGTAGCCGGTCAGGTGCAGGGCGATGTACTGGAGCACCGAGGCGTGGCCGTTGGAGAGCACGAACCGGTCGCGGTCGAACCAGTCGGGATGGTCGGGGGCGTAGGTGAGGAAGCGCGTCCAGAGCACGTAGGCGGCCGGGCCAAGGGCCATGGCGGTGCCCGGATGGCCGTCGCCGGCCTTCTGGATGGCGTCCATGGCCAGGGTCCGGACGGTGTCGACGGCCAGGGTGTCGAGGTCGGTCCCTCGCGCGGTCTCGGTGGTCACGGCGGCTCCTCGGGGCTGGTCCACAACTCGTGCCACGCCCTAGGCTACCCGTCCCACCGGGGGACTATCGCCTTGGACCACGTGAGTCCCCCGGACCCCCTGCCGCTCAGGCGCCGCCATCACCGGTCAGGCGGGCTGGTCGCGCTTCCCGCCCGAGCGGGCCTCCACCCCCCGGCGCAGGGCCAGCTCGCGCAGCCGCTTCTGGGTGGCCACCCGGCGCTCGCCCTCGGCCGGCTGGAGCCGCTGCCAGGAGCCGTCCTCCAGCAGCTCCCAGGCCTGGACGTTGTCGGCCAGCATGACGTCCAGGATCTCCTGGAGCCGGCCGGTCAGGTCGGGGTCGGTGACCGGGGTCACCACCTCCACCCGCAGGTCCAGGTTGCGGGGCATGAGGTCGGCCGAGCCGATGTAGTACTCGCGGCGTCGGCCGTTGGCGAAGGTCCAGATGCGGCTGTGCTCCAGGAACCGGCCGACGATGGAGCGGACCCGGATGTTGTCGCTCACCCCCGGCACCCCGGGCCGGAGCCGGCAGATGCCCCGCACCACCAGGTCGATCTCGACCCCGGCCTGGGAGGCCTGGTAGAGGGCGCGGATGCACTCGGCGTCGACCAGGGCGTTCATCTGCATGGTGATGCGGCCGGGCCGGCGGGGGCCGTGCCGCTCGGCGGTCCGCCCGATCAGCTCCACGACCCGCCTGCGCAGGAAGTTGGGGGCGACCAGGATCTTGCGGTAGCGGGCCCCGCGGGCATACCCGGTGAGCGAGTTGAACAGCTCGGTCAGGTCGGCGCCCAGGTCCTCGTCGCAGGACAGCAGCCCCAGGTCGGTGTAGAGCCGGGCCGTCTTGGCGTTGTAGTTGCCGGTGCCGATGTGCACGTAGCGGCGGATGCCGCCGTGCTCGCGCCGGACCACCAGGGCGGTCTTGGAGTGGGTCTTGAGCCCGACCAGGCCGTAGGCGACGTGGGTGCCGGCCCGCTCCAGCGCCCTGGCCCAGCCGATGTTGGAGGCCTCGTCGCCGCGGGCCTTGACCTCGACCAGCACCACCACCTGCTTGCCGGACTCGGCCGCCTGGATGAGGGCGTTGACGATCGGCGAGTCGCCGTCGGTCCGGTACAGGGTCTGCTTGATGGCCAGCACGTCGGGGTCGTCGGCGGCCTGCTCGATGAACCGCTCCACCGAGGTCGCGAAGGCGTCGTACGGGTGGTGGACGAGGAGGTCGCCCTCGCGGAGGGTGGCGAACAGGTTGACCGAGTCCTCCTCGGTGCCGAGCAGGCGGGGCTGGGTGGTCCCGACCCAGGGGTCGTCGGCCAGCTCGGGCCGGTCCAGGGTCGAGACCAGCTGCATGAGGTCGCCCAGGTTGAGTGGCCCCTCGACGGTGACCACGGCGTCGTCCTCGACGTCCAGCTCGCGCTGGAGGAGCCGGACCACGTGGTCGGGCATGCTCGCGGCCACCTCCAGGCGGACCACCTGCCCGAAGCGCTGGCGGCGCAGCTCCTGCTCGACCGCGAGCAGCAGGTCGTCGGCCTCGTCCTCGGCCAGCTCGATGTCGGCGTCGCGGGTCACCCGGAACGGGTGGGCCGAGACCACGTCCATGCCCGGGAACAGCTTGTCCAGGTGGGTGGCGACCACCTGCTCCAGGGGCACGAAGGTGTTGCCGTCGCCCAGGGGCACGAACCGGGGCAGGATGCCCGGCACCTTGACCCGGGCGAAGCGGTCCCGGGCGGTGCCGGGGTCGCGGACGGTCACGGCCAGCGACAGCGACAGGTTGGAGATGTAGGGGAACGGGTGGCTGGGGTCGACGGCCAGCGGCGTGAGCACCGGGAAGACCTGGCGCTGGAAGTAGTCGCGCAGGAAGTCCAGCTCCTGGTCGCCGAGCTGGCCCATGTCGGCGATGCGGATGCCGGCCTCGGCCATGGCCGGCACGACCTCGTCCAGGAACACCCGCACCTGGCGCTCGATGCTGGGGCCGACGTGCTTGGCGATCGCCTCCAGGGTCTCGCTGGGCGTCAAGCCGTCCGAGCCGCGGGTGACTATGCCCGCCTCGACCTGGTCGCGCAGGCCCGACACCCGGACCATGAAGAACTCGTCCAGGTTGGTGGCGAAGATCGCCAGGTACTTCAGCCGCTCCAGCAGCGGGACGTCGGGGTCGGCGGCCATGGCCAGCACCCGGTCGTTGAACTGGAGCCAGGAGATCTCGCGGTTGATGTACAGGTACTGGTCGTACAGGTCGCGCTCGACCGCGTCCGGGGCGCTGGCAGTCTCGCTCACGGCGGTTCGGCTCCTGGGTTGGATCCTGCGTTGCTCAGCCTTGCATGTCTCGGCGTCGCAGGCTAGCCCTTGAGCTGCTTGGGCCGGGGGTCGAGGACCGCCGGCATCAGGCCGAGCGCTGGGGAGCCGAGCGACAGCAGGGTGTCGTGGAAGCGCTGGAGGGAGAAGCCGGCCCCCCAGGCGGCCCGTGCCTGGTCGCGGAGCCGCTGGATCTCCAGCTTGCCCCAGGTGTAGCGGCCGTAGGTGGGGTCGAAGGTGGCCCGGGCGGCCTCGGAGCGGGCCGCCGGGCCGTAGCAGAAGGCGTCGGCCTCGAAGCGGGCGGCGCCGTCGGCCACCGTCATGGTGCCGGCGTGGGTGCCGATCGAGGTGGCCAGGCGGGTGACCCGCTGGAGGGCCTCCAGCGCCACCCCGGCGGCGAAGCGGGGGTCGTCGGCCCGGAAGCCCTCCTCGACGCAGACCTCCTCGCCGTAGTGGGCCCAGCCCTCCACGAACGCCAGCGAGTGCAGGGTCCGGCGGACATCGGAGGTGACCTGGCGCAGCCGCCGGCCGTGGGCGAAGTGGCCGGGGGCGACCTCGTGCACGGTGATGGCCGGCAGGGTGGTGCGGCTGAACACCTTGAGCCAGTCGTCCTGCTCGCTGGCCGGCCAGTCGGGCTCGGGCGGGGAGATGTAGTAGCGGGAGGGGGCGTCGGCCTCATAGGGGGCGGCCCAGGACATCATGGCCAGGGCCCAGCGGCGCGACGGGGGCGACGGCGCGACCACGCACTCGCCGTCCAGGCCGGGCACCAGGTCCCGCTCGGTGGTGAAGGCGATCGACTCGGCGGTCATGGCCTGGGCCTCGGACAGCACCCCGCCGGCGTCGGGGTGGTCGTCCAGGAGCCCGGCCACCACCTCGGCGGTGGGCCGGCCGGGCTGGAGTCGCCGGCAGGCCTCCTCCAGCATGGCCCGGAGCCGGTCGCGCTCGGCGTCGGCCCGCTCCTCCAGCCGGCCCAGGTCGACCTCCATGGCCTCGCCGGTGCCGAGCAGCCGCTCCAGCGGCCCC
Source organism: Actinomycetes bacterium (assembly GCA_045807325.1). Lineage (GTDB taxonomy): Bacteria > Actinomycetota > CALGFH01 > CALGFH01 > CALGFH01 > CALGFH01. The sequence continues at coordinate 6,446 of JBJMHP010000237.1, read as the reverse complement.
CGGCCCAGGGCGGTGTCGTGGTGGCCGTCGGCGGCGGCCGCCTCCAGGTGGGCGACCAGGCGCCTGTGGGCGGCCAGGGCCCGCTCGACCACCGGGTCGTCGGGCCGACTGACCGGGGCACCCCCCTGGGGTTCCCCGGACCCCTCCGGTCCTGGGTCGAGGTCGGCCGTCAGGCCCTGGGCGGCCGGCAGCAGGGCCTCGGCCACCGGGGCGGCGACCCGGTCCAGGGCGGTGACGGCGGCGTCGACGGCCTCCGGCCAGGCGGCCAGGTGGCGGCGGCGGGCCTCGGCCCGCTCGGCCGCCGGGGCGTAGTCGCGGTCATAGCAGGACACGTCGAGGGCGCCGATGTGGTAGAGCGGGTTGGAGCGGTGCAGCTCCAGCTCGCCCAGCTCCAGGCGGACCAGGCGCTCGAAGGCGACCAGGTGGGCGTCGTCGTGGGGGTCGTCCTCGGGGGGGCCACCGAGCCGGCCCAGCCCGGCCCGCACCCCTTCGGGGGAGAGGTCCTCGATCCGGCCGTCGTACTCGTGACGGCCGGTGTACTCGCGGACCGAGCTCATCGACAGGTCGCAGATCGCCCGCAGTCGCCGGTTCATCGCCGCCGAGCCTACGGGTGCGGGGCCGGGACCGTCCACTCCCTGCGCCCTCAGGCGAGGCGGGCCGTGATCTGGCCGGCGGCCCGATGGGCCAGGGCCATGACCGACAGCATCGGGTTGACCCCGCTGGCCGTCGGGAACAGCGAGGCGTCGGCCACGTACAGCCCCTGGACCTCGTGGGCCTGGTGGTCGGGGCCGACGGCCGAGGAGGCGGGGTCGGCGCCGATGCGGCAGGAGCCCATCTGGTGGTAGGAGAACAGGGCGGCCCGGCCGCCGCCCAGCCCGGCCCGGCGGGTCGCCTCGGCCCAGGCCCGGTGGTTGTCGGGGCCGCCGGGGCGGAACGCGAACCGCTGGCGGTGCAGGCTGAACACCTCGCTGGCCCCGGCGGCGGCCAGGACCTCGCCGGCCGCGGCCAGGCCCGCGGCCAGGCGGGCCTCGTCGGCGGCGTTCAGCCGCCAGCGGACCCGGGGGCTGCCGTCGCGGTCGACCTGGACCCGGCCGGCGCTGGTGTCGCGGCCCAGCACTCCGACCAGCGACAGGTTGGCCGACCCCTCCATCAGGGCCCGGTGGTCGGCGGCCGACCGCCAGGGCAGGGCGGCCGCGGCCGTCCCCGGGTGCACGGGCACGGTCTCGAACACGGGCGCGTACGGCCCCAGCCGGGTGCGCAGCTCGGCCGACCAGCGGGCCTGGAGGGTCCCCTCCCACCAGCGGACCGGCTCGGCGAACACGCCCATGGCGGCGGTGCCGGGGTGCAGGTGCAGGTTCCGCCCGACCTGCCCGCCGAGGCCGGAGCGGAGCAGCAGGGCCGGGGTCTCGATGGCCCCGGCGGCGGCCACCACCGCCCGCGCCCCGACCACCAGCCGGTGGCCCCCGCCGGTGCGGGCCTCGACCCCGGCCGCCCGGCCCGGGGCCCGCCCGGCCGGGCCGGCGGCCTCGACGAGCACCCGGCGGGCGTCGGCCCCGACGACCAGCCGGGCCCCGGCCGCTTCGGCCTCCTCCAGGTAGGTGACCTGGGTCGACTGCTTGGCTCCGAGCCGGCAGCCGAACCCGCACCAGCCGCAGCCGGCGTCCTGGGCGCAGCCGCGGACGTTGCGGGGCAGCGGGCCGGTGTGCCAGCCGAGCCGGGTCAGCCCCCGCTCCAGCAGCCGGTCGCGGGCGCCGGGCCGGCTCTCGTCCTCGGTGACCCCGAGGCGGTCGGCGACCGCGGCCAGGGACGCCTCGACCTCGCCGGAGACGAAGGCGTCGACCCCGGACACCTCGGCCCACTCGGCCAGCACGGCCGGTGGGGTGGCGAACGAGGTGGTGTAGTTCACCACCGTGCCCCCGCCCAGGGTCGACCCGGCGACGATCCGGCAGCCCAGGTCGTCGGTGGTCAGGGTGAGGCCGTACAGGTACAGGTCGCGGTAGGCGTCGCCCTCCTCGTGGCTGAAGTCCCGCTCGGCCGCATACCCGCCCTTCTCGAGCACGACCACGTCCAGGCCGGCCCGGGCCAGCTCGGCCGCCACCACCCCGCCGCCGGCGCCCGAGCCGACCACGACCACGTCGCAGGCCAGCTCGGTGTCGCCGTCGGGCCGCAGCGGCGAAAGGCGCCGGGGGACGTCGGGGGCCGGGCCGAGCGGCCCCGGGTAGCCGGTGGCGTCCCGGGCCGGTCCGGGCCAGGCGTAGGCGGCCAGCAGGGCCAGCGGGCCGACGGCGGCGGCCAGCCGCCGCCGCAGGGGCAGCCGGCTGGCGGCCCACCCTCGCACCACCGCCTCGGCCGCGGCCGCCGGGCGGGCCGACAGCGGCGCCGGCCGGCCGGTGAGGGCCAGCGCCCCGGCCCGCGAGTCGAGCGCCCCCAGCACGGCCAGGAGCCGGTCGCGGTCGCGGCGGCTGGCCGTGCGGCCGAGCAGCTCCAGCATCCGGCCGGGCACCGCCGGGTCGAAGGCCGGCCCCAGGACCCCGGCGGCCAGCGCGGCCAGCACGGCCTCCTGCCGGGGCCGGGCCCGGAGTCCCTTGCTGGTTGCCGAGCTCATGGCAGCGGTTGTACCGCGTCGCCGGGCCGCCCGACCAGGCCCCGGTGCCCGCTTCGGCGCGAACCGGTGCACCCGGAGTGGTTCAATGCGTGCGCAACCATTGGCGAGGACGAGGAGGCCGGCCACGGCGGCGGTGGAGCTCAGGGGCGTGTACCGGCGCTTCGGGCGCACCATGGTGCTCGCCGGCCTCGACCTGGCCGTCGACGAGGGCGAGCTGTACGGGCTGATCGGGCCCAACGGCGCCGGCAAGACGACCGCCCTGCGGGTGGCCCTGGGGCTGCTTCAGGCCGACGCCGGCCAGGTGCGGCTGCTCGGCCGCGACCCGCGGTCGGCCGCCGGGGCCCGGTCCCGGCGGGTCGGGAGCCTGATCGAGGCCCCGGCCCTGTCCCCGCGGCTCAGCGGCCGCGAGTGCCTGGTCCTGATCGCCCGCTGGGCCGGCGCCCCCGACCGTGAGGTCGACCGGGTGGTCGGGCTGCTCGGGCTGGGCCGCATGACCGACCGGCCCACCGCCACCTACTCGAGCGGCATGCGCCAGGTGCTGGCCACCGCGGCCGCCCTGGTCGGCCCGCCCGACCTGCTGGTCCTGGACGAGCCGACGGTCGGGCTCGACCCCGGCCACCGCCGCCGGGTCAACGACCTGCTGCTCGACCACGTGGCCAGGGGCGGGACGGTGCTGCTGTCCAGCCACCAGCTGGACGACGCCGAGCGGCTGTGCACCCGGGTGGGGCTGATGGCGGCCGGCCGGCTGCTCCAGGAGGGGCCGCCGACCGAGCTGGGCCCGGCCGTCGGCCGGTTCGAGATCACCGTCGGTGACCCCGAGGCGGCCCTGTCGGCCCTGCGGGAGGTGCGGCTGATCTGCTGGCGCGACGACGGCAAGGTGATGGTCGAGACCGGCGCCCCCTACCAGGTCGGCCGGCCCGACGGCAGCGTCATCGCCCGGGTCCTGGCCGACGCCGGGGTCTACCCCTCGGACCTGCGCCGCTCCCCCACCCTGGAGCTGGCCTACGCCGAGGCGACCAGCAGCCTGGCCCCCGACCCGGCACGCCTGCCGGTCGACCGGGAGCGGCGGCTGGAGGCTCCGGCGGCCGAGGTCCGCCGGTGAGGCGCCAGCGGGTCGCCGGGGTGGCCCTCGGGGCCCCGCGGCACCGGGCCGAGCGGCGCCGCTCCCCCCTGGCCGGGGCGGTCGGGCTGCGGGCCCGCGAGCTGGCCCGCCGGCCGGAGGTGGTGGCCGCGTTCACGCTCCAGGCGATGGCCCTGGTCGCGGCCGTGGTGCTGGCCGCGGTGGCCGCCGAGGGGCTGGCCGGGGCCGGCAACGACCTGATCCTGGGCGGCCTGCGGGTGACCGCCGTCCCCGGCGGGCTGCTGTGTGGGGTGCTGGCGGCGGCCGTGGTCGGGTCCGAGTTCGGCTGGGCCACCGAGCGGGCCCTGCTGGCCCGCGACCCCCGCCGGCTACGCTTCGCCGGCTACCAGCTGGCCGTGGCCGCCGTCCTGGCCCTGGCCTGGTGGGCGGTCCAGAGCCTGCTCGCGGTCACCGTGGCCGCCCTGCTCCAGGCGGGCGGCGGCATCGCCGCCGGCCGGGCCTGGCACCACCCGGCGCATGCGGCCGCCCTGGCCGCGGCGCTGGCCGCCACCCTGGTCTACGGCCTGCTGGGCGCGGCCTGCGCCCTGGTCCTGCGGAGCGCCCTGGCCGGGGTGGTCGCCCTGCTCGCCTACGGCCTGCTCGGCGAGCTCATCCTGGCCCCCCGGTGGGCCCCGGCCAGCGGCTGGACCGTGTACGCCTCCGCGGCCCGCCTGGCCGGCCAGGGCACCACCTCGGTGGGCCGGGCCGTCCTGGTGGTGGGCCTGGCCTTCGCGGTCGCCCTGGCCGGCTGCCTGGCCCTGTACGCCCGCCGCCAGGTCCGCGACTGACCGGGTTCACTAGTGCCCCGGAAAACGGTTCGACGGCTTTGCCGAGTCCTGACACAGTGGCGCACGATGGCGAACGTCGAGCTTGTGACCGCCGCGGACGTGCAGCTCATGCAGGGTCTGGCGCAGCGTGTCACCGCCACCCGCCCGGACCTGGTGAACAGCGACGCGTCGTTCGGCGAGCTGGCCTGGATCTGGGGCAAGGGGCACGCCGGCGAGGGCGCAAGCTGGCCGCGTCGGCTGTGGTTCTCCGGCGGGGACCTGGTGGCGTGGGGCTGGGCCTATCTTCCCCACCAGGTGAGGCGGAGCGACGGGTCGGTGAAGGACGTCACCGGCGCCTATCTGGCGTATCAGGTCCATCCCGACCACGCCGGGCTGGTTGACGAGGTGATCGACTGGTACGACGGTACGGCGGCGGACCTCGAGCGTACGGTGATGCCGAGCGCCGCCGATGCGTTCGCCCTGATGCGATGGGCGGCGCACGGCTATGAGACCGACCCGGCCTCGCTTGGCGACGCCGGGTCCTGGACCCAGCTCAACGAGCGGGACCTCACCGACGTGGACCAGCCGGTACTGCCAGACGGATTCCGGTTCCGCACCGCCGACGAGGCCGGGCCGGAGGCCGCGGTCCAGGCCCATCTGGACGCCTGGGCTCCCTCGACCTACACGGCCGAGGGCTACCAGGGCGTCCGGCAGACGGCGACGTATCGCGGCGACCTGCACGTCCTGGTGGAGGCGCCGGACGGAACGATGGCATCCTCGACGATCATGTGGCTCGACGAGGCGAACAAGACCGCTCAGTTCGAGCCGGTCGGGACGCATCCGGACTACCGGCGTCTGGGGCTGGGAAGGGCGATGCTGCTGCACGGGATGCAGCTGGCGCGGGCGGCCGGGGCCACGCATATGACGGTCGCCTGCCTGGGTGCGCCGGGGCATCCCAAGGCGCGCGGGCTGTACTACAGCGTCGGGTTCCGGGAGGTCACGCGGGACGCACCGCTCATCAAAAGACCGCGGGCTGAGGACTGGTCGTTCGGGTAGTCGGAGGACGGTTCGGTGACCGTGCCGAAGCTGGCAACGCGCCAGCCGGCCGACGTGAATGTCGCGATGACCTCGTGCGGCGGCTGAAACAGCGAGGCGTCCACCTCAAAGCCGCTGGGGAAGTGCTCCAGCCACCAAATCCTGGGCATGTGGTCGCTGAACCCGGAGCGCAGTAGCAGCCGGCGGGCCTGAGCACCCTGGCCAGCTCCCGGGCCGCCCGCGGCTTGTCCTGCACGTGGTGCCAGGACTGCAACATGACAGCGTAGTCGGCGCTGCCGGACGGCACGGGCATGTCCTCGGCGGAGCCTGCCAGATGCCGCACACCGGGATGCTGGGACTGCGCCTGCGCTATCTCGCGCATGCGGACCGACGGCTCGACGCCGGTCACCGGCCCGAACGCTCGCGCCAGGGCGGGGGTGAACCTGCCGGTCCCTGAGCCGACGTCCAGCCCCGCCAGCGGACGCCGCTCGGGCAGCAGGGCTCCGAAGGCACTGCTCCATGCCTGCAGCTGCTCGGTGAGCGCACGGCCACGCGCAGCCTGCGGGTGGCCGGCCAGGACCAACGTAGCTCGGTCCATTCTGCCTCTGCTGCCCAGGAACCAGATCGAGCGCGCAGGCGACGGCGACGTGGAACCTAACCAGCGCCGGGCCTATTCGCCTCCCGCACCGGCCTGCCAGAGGGACCGACCACCACTACCGGGCGAACGTTCCCTGATACGGCACTAGCATGGCCGCGAGCCGACCCGAGGAGGCTGCTATGGCCGACCAGCTGCTCGCCTACCGTGACCGCTTCCCCACCCTGCGCCGCGGGCCCTACTTCGCCGCCCACACCCTGGGGCCGATGCCGGACACCGTGCCGGCCGCCCTGGCCGCCTTCGCGGCCGAGTGGGCCACCGACG
>JBJMHP010000236.1:0-10893 GCA_045807325.1 Actinomycetes bacterium | reverse complement strand
CGGGGCCCCGGCGGCGGCCTGGGTGCCGCTGGCGGTCGAGGCGGCGGCCGGATCGGGCAGGCCCGGAGGGGCCGAGGCGCCGGCCGACGGCTCGGCGGACGGGACCGGGGTCGGGGTGATGTCGGCCGACGCTGGGGCGGTGTCGCCGGGCTCGTGGCGGGGCTCGCCCGGCTCGGTGACGGTGGTCTCGCCCTGCGGCTCCGGCGGCTCGGCGTCGGTGTCGGCGACCGGCGGCTCGTAGCCGGTCGGGTGCTGGTCCTCCTGCCTGGCCCGCTCGCCGACGTCGAAGATCGACGAGGAGCCCGGCCGGGAGCTGTCGGCCGGCGGGTCGGCGGTGAGCGCGGCCGGCTCGAAGGCGCCCGACGACTCCCGGTCGGCCCGCTCGTCGCCGTCCGATGCCGCCGCCGGGTCGTCGACGGCGTCCTCGCCCTGGTCGCGGTGGGCCGCCTCGTCGGTCAGGTCGATCTCGTCGGCGTCCCCGCCCTGCCTGGCCAGCCGTTCGGTGACCGCCCCCCGGCCCGAGGGCCGCTGGCCCTTGTCGCCGTAGCCGGACCCGTAGCGCTCCGTCATCGTGCCTCCTCGGTCGTGGACCTGTCTGGATGGCGGTCCTCCAGCAGCTCCTCGAACAGCGACCGGTAGTGCACCAGCGCCTGGCGCAGGTCCTCGGTGCTGGCCTCGGAGCGGTCGTTGGCGGCGGCGATGGCGTGGGCGGCCCGGTAGTCGTCCACCACCTGCGGGTGGTCGACCGAGATGTCGGCGGCCCGCTGCTCGAAGTCGTCCACCGGGTAGCCGCGGTCGCGCATCACCGAGGTGATCAGCCGGTCGGCCTCGCGGGTGGCCTCGGCCGGCTCGTCGACGAACTGGGCCTGGGTGTTGCGCCAGGCCTCGATGTAGCGGGTCCGGGCCTCCGGCTCCAGCGCGACGATCTCGAGCTGCTGGCGCCGCTCGGCCCGCTCCTGGAGCTCGGCCTCGGCCGCCCGGCGGTCGCCGGCCTGCTCGACGGTGCGGTCGTACTCGGGCCCGAACCGGTCCTGCAACCGGCGGCTGCGGCGCTGGCGGCCGGCGAAGAAGGCGAGCAGGGCCAGCAGCAGGACCACGACGACGATGGCGATGACCAGGGCTGTGTCCATGGGTCCATCCTTTCCCGGAGTCATTGTCCGCTATCCCGTTCAAGCCGGGACGCAAACCTCAAAGGTCCAGCCGGCTGGGCCGTCCTCAGGGGGCGGCGGAGGCCAGGGGTGGGCTGGTCTCGGGGTCCTGGCGGCCGAAGTCGATGAGGCGGCGGGCGGCCTCGGTGATCTCGGCCGGGTCGGCCGTCTGCGGGGACCACCAGGAGCCGAGCTGGTCGTCGTGGTAGCGGGGCAGGACGTGGACGTGCAGGTGGAACATGGTCTGGTTGCCGGCCGAGCCATCGGAGTTGGCCTGGACCAGGTCGACGCCGCCGGCCCGGAAGGCGCCGACCACCCAGCGCGCCATGCGCCTGGCGGTGGCGGCCACGGCCAGCCAGTCCTCGACGTCGGCCGACATCACGTGGACGATGTGGCGCTTGGGCACGACCAGCACGTGGCCGAGGGTGGCCGGGCTGATGTCCATGAACGCGACGGTTCGTTCGTCCTCGTCCACCAGGTCGGCCGGCAGCTCACCCGACACGATCTGGCAGAAGGTGCAATCTGCCTGCATGCCCGTGTCCTCCCACCAGAGACAGTCAGGGCCCGGAGCGTAACCCGAAACCGGGGTTCCCCGGGGAGGCGGCGGCGGAACACGCCGGGGTTGCTATCCGCCGATCTGGGACATGCCGCGGGCCGGCTGGACGAAGTCGGCCTCGTTGATGCGGTGGCCCCACTGCTTGCGGGCCACCGCGTCCAGGTACGCCTGGGCGACGGCGTCGTCGCCGGCCCCCGAGCGCAGCACCGAGCGCAGGTCGTACTCGGTGGTGGCGAACAGGCAGGTCCGCACCTGGCCGTCGGCGGTCAGGCGGATTCGGTCGCACTGGGCGCAGAAGGCCCGGGTGACCGAGGCGATCACCCCGACGGCGCCGCGGCCGTCGCGGTAGCGGTAACGCTCGGCGGGGGCGCTGCCCCGGGGGTCGGGAGCCTCCAGCCCGAAGGCGGCGTCCAGCCGGGCCAGGATCTCGCCGGCCGGGACGACCTGGTCGCGGGTCCAGTCGCCGGGGGCGTCCAGGGGCATGAACTCGATGAAGCGCAGCTCCACGCCCAGGTCCCTGGCCCAGGCGGCCATCGGCTCGAGCTCGTCGTCGTTGAACCCGCGGACGACCACGGCGTTGATCTTCACCGGTTGGAGGCCCGCGGCCAGGGTGGCGTCGATGCCGGCCAGGACCCGCTCAAGGGCGTCGCGGCGGGTGATCTGCTTGAAGCGGTCGCGGCGCAGCGAGTCCAGGGAGACGTTGGCCCGCTTCAGGCCGGCCCGGCGCAGCGGCTCGGCCAGGCGGTCCATCAGGAAGCCGTTGGTGGTGATGGACAGCTCGACCCCGAGCGCCCCAAGAGCGGTCACCACCTCGACCAGGTCGCGACGCAGGGTGGGCTCGCCGCCGGTGATGCGGACGGTGCGCACCCCGAGGTCGATGGCGACCCGCAGGGCGCGGATCAGCTCGTCCCGGTCGAGCACGTCGCCCTTGGCCAGCCAGGGCAGGCCGTCCTCGGGCATGCAGTACAGGCAGCGGAAGTTGCACTTGTCGGTGACCGAGACCCGCAGGTCGCGCACGACCCGGCCGAAGCTGTCGACCATCTCAGGCACGGCCCACCTCCTCCGGGGCGGGCTCAGGCAGGCCGACCCACCGGCCGCCGTCGGCCCAGCGCTCCTTCTTCCAGATGGCCACGGTCGCCTTGAGCTGGTCGATCAGCTCGCGGCAGCCGGCGAACGCCTCGGCCCGGTGCGGGGCCGAGGCGGCAACGATCACGCTCGGCTCGGCCGCCGGTACCACCCCGACCCGGTGGGCCAGGTAGACGGCGCCAAGGCCGTGGCGGGCCGCGGCCTCCCGGCCGACCCGCTCCATCTCCGGCCGGGCCAGCTCGGCGTACGCCTCGTACTGGAGCTCGGTGACCTCGCGGCCCTCGTTGGGGCTGCGGGTGGTGCCGACGAACAGGGCCGTCCCGCCGCAGCCGGGGTCGAGCACCACCCGGAAGGCCGTGTCCAGCGACAGCGGCTCCTCGGTAAGCAGGACGGTCAGGTTCACCACGCCACGCTACACCTCTCTCCCGACCTCACCGGGCGCCCTCCAGGACCCCGCAGAGCGACTCCAGGCTCTCGAGGTTGTGGCCGGCCAGGAACACGTCGACATGGGGCAGGGCGGCGGCCATGCCGCGGGCCAGGGGCTCGTAGCGTGGGCTGCCCTTGAGCGGGTTGACCCAGATCAGCCGGTGGGAGAGACGGGAGAGACGGGCCACCTGGGCGGCCAGCAGGGCCGGCTCGCCCCGCTCCAGCCCGTCCGAGCACAGCACCACCACCGCCCCCCGCATGGCCACGTGCTGGGACCAGCGGTCCAGCAGCTCCTTCAGCGACGCCCCGATGCGGGTGCCGCCGTTCCAGTCGACCACCGAGGCCGCGACCTCGCGCAGGGCCTCGTCCGGCTCGGTGCGCGCCAGCGCCCTGGTGACCCTGGTCAGCCGGGTCCCAAAGCAGAACACCTCGACCCGGCGCCCGGCCCGCATGGCCGCGAAGCCGAACTGCATCAGCGCCCGCGAGTAGGCCGACATCGACCCGGACACGTCCAGGACGAGCACCAGCGGCCGGGCCCGGTCGCGGCGGTCGCGCCAGGCCCGCCGGAACGGCTCGCCCTGGGTCCGCAGCGACGCCCGCAGGGTGCGGCGCTGGTCGAAGCGGCGCCCGTAGGGCGAGGGGCGGTAGCGGCGGCTGCGCCGGGTCGGCAGGTGCACGGCCAGGGCCCGGATGACGTGGTCGGCCTGGATCCGCTCGTCCTCGGTGAGGTCGTCGAACGACTTGGCCCGGAGCACCTCGGCCCCGCTGGCCAGCACCCCCACCGGGGTCTCGCCGTCCTCGTCTCCCTCGGCCGGCTCCCAGGAGTCCTCGGGGATGCCCCGGTCGAGCAGGACCTCCAGCTCCGGGGGCACGCCCAGGCGCTGGTCCTGGCCGCTGATCATGGCCATCACGTCGCGGGCCTGCCGGCTCGGGAACCACTCGGCGAAGGCGGCGTCGTAGGCGGGGAGGTCCTCCTTGCGGGCCACCATGGCCACCCGCCCGGCCCAGTAGATTCCCGTGCGGTCGATCCGGTCCAGGGCGGCCACGGCCCGGCAGAAGGTCAGGATCCGCCCGGTGCCGACCGGCAGCCCCCGCCGCCGCAGCAGCCGTCCGAACCCGACCAGCCGTTGGAGGCCCTGATCCCTCGGGGCACCCCCCTGGGGTTCCCCGAACCCCTCCGGATCGCCCAGGGCCGTGCTCATTCCGACCCCAGCACCCGGCCCAGGCGGGCCCGGACCAGCTCCAGGTCCTCGTGGTCCTTGACCAGCGCGCCCAGGGTGGCGGCGGCCTGCTCGGGCTCCAGCCGGGTCGCGCCCAGGAACGACAGGGCCTGGGACCAGTCGATCGTCTCGGCCACCCCGGGGCGCTTGGCCACGTCCATCTCGCGCAGCCTGGCCACCGCCTCGGCCACCTCCCGAGCAAGGGCCTCGGGGACCTCGGGGGCCCGCACCCGCACGATCTCGACCTCCCGGGCCACCGACGGGTGGTCGATCCAGTGGTACAGGCAGCGGCGTTTGAGGGCGTCGTGCAGCTCCCGGGTCCGGTTGGAGGTGATGATCACCGCCGGCGGCCGGTCGGCCGCGACCCGGCCGATCTCGGGGATGGTGACCGCGAACTCGCTCAGCACCTCGAGCAGGAAGGCCTCGAACTCGTCGTCGGCCCGGTCCAGCTCGTCGATCAGCAGCACCGCCCGCGACCCGGCCCGGACCGCGGCCAGCAGCGGCCGCTCGACCAGGAACTCGTGGCCGAACAGGTCGGCCTGGCCCTCGCCCAGCTGGGCGGCCCGCACGGCGATGAGCTGGCGGGAGTAGTCCCACTCGTACAGGGCCTGGCTGGCGTCGATCCCCTCATAGCACTGGAGCCGGACCAGCTCGCGGTCCAGCAGGTCGGCCAGCACCTTGGCGACCTCGGTCTTGCCGACCCCGGCCTCGCCCTCCAGCAGCAGCGGCTTGTCCAGGTGCAGGGCGAGGTAGATGGCGGTGGCCAGCCCCCGGTCGGCCAGGTAGGCGTGCCCGGCCAGGGCGGCCTCCAGCTCCTCGACGGAACCGAAGCCGAGGGCGCCGGCACCCGGCGCCCTCGGGGTGGTGGGACGGTTCAGCTCGATCTTGCTCCTTCGATGGCCCGCCTGGTCAGCACCTTGGCCAGATGGCTACGGTACTCCGAGCTGGCCAGGGCGTCGTTGGGTGGGCTGGTGCCCTCCAGCGCCTGCTCGGCCGCCGCGCCCGGGTCGGACCCGGAGGCCAGCGCCTGCTCGACCGCGCCGGCCCGGATCGGCGTCTCGCCCATGTTGGTCAGGGCCACGCTGACCCCGCCGTTGCGGGCCACCGCGGCCACGCCCACGATCGCCCAGTCCTGGGCCCTGGGGTGGAACTTCTGGTAGTTCCAGCCGGCCCCGGGCAGCTTGGGCACCCGGAGCTCGGTGAGCAGGTCCTGGGGGCCGAGGTCGGACTCGAAGATGCCCTTCCAGAAGTCCCGGGCCGCCACCGTCCGGTCCCCACCCGGCCCGTGCACGACCAGCTCGGCGTCGAGGGCCAGCAGGACCGTGGGGAGGTCGGAGGCCGGGTCGGCGTGGGCCGCCGTGCCGCCGATCGTGCCCCGGTGGCGGACCTGCGGGTCCCCGACCTCGCCGGCGGTGTGGGCCACGATCGGGCACTCCCGCTCCAGCAGCTCCGAGAAGTGGACGTCCTCGAGGGTGGCGAGGGCGCCGATGGCCACGTGGTCGCCGCCGTCGCGGACGTAGTCGAGGTCGCCGATGCGGCCGATGTCGACCAGCACGCTCGGGGCGGCCAGCCGCACCCGCATCAGCGGGAGCAGCGAGTGGCCGCCGGCCAGCAGCTTGGCGTCCTCGCCGTGCTCGCCGAGGAGGCTGACGGCGTGGTCGGCGGACTCGGCGACCTCGTAGTCGAACGCTGCCGGGATCACGCCACCCCTCCTTCCTCTTCGGGGGTCATACTGGCCGCCCCGGTGCCGCCGCCCTCGGGCGTCCGCTCGGGCGGTGCCTGGCCGTGCCCGGCCTCGTGGACGACCCGCCAGACCTTCTCGGCCGAGGCCGGCTTGTCGATGAACTCGACCCCGACGAAGCGCAGCGCGTCGGCGACCGCGTTCATCACCGCCGGCGGGGCGGCGATGGTGCCGGTCTCGCCGATGCCCTTGACCCCCAGGGGGTTGGTGCTGGAGGGGGTGACGGTCTTGTCCAGGGTGTAGCCGGGCAGCTCGGCCGCGGACGGGACCCGGTAGGTGGACATGTTGCCGGTCAGCAGGGTGCCGTTCTCGTCGTAGACGGCCTCCTCGTACAGCGCCTCGGCGATGCCCTGGGCGACCCCGCCCATCACCTGCCCGTCCACGACCAGCGGGTTGATGATGGTGCCGCAGTCGTCGACGGCCACGTACTGCTTGATGCGGGTGGAGCCGGTCTCCGGGTCGACCTCGACCACGCAGATGTGGGTGCCGGACGGGTAGGTCCAGTTGGGCGGGTCGTACACCGCGCTGGCCTCCAGCACCGGGTCCACCCCCTCGGGCATGTTGTGGGCCGTCCAGGCCGAGAAGGCCAGCTCAGGGATGGCCTTGGCCCGGTCGGGAGCGCCCTTGACCTGGAACTTGCCGTCGGTCCACTCGAGGTCCTCCTCGGCCACCTCGAGCTCGTGGGCGGCCAGCACCCTGGCCCGCTCCCGCACCCGCTCGGCCGCCTTGTGGATGGCCACGCCGCCGGCCGAGAGGCTGCGGCTGCCGTAGGAGTCCAGCCCCCAGGTGGCCACCGAGGTGTCGCCGGACAGCACCTCGACGTCGTCGGGGGTGACCCCGAGGTCGTCGGCCACGATCTGGGAGAAGGTGGTGGCATGCCCCTGACCGTGCGGGGAGGTCCCGACGACCACGGTGACCTTGCCGGTGGGGTTGCAGCGGACCGACGCCCGCTCCCAGCCGCCCCCGGCGTACTGGAGGGGGCCCAGCACCTGCGACGGGGCCCAGCCGCAGACCTCCATGTAGCTGGAGATCCCGACGCCGAGCAGCTTGCCGTCGCGCCGGCCGTCGCCGGCCTGCTGCTCGCGGCGCAGCTCGTCGTAGCCGACCAGCTGCTTGGCCTTGTCGAGGGCGGCCTGATAGTTGCCGGAGTCGTACTCGAGGGTGCCCGCGGTCATCCGGGGCTGGTCGAAGGGCGGGATGAAGTTCATCGCCCGGACCTCGGCCGGGTCCTTGCCGACGCGGCGGGCGAGGGCGTCCATGATCCGCTCGGCGGCGTAGGTCGCCTCGGGCCGGCCGGCGCCGCGGTAGGCGTCGGTCGGGGTCCGGTTGGTGTACACCCCGGTGCAGGTGAAGCTGTAGGCCTGGCAGTCGTACACGCCGTGGTAGTGGAAGGCGCCAAGGATAGGGATGCCGGGCCCGCACAGCGACGCGTAGGCGCCCATGTCGGCCTGGAGCTTGACCCGCACGCCGAGCAGCCGGCCCTCCTCGGTGGCGGCCACCTCCATGTCCTGGATCACGCCGCGGCCCTGGACGGTGGACAGGTAGCCCTCGGAGCGGGACTCGGTCCACTTGATCGGCTGGCCGAGCTTGCGGGCCAGGGCGACGGCGGTGAACTCCTCGGCGTAGACCTCCAGCTTGGAGCCGAAGCCGCCGCCGACCTCGGGGGCGATGACCCGGATCTTGGTCTCGGGGATGCCGAGGATCAGGGTCAGGAACACCCGCACGAAGTGCGGGATCTGGGTCGCCGTCCAGACGGTGAACTCGCCCTGGGCCGGGACCGGCTGAACCACGATGCTGCGGGGCTCGATCGCGTTGGCGATCAGCCGGGGATGGAAGTAGCGCTCGGAGACGACCACCGGGGCCTCGGCGAAGACCTTGTCGACGTCGCCGTTGCGCAGGTCCCAGGTGTACTGCTCGTTGCTGCCGAACTGCTCGTGGATGACGGGGGCGCCCTCGGCCAGGGCCTCCTCGATGCCGTCGACCACCGGCAGCTCGTCGTAGTCGACCTCGATCGCCTCGGTGGCGTCGACGGCGTGCTCGCGGGTGTCGGCCACGACCACGGCCACGATCTCGCCCATGTACCGGACCCGGTCCCTGGCCACCGGCCAGTGGTCGGGGACGCGGGCGTCCGCGGTCGGCTCGCCGGGGAAGGTGCGGCTGGTCACCGGCCAGGCGCACGGCATGGCCGCCGCCCACTCCGAGGCCAGCTCCTCGCCGGTGTAGACGGCCACCACCCCGGGCAGCTCCTTGGCCGCCGAGGTGTCGATCGAGGCGATGGTGGCGTGGGCGACCGGGCTGCGCGCGAAGGCCAGCCACAGCATGCCGGGCAGGGCGATGTCGTCGGTGTAGCGGCCCTGGCCGGTGATGAGCTTGGGGTCCTCCTTGCGCTTCAGGCCGCCACCCATCCAGCGCGTGGCCTCCGGCCCGGCTACCTGAGTCATTCGGACCCTCCCTGGACGCTGGCGGGGGCGGCCTCGCCCATCTTGCCGGCCGCCTCCTGGATGGCCTTGACGATGTTCTGGTAGCCGGTGCAGCGGCAGAGGTTGCCCTCCAGGCCGAGGCGCACCTCCTCCTCGCCCATGCCGGCGCCGCTCTGGATCAGCCCGAGGCCGGCCATGATCATCCCGGGGGTGCAGAAGCCGCACTGGAGGCCGTGGTTGTTGCGGAACGCCTCCTGGAGGGGGTGGAGCTGGCCGTCGGTGGCCAGGCCCTCGATGGTGGTGACCTCCGACCCGTCGGCCTGGACGGCCAGCACCGTGCAGGCCTTGACCGACTTGCCGTCCATCAGCACCGTGCAGGCGCCGCAGGACGACGTGTCGCAGCCCACGTTGGTGCCGGTGAGCCCGAGGGTCTCCCGGAGGAAGTAGACAAGGAGCAGGCGAGGCTCGACCTCAGCCTCGCGCCGGACGCCGTTCACGGTAAGAGCGATGCGCCTCAAGGGCCACCTCCGTCCCCCTCGACCGGATCGGGAAGCCAACGAACCTTGCCCATGGGCAGCCCCGATCCGACCGACGCTCAGCCGACAATGGTCGAACGTGCTGCACAATAGCATCGGCCAGATGCTTGGAAAACGGGAGGTTTTCCAGGAACGCTATGCTGGCGGTCGGACCGACGGAGGTGTGCATGCGCGACGTGCTCGATGCGATCGAGGGCTGGCGGGCCGAGGGCCACCGGGTTGCGCTGGCCACCGTGACCAAGGTCAAGGGGTCGGCACCGCGCCCGCCGGGGGCCAAGATGGCGGTCAGCGACGACGGCCGCTGGGTGGGCAGCGTCTCCGGCGGCTGCGTCGAGGGGGCGGTGCTGGAGGAGGCCGGCCGGGTCCTGGCCGGCGAGCCGGCCCACCTGGTCACCTTCGGCATCACCGACGAGATGGTCTGGGACGTGGGCCTGGCCTGCGGCGGGATCATCGACGTGTTCGTCGAGCCCCTCCCCTAGCCATGGGGGACCTGGGATGGGAGCCGGTCCGCGACCTGGTCCGGGCCGACCGGCGGGGGGCGCTGGTCACCGTGGTCGCCGGGCCCGGGCTGGGGGCCAGGCTGCTGGTCACCCCGGACGCGGTCGAGGGCTCCCTGGGCGACCCGGCCCTGGACGAGACGGCCACCCGGATCGCCCGTGAGCTGCTGCCCGGCGAGGAGGCGGCCGTGC
The DNA here is from genome assembly GCA_045807325.1 of Actinomycetes bacterium. Taxonomy (GTDB): domain Bacteria; phylum Actinomycetota; class CALGFH01; order CALGFH01; family CALGFH01; genus CALGFH01. The sequence goes on along the minus strand of JBJMHP010000236.1, from coordinate 1,071 downwards.
GCGAACTGGACGGCCGGGAGCTGTTCTTCGACGTCTACGCGCCCCAGCCGCGGCTGCTGATCGTCGGCGCCGTCGACTTCGCCGCCGCCCTGGCCCGGCTGGCCCGCTTCACCGGCTTCAAGGTGAGCGTGATCGACGCCCGCGAGCGGTTCGCCACCACCGAGCGGATCCCCGACGCCGACGAGGTCGTGGTCGCCTGGCCCCAGGAGTACCTGACCGCCAACCCGCCCGACGACGCCACCTACGCGGCCGTACTCACCCACGAGCCCCGCTTCGACGACCCCACCCTCACCGCCCTGCTCCGCAGCCCGGTCGCCTACATCGGGGCCATGGGCAGCCGCCGGGCCCACGCCGAGCGGCTGGAGCGGCTGCGCGCGGCCGGCTTCGGCGACGCCGACATCGCCCGCATCTCCGGCCCCATCGGCCTGGACATCGGGGCCAAGTCCCCCGAGGAGACGGCCGTGTCCATCCTGGCCGAGGTGATCGCGGCCCGCCACGGCCGCCGCGGCGGCCCCCTGTCCGAGCGCGCCTCCCCGGTCCACTCCATCCGGGAGCGGGGCGAGCTGTAGGTGACTGCTCTGCCGAGAGAAGCTGGCAGCTTCTCAAGCCGCGGTGGCTTGACCAGAGCCCAGCCCGGCCCTGGCTGCGATGTTGCGGGCCCCGTTGAGATCGGCGTCCAGTTCGCCGTGTACGGGGCAGATGACGATCTCCTGTCGGGACCGGGTGCATCTGGTCCCGCAGGTATGGCAGTCGATCGAGGTGTAAGCGGGATGCACGAGGATGACTCGTCGTCCGGCGCTTTCAGCCTTGGCGACGAGGATGCTCGTGAACTGGCTCCAGCCGGCGTCCAGGATCGACCGGTTCAGTCCGGCCTTGGCCGCGACGTTGCGGCCGGGCGCCTCGACGGTGCCGGCAGCCGTGGCGGTCATGGCGGCCACCCGGAGGTGTTCGAGGGCAAGACTGTCGCAGGTGTCTACCAGCCCGCGGGCGGTCTTGTGGTGGAAGTCGCGCCGCCGGTTGCGGAGCGTGCGCCACTCTTTGGCAAGGGTCCGCCGCAGCCGGCGGCGGTTG
>JBJMHP010000235.1:0-21237 GCA_045807325.1 Actinomycetes bacterium | reverse complement strand
ACCCGGGCCCGGCTGGGCCGGGCGAAGATGATTTGGCCCTGGGCCAGCTCCAGCTGCTCGGCATCCTCGCGGGAGACCTGGGCGAGCAGCCGCTGGCCGTCCTGGAGTACCAGGTCGACCCGCACCTCGAAGCCGAGGTGGACCAGCCGCTCGATCATCGCCTCGGAGGTGGTTCCGTTCGGCTCCAGCTGCAGCTCCACGTCGTGGGGGCGGATGAAAGAGTCGCCCAGCTGGGTGACCGGCCCGACGAAGCCCATCACGAAGGCGTTGGCCGGGTGCTCGTAGAGGTCGCGGGGGCCGCCGACCTGCTCGACCCGGCCGTGGTGCATGACCACGATCCGGTCGGCCACCTCCATGGCCTCCTCCTGGTCGTGGGTGACGAACACGGTAGTCACATGGACCTCGTCGTGGAGGTGGCGCAGCCAGGCCCGCAGCTCCTGGCGGACCCGGGCGTCCAGGGCCCCGAACGGCTCGTCCAGCAACAGCACCTGCGGTTCGACGGCGAGCGCCCGGGCGAGGGCCATCCGCTGGCGCTGGCCGCCCGACAGCTGGGCCGGGTAGCGGTCGGCCAGGCCGGGCAGCTGGACCAGCTCCAGCAGCTCGTCGACCCGGGCCCGGATCTCGGCCTTGGGCCGGCGGGCCACCTTGAGCCCGAAGGCGACGTTCTCGCGCACGGTCATGTGCTTGAACGCGGCGTAGTGCTGGAACACGAAGCCGACCCCGCGCCGCTGGGGGGGCAGGTCGGTGGCGTCGCGGCCGTCGATCTCGACGCTGCCGGCGTCCAGGCGCTCCAGCCCGGCGATGACCCGCAGCAGGGTCGACTTGCCGCTGCCGCTGGGGCCGAGCAGGGCGGTCAGGGAGCCGCTGGGGATGTCCACCGACACGTCGTCGATGGCGGTGAAGTCCCCGAAGCGGCGGGTCGCGTTGCGGATCAGGATCGACATCAGCGACCTTCCTTGCGTTGCAGTCGGGTCATGACCAGCAGGACGAGCAGGGCGAGCACGGCCAGGGTGAGCGAGGCCGCGTAGGCGCCGGTCAGGTCGAAGGCCTCGAAGCGGTTCTCGACGTACAGGGTGAGGGTCTCGGTCTGGCCGGCCAGGCGGCCGGACACGATGGTGACGGCGCCGAACTCGCCCAGGGCCCGGGCGGTGGTCAGGACGACCCCATAGGCCACCCCCCAGCGGATGGCCGGCAGGGTGACCCGGAGGAAGGCCCGCAGCGGGGAGGCGCCCAGGGTCCAGGCGGCCTCCTCCTGCTCGGTGCCGACCTCGCGCAGGACCGGGGCGACCTCGCGGACCACGTACGGCAGGGAGACGAACACGGTGGCCAGGACCATGCCCGGCAGGGAGAAGATGACCTGGATGCCACGGTCGGCCAGCCAGCTGCCGAGCCAGCCGGCCTGGCCGTAGACCAGGATCAGGGCGAGCCCGATGACCACCGGGGAGATGGCGAAGGGCAGGTCGATGACGGCGTCCAGCAGCCGCCGGCCCCAGAAGCGCTGGCGGACGAGCACGACCGCGCAGGCCACCCCGAAGATGGTGTTGCAGGGCACGGCGATGCCCGCGATCAGCAGTGTCAGCCAGAAGGCGTGGAGGGCGTCGGGGGCGGTGACGGCCTGCCACACCGGGGCGATGCCGTGGCCGAAGGCCCGCCAGATGACCGCCCCCACCGGCACCAGCAGGATCATGGCCAGGTAGCCGAGGGCCAGGGCCCGCAGCGGCCAACGCCTGGCGCTAGTCGGCATGGCGGGTCCTCCGGCGCTGGACCAGGTTGAGGGCGGCCAGCACCAGCACCGAGACGGCCAGCAGGACCACCGACACCGCGGCCGCGCTGCCGACGTCGTCGTTCTCGACCAGCGAGAACACGTGGACCGAGGCGACCTCGGTCCGATAGGGGATGTTGCCGGACAGGATGACCACCGAGCCGAACTCGCCCACCGCCCTGGCGAAGGCCAGGGCCGCCCCGGCCAGCAGGGCCGGGGTGATGGTGGGCAGCACGATCCGCCGGAAGCTGGTCGCCGGCCCGGCGCCCAGGCAGCGGGCCGCCTCCTCCTGGTCCGGCTCCATGGTCAGCAGGACCGGCTGGACCGAGCGGACCACGAACGGCAGGGTCACGAAGGCCAATGCGAGCACCACCCCGGACCGGGTGTAGGCGACGTCGATGCCGAGCGGGCCGTTGTTGCCGTACAGGGCCAGCAGAGTGATGCCGGCAACGATCGTGGGCAGGGCGAAGGGCAGGTCGATGAGGGCGTTGACCACCCGCTTGCCGGGGAACTGGTCGCGGACCAGCACCCAGGCGATGACCGTGCCCATGACGACGTTGCCGGCGGCCACCAGCAGGGACACGGTCAGGGTGAGGCGCAGCGCGGCCAGGGCCTGGGGCTGGGTGGCGGCGTCCCAGAAGGCGGCCCAGCCGTCCTGGCTGGACCGCCAGACCACCGCGGTCAGCGGCAGGACGACGATCAGGCTGAGGTACAGGGTGACGGTCCCGCGCAGCAGCGCGGCGCCACCCGGTGCCTGCAGCCCGACCCGTCGCCGGGTGACGGCGCTAGCTGCCAACCGACACGCCCACCTGGCGCTCGATCCCGGCCACGATGCCGCCCTCCTTGTCGAAGAACCTCCTGTTCACCTCGGACCAGCCGCCCATGTCCTTGATGGCGAACAGGCCGGACGGCTTGGGGAAGTTGACGCTGGCCGCGGCCGCCTGGTCGACCGGCCGGTAGCCCCTGGCGGCATAGGTCTGCTGGGCCGGCTCGGAGCGGAGGAAGTCCACGAACGCCTTGGCCTCGGTCGGGTTCCTGCTCTTGGCCGCGACCGCGATCGGGTTCTCGATCAGGATGGTGTTGTCGGGGACCACGTAGTCGACCGGCTGCTCCTTCTGCTGGGCGTTGATGGCCTCGTTCTCGTAGGCCAGCATCACGTCGCCCTTGCCGCCGATGAAGGTCTGCAGCGCCTCACGGGCCGACTTGTCCTGCACGGGCACGTGGCGGAACAGCTCCAGCAGGTAGCCGGCCGCCTGCTCGGGGGTCTTGCCGGCCTGCAGCTGGGCGCCGTAGGCGGCCATGATGTTCCACTTGGCCCCGCCCGAGGTGAACGGGTTGGGCTCGATGACCTCGACACCCGGCTTGATCAGGTCGTCCCAGGTCCTGATGTTCCTGGGGTTGCCCTTGCGGACGATGAACACCACCACCGAGTTGGTGATCATGCCCTTGTGGGCGTCGGCGTTCCAGTCCTTGGCGACCAGGCCGGCGTCGACCAGCTTGGTCATGTCCGGCTCCAGCGAGAAGGCGACCACGTCGGCGGCCAGGCCGTTCTGGACGGCGCGGCTCTGGTCGCCCGAGGCCCCGTACGACTGGGAGAAGCTGACGCCCTTGCCGGCGGCGGTCTTCTGGAACTCGGGGATCAGCTGCTCGTAGGCCTCCCGAGGCGTCGAGTAGGCGACCAGCGTCAGCTTGTCGCCGCCCGACCCGCCGCCGCAGCCGGCGGCCAGCAGGGCCCCGGCGACCAGCAAGGCGGCGAATTTGGCCCGACCCTTCATCATTCCCCGCTCCCGTCCTGATTTCCACTTTCCCTACTTGCTTGATGGAGATTGACACGGTGAAGCGTCTCGGCCCATCCGTCAAGTGGCCCAATCGGGCCATGGCGGCTGTGGGAGAATGCCCCCATGCACGTGTCAGCGAAGGCGGACTACGCCGTCCGCGCGGCGATCGAGCTGGCCGCGGCCGCCGACGGCCCGGTCAAGGGCGAGCGGATCGCCGAGGCCCAGCAGATCCCGATCAAGTTCCTGGAGAACATCCTGTCCGACCTGCGCCACGCCGGCTACGTGCAGAGCCAGCGGGGGGCCGAGGGCGGCTACTGGCTGGCCGTCCCGGCCGACGCCGTGACCCTGGCCGACATCATCCGGGCCGTCGACGGGCCGCTGGCCAACGTCCGCGGGGCCCGGCCGGAGTCGGTCACCTACAGCGGCAGCGCCAGCCACCTGGTCGAGGTCTGGATTGCGGTCCGGGTGGCCCTGCGCGGCGTGCTGGAGCGGGTCACCCTGGCCGACCTGGTCGCCGGGACCCTGCCGGCCAGCGTCAGCGGGCTGATCGGCGACGCCGACGCCTGGGCGTCGCGGTCGGCCGGGGCCCACACCCCGCCGGACCGGCGGGCGGCCGCGCCTAGGTGAAGGCGGCCAGGCCGGTGACGGCCTGGCCCAGGATCAGGCTGTGGACCTCGCTGGTGCCCTCGTAGGTCAGCACCGACTCGAGGTTGTTGGCGTGGCGGATGACCGGGTACTCGAGCGTCACCCCGTTGGCGCCCAGGATGGTCCGGGCCGTGCGGGCGATGGCCAGGGCCTCGCGGACGTTGTTGAGCTTGCCCAGGCTGACCTGCTCGGGGGCCAGGCGGCCCTCGTCCTTCATGCGGCCCAGGTGCAGCGCCAGCAGGGTGCCCTTGGACAGCTCGACCAGCATGTCGGCCAGCTTCTGCTGGGTGAGCTGGAAGCCGCCGATGGGCCGGTCGAACTGGACCCGGGTGGTGGCGTACTCCAGGGCGCTCTGGAAGCACGCCCGGGCCGCCCCCATCGACCCCCAGACGATCCCGTAGCGGGCCTCGTTCAGGCATGACAGGGGGCCGCGCATGCCGCGGACCTCGGGCAGGACGGCGTCTGAGGGCAGCCGGCAGTCCTCCAGGACCAGCTCGGAGGTGACCGAGGCCCGCAAGGACAGCTTGCGCTCGATGTCGCGGGTGGAGAAGCCGTGGGTGCCGGCCGGGACCAGAAAGCCGCGCACGCCCTCGTCCTCGGTGCGGGCCCAGACCACGGCCACATCGGCGATGCCGCCGTTGGTGATCCACATCTTGGTGCCGTTGAGCACCCAGTCGTCACCGTCACGGCGGGCGCTGGTCCGCATCCCGGCCGGGTTGGAGCCGAAGTCGGGCTCGGTCAGGCCGAAGCAGCCGATGACCTCGCCGGCGGCCATGGCCGGCAGCCAGCGCCGCTTCTGCTCCTCGGAGCCGTACCGCCAGATCGGGTACATGGCCAGCGACCCCTGGACCGAGACGAAGCTGCGGGCGCCGGAGTCGCCGGCCTCCAGCTCCAGGCAGGCCAGGCCGTAGCTGACCGCGTTGGTGCCGGCGCAGCCGTAGCCCTGCAGGTGCATGCCGAGCAGGCCCAGGTCGCCGAGCTCCTTGGCCAGCTCCCGGGGCAGCTCGCCGCGCTCGAACCAGCCGGCGACCTCGGGCAGCACCCGGTCGGCGACGAAGCTGCGGGTGGTGTCGCGGATCAGCCGCTCCTCGTCGCTCAGCAGCCGGTCCAGGTCGAGGAAGTCCAGGGGCGGTGGTGGGCTCATGGCTGCTCCTCCCGGTCGGGGACGACGGCGATCCCGACCAGCTCGACCTTGGCCGCCGGGTCGAACAGCCCGGCGACCTCGAAGAGGGCCGTGGCCACATAGTGGCGGCCCAGGTGGCGGCGGTAGGCGGCGCCCAGCTCGGCCAGGGCGGCCCGGTAGACGGCGACCTCGGTGGTGTAGACGTGCAGGGACACCAGGTGCTCGGGGGCGCCACCGGCCGCGGCCAGGGCGGCGACCAGGTTGCCGGCGGCCAGATCGAACTGCTCGATCAGGGTCATCCCGACGATCTGGCCGTCGGGGCTCTGGGCGGCCTGGCCGCCCAGGTAGACGGTGCGGCCGGGGGCGGCCACCACCGCGTGGGCGAACCCGACCGGCGGGGCCAGCCCCTCGGGGTTCACCACCCGGTGGGGCGTCGGCGTCATCGTCCCTTCCAGGTGGGGGAGCGGCCCTGGGTGAAGGCGGCGTAGAACTCGCGGTGGTCCTCCGAGCCCATGAGCAGGGCCTGGGTGACCGCGTCGAGCTCCAGCGCCCCCGACAGGGGCAGGTCGAGCTCGCGGGCCAGCAGGGCCTTGGTGGCGGAGTGGGCGAGGGCGGGGCCGACGGCCAGCCGGCCGGCCAGCTCGGCGGTGGCCGTAGGCAGCTCGGGGTCGTCGACCACCCGGTTGGCCAGCCCCAGGGCGGCCGCCTGCTCGGCGTCGACCCGGTCCCCGAGCAGCAGCAGCTCGGCGGCCCGGCCCAGCCCGACCAGCCGCGGCAGCAGGTACGCGCAGCCCATGTCGGCCCCGGACAGCCCGACCCTGCTGAACAGGAAGGCCAGCGAGGCCGAGCGGGCCAGCAGCCGGAGGTCGGCGGCCAGGGCGATGACCGCCCCGGCCCCGGCCGCGACCCCGTTGACGGCCGCGATCACCGGCAGGGGCAGCTCCCGCAGCCCCTTGACCACCGACCCGGTCATGCGGGTGAAGTCGAGCAGCTCCCGGGGCCCCATGGCCTGCAGCGCGCCGATGATGTCGCGCACGTCGCCGCCGGAGCAGAACCCACGGCCGCGGCCGGTCAGGACCAGCACCCGCACCCCGTCGCGGCTGGGCAGCTCGGCCAGCAGGTCACGAAGGTCGGCGTAGACCTCGAAGGTGAGGGCGTTGAGCCGCTCGGGGCGGTCGAAGGTGACGGTGGCGACCCCGGCCTCCTCCCGGTACCCGAAGTGCTCCCACCGCTCGGGAAAGCGCGCCGACCCGGCGAACGGGCTCATGGATCCACCCTAGCGCGGAACAGCTCGCGGGCGATCACCGACCGCTGGATCTCGGAGGTGCCCTCGTAGATGCGGGGGGCTCGGACCTCCCGGTACAGGTGCTCCAGGAGGTGGCCGCGTTCCAGGGCCCGGGCCCCCAGGACCTGGACGGCCGCGTCGACCACGGCCTGGGCGGTCTCGGTGGCGTACAGCTTGGCCATGGCCGCGGCCGCCCCGACCCCGGGGGCGGACGGGTCGGCGTCGTAGCGGCTGGCCGCCTCGTAGACCAGCAGCCGGGCCGCCTGGGTGCGGGTGGCCGCCTCGGCCAGGCCGTGGGCCACGGCCTGGAACTCCGAGATGGGGCGGCCGAAGGCCTCCCGGCCGGTGGCGTGGGCCACGGCCAGGTCCAGGGCGGCCTGGGCCATGCCGACCGCGAAGGCCCCGACGCTGGGCCGGAACCGGTCAAGGGTGGCCATGGCCAGCCCGAACCCCTCGTCGACGCCGCCAAGGACCTGGTCCGGGCCGACATGGACATCGTCCAGCTCCAGGCGGCCGATGGCGTGGGGGGCGAGCAGCCGGATCGGCTGGCCGGTCAGGCCGGGGGCGTCGCCGGGCACGGCGAAGGCGGTGATCCCGCGGGCCCGGGCGCCGGGGGTGGTGCGGGCGAACAGCGTGTAGACGTCGGCCTCGGGGGCGTTCGAGATCCAGGCCTTGGTGCCGGTGAGCCGGAAGCCGTCGCCGTCACGGTCGGCCCGCAGGTCCAGGGCGGCCGCGTCCGACCCGGCGGTGGGCTCGGACAGGGCGAAGGCGGCCACCGCCCGCCCGGCCACCACCGCGGGCAGGAACCGGTCGCGGACCGCCGGGCCGCCGCCGGCGGCGATCGGGTGGCCGCCCAGCCCCTGGAGGGCCAGGGCCGTCTCGGCCTCGGTCGACTCCCGGGCCAGGGCCTCGCGCAGCAGGCACAGCACCATCGCCGAGGGCTGCGGCGGCTTGGCCTCGGCACCCCTTGCCGACGGGGCCGTTGCCGGAAGGATGCGGGCGATCAGGCCGTGGGCGCCGAGGGCGCGGACCAGCTCCCGGTTGACCCGTCCCGGCTGGCCGGCCGCGGCCAGCGGGGCCAGCACCTCCCGAGCAAGGGCCCGCGCCTCGGCGGCCAGGCGCTGCTGGGCGCCGGTGAGGGCAAAGGCCTGTCCCGGCTCGTCGGTCACCAGGCCCCTCCTCCGCGCGCGCCCGCATGCGACCTCCCGGTACGAGGCCCCCGGAGGGGGAGCGTAGCCCACGGCGAGACCGGGTGCCGGCGGCCGTCCACAACCCCGGCGGCCGTCCACAACCCCGCCGGCGAGGTTCGCTAGGGGCGGCGCAGCCAGCGCACGGGTGTGCCCAGGGTCCAGACGAAGGTGCGGATGGCCGCGTTCTTCCAGAGGTTGCCGGCCTTGCGCCACTGGCGGCGCCGGTCGACGCAGACGACCTGGGACGCGACCTCGGGCTCGACCCCGAAGTGGCGGGCCAGGTTCTCGGCCGTCCGCACCCAGAAGCGGGTGTTGAGGCGGTTGCCGCCGAGCACGTAGCCGAGCTCGTACAGCGGGTCGTTGGTCCGCTCCAGGGCCTGGATCTGGACCACGGTGACCCCGTCCTCGGCGGCCCAGGCCGAGAAGGTGATCCAGCCGGCCAGCATGTGCCCCTCGGGGGTCATCAGGGTGAACGACTCGTCGTCGGCGTACAGCACCAGCACCCCGGTGGACAGCTTCATGCGGCCGGGCAGGCCCAGGTTGAGCAGGGCGACCTCGCCGGGGGCGATGCCCTCCAGGGGGGCGTAGAACCAGTTGCGCTCGGGCCAGAACCGCTGGAACTCGGCCTTCCAGGTCGCGATGACCTCGGCCGGGGTGACGTCGGCGCCGCGCAGCTCGACCCGCGCGGTCTTCTGCCACATCTTGCCGAAGCCCTGGACCGGCCCGACCACCCGGCGGCCGGTGACGTTCAGGTTGACCGCCTCGGCCGGGACCTGGCCCAGCTTGAGGGTGGTGACGTTCTTGGCCCAGTAGGCGGCGTCGCGTGGTTCGGTGGCCATGGTGGGCTCCTTGTCAGGGCGCGTCGGCATCGGCGAACGCCTCGGCCTCGCTGTCGTAGATGCCGATCGCCTCGTCCAGGCGGGTCAGCTCGAAGATCTGCCGGTAGTGCTCGTTCAGCCCGAACGCGACCAGGCGCTGGCGCTGGCGGTTGGCCCGGACCAGCAGGGTGACCAGCATCCCGATGCCGCCACTGTTCATGTACTCCAGGCCGCTGAAGTTGAGGACGATGGTGCGGGTGAACTTGCCACTGGCCCGCGTGTAGGCGTCGGCCAGGGTCTTCTCGGAGGACGCGGTGACGTCGCCCTTGAGGTCGATGACGCTGGCCCGGCTCGACAGCTCCCGGACGTCGGTGATCAGGCTGCCCTCGGTCATTGCGTGCCCTCCCTTGCGTGGACCGGCGGGTTCAGGAGGCGGCGGCGGTGGCCGTCACCGCACTGTCCTCGTCGGGATAGATGCCCATGAAGTCGCTGAGGCGGGTGATGGCGAAGATCTGGCGGTAGTGCTCGCTGAGGCCGAAGGCGCGGACCGTCCGGTGCTCCTTGCGGGCCCTGGCCAGCAGCCCCACGATCAGGGCGATGCCGGTCGAGTTGATGTAGTCGACCTGGGCGAAGTTCAGCACGACCGTCCCCGGGTTGCCCTGGACCGCCGACTCGTAGGCGGCGAGCAGGGCCTGGTCGGCGCCGAGGTTGATCTCGCCGTGCAGGTCGATCACCCCGGTGCTGTCGTGCTGGCGGACCTCGGCCCCGAACTCAGCTCCGGGCATCTGGTGCCTCCTTCAGGTGCATGACCAGCTCGATGGTGTGGTGGTGCTCGTCGACGGCGGTGCGCAGGTCGTCGACCATCTTCTGGATGAGGAACAGGCCCCAGCCCCGCGGGGTCTGCAGCCCGGCCAGCTTGGCCTCCAGGTCGGGGGTCTCGACCTCCGGGATGGGCCGTTCGCCGCCCTGGTCGGTGATCCGGACCTTCAGGTCGGTGTCGTCGGTGACCACCCGGATCTCGACCGGCAGCTCGGGCCGGTTGTGGTTGCCGTGCTCGATGGCGTTCATGGTCGCCTCGCCGACGGCGGTCTTGAGCCGCTCCAGGCGCGGGCCGTCCAGGTCCAGCCCGGCGACCGCCTTGGCCACCTCGTCGATGGCCAGGCGCTCGTTGCCGGGCTCGCTGGCCACCTCGAAGGCGGTCAGCTCCCGCTCGCCGCCCGGGTCGCCGGCGCCGTCGCCGGCGGCCGGCCGGCGGCCCAGGGTGACCAGGGTGATGTCGTCCTCCTGCTCCAGCCCGGGGCCGGTGAACTCCTGCAGCTCCTTGAGCAGCCGGTCGATCAGCAGCTCGCCGTCGGAGGCCTCGCCGGTCAGGGCGGCCACCCGGGGGAAGCCGAACATCTCCCGGTCGCCGTTGTGGGCCTCGGCCAGCCCGTCGGAGTGCAGCAGCACGATCTCGCCGGGGGCCAGGGTGGCCTCCTTCTCCTCGTACTCCATGCCCGGCAGCAGCCCCAGCGGCATGCCGGTGGCCCGCAGCTCGGTCACCCCGGCCTCGGTGCTCACATAGGGGACGTTGTGGCCGGCGTTGGCGTAGCGCAGCCGCCCGGTGGCCGGGTTCAGGACCGCATACAGGCAGGTCACGAACATGTGGGCCGGCATCTCGTCCACCAGCAGCTCGTTCGCCCTGGTGAGGACGGCGCTGGGGGCGATCAGGCGGGGCGCCTCGGCCCGCAGGATGGAGTGGGTGGTGGCCATGACCAGCGCCGCCGGGACGCCCTTGTCGGTGACGTCGCCGACCACGATGCCGATCTGGTCGTCGGGCAGCCGGATGAAGTCGTAGAAGTCGCCGCCGACCTCGCGGGCCGGCCCGTAGTAGGCGCCGACCCGCCAGCCGGGCAGGTCGGGCAGCTCATGGGGCAGGAACTGCTGCTGGATCAGCTGGGCGACCCGCAGCTCCTGCTCGATCCGCTCCCGCTGGCGGACCTCGGCCTCCTGCTCGCGGACCAGCTGGGCGACCCGGACCGCCGGGGCGGCGTGGCCGGCCAGGTCGTTGAGCAGCTTGCGGTCGTCGGCCGAGTACTCCTGCTCGCTGCGCCGCGGGCCCAGGTTGAGCAGGCCGATCAGCTCGCCCTGGCTGACCAGGGGCACGACCAGCCGGATGCCGGCCTCACGCAGGCCCTCCAGGGCCGGCGAGTCCAGCTGCAGGGCGCCGATGTCGACGGCCCCGGTCGCCGACGAGAAGTAGGCGACCAGCGGGTCGTTGGGCGCGATCTCCACCGGTGGTGCCTCGACCCGCTCGGACGGCGCGGCCACCGGCTCGGTCGTCGGCCGGACCCGCGGCTCGCGCCGAAGGACCCGCCGCAGGTTGCTCGGGATCGTGGTCATGGCACCTCCTCAGGTGGGGTTGTACCGTCCCACCGCTCCGGCATCGTTACGGTTCGCGTCACGGACTGGGATTTCTTGCACCATGGTGACCGCGTAGAGTGGCGGCGAGGAGGGGCTGCATGGCGGAGCTGCGGATCGCGCTGCTCGGGCCGCCGCGGGTCGAGCGGGACGGGGCGCCGATCGAGGTCGACACCCGCAAGGCGATCGCGCTGCTGGCGTACCTGGCCATCGCGCCCGAACGGCACGGACGGGATGCGGTGGCCGGGCTGCTGTGGCCGGACTACGACACCGAGCACGCCCGGGGGGCGCTGCGGCGGACCCTGTCGACCCTGAACAAGGCGGTCGGGCCGGGCTGGCTGGCGGCGGACCGGACCACCGTGGGGTTCGCCCGGACCAGCTTCTTCCTGGACGTGGCCCGGTTCGAGGAGCTGCTGGCCGGCTGCCGGGCCCACGGCCACCCGCCCGAGGCCGCCTGCCCGGCCTGCGTGGAGCCGCTGGGTGAGGCGGCCCGGCTGCACCGGGGCGACTTCCTGGCCGGGTTCGGGCTGCGCGACAGCACCAGCTTCGACGACTGGCAGTACTTCCAGGCCGAACGGCTGCGCCGCGAGCTCGCCGGGGCGCTGGAGCGCCTGGCCCAGGCCCAGATCGGCCTGCACCGCTGGGACGACGCGGTCGACGCGGCCCGCCGCTGGCTGGCCCTTGACCCGCTGCACGAGCCCGCCCACCGCCAGCTCATGCGCCTCTACGCCTGGAGCGGCCGCCGCGGCGCCGCCCTGCGCCAGTTCCAGGCCTGCCAGCGGGTCCTGGAGGAGGAGCTGGGCGTGGAGCCCCTGGAGGAGACGGTGGCCGTTCACGAGGCCATCCAGTCCAACCGCCTCCCGCCGCCGCCACCGGTGGCCACCCCGGCCGCGCCGCCCATCCCGGCCACCCCGGAACCCGGGATCCCGGTGCCGGGTCCCCCGGTGGGGGAGCGTAGCCCAACCGGGGACGGGGGGCGCGGGGTTGTCCACAGCCCCCCGCCCCCGGCGCCGCTGGTCGGCCGGGCCGTCGAGTGGGCGGCCCTGCTGGAGGCCTACGCCGGCGTGGGGCCCGACGGGCGGCTGGTGGTGCTGGAGGGCGAGGCCGGCATCGGCAAGACCCGGCTGGCCGCCGAGCTGGCCGACCACGCCCGGTCGCTGGGGGCCTCGGTGGTCGGGGGCCGCTGCTATGAGGAGGAGGCCGGGGTCGCCTACGGGCCGTTCATCGAGGGGCTGCGCGGCGCCCTGGCCGGGGCGGCAGAGGCCGCCGGGGCGGCGGGAGCTCCGGAGGCGACGGGGGTCGCGGGCGACAGCCCCCGGGCGGGGTCGCCTCGGCCGCTGGAGGGGGTGCCGCGGCACTGGCTGGCCGAGGCCAGGCGGCTGCTGCCGGAGCTGGTCGAGGCCTTCCCGGACCTGCCCGACCCGGGGCCGCTGGACGGCCCGGCGGCCGGCCGCCAGTTCTTCGAGGGGGTCAGCCAGGTCCTGCTGGCCGCCTGCGCCGGCCCGGTGCCGGGGGTGCTGGTCCTGGACGACCTGCATCTGGCCGACGAGGCCTCCCTGGACATCCTGGCCTACCTGGTCCACCGGCTGCGAGGCCGGCCCCTGCTGGTGGTGGCCTGCTGGCGGTCCGAGCAGGTCCCGGCCGACGCCCGCCTGCGCCGGCTGGCCGCCGGAGCAAGGCGGGCCGGGCAGGCCAGGATCATCACTCTGCGGCGGCTGGACGCGGCCGGGGTGGCCGAGCTGGTCTCGGCCGTCGCCCCGGCCCGGGCCGGGGCGGCCGAGCTGCTGCACCAGCGGACCGAGGGCCTGCCGTTCCTGGTGCTCGAGTACCTGGCCGCGGTCGGCGACGCCGGCGAGCTGCCGTCCCTGCTCCCGGGCGGGGCCCGCGACCTGCTGGCGGCCAGGGTCCGCGACGTCGGCGACGCGGCCCGGCAGCTGCTGACCACCGCGGCCGTGCTCGGCCGCTCCTTCGACATCGACACCGTCAGGGCGGCCAGCGGCCGCAGCGACGAGGAGGCGGTGGCCGCCCTGGAGGAGCTGGCCGCCCGCGGCCTGGTCCACGAGGTCGCCGGCGACGTCTACGACTTCGGCCACGGGCTGGTCCGCGACCTGGTCTACTCCCAGACCAGCCTGGCCCGCCGGCGGCTGCTGCACCGCCGGGTCGGGGAGGCCCTGGCCGCCGGGGCCCGCGGCCGCCGTCCCCAGGAGCCGCCCGCGGCCTCGATCGCCAGGCACCTGGAGCTCGGGGGCGCCGTCGCCGAGGCGGCCCGCTACCACCGGCTGGCCGGAGACCAGGCCCGGGCGGTGTTCGCCAACCGCGAGGCCCTCGGCCACTACCGGGCCGCGGTCGAGCTCGGCCATCCCGACGCCGCCGGGCTCCACGCCGCCGCCGGTGACCTGGAGACCCTGCTCGGCGACTACGAGGCCGCCCTGGCCGCCTACACCGCGGCCGCCGCCACCGCCCCCGCCGGCGAGCGCTGGGTCATCGAGCAGAAGCTGGGGGCGGTCAGCGCCCGCCGGGGCGACTGGGACGCCGCCGAACGGCACCTGGCCGCCGCCCTGGCCGGCCTGGGCCCGGGCGGGGCCGAGGGCCGCCGGGCCGGGCTGGCCGCCGACCGCAGCCTGGCCGCCCACCGCCAGGGCCGCGACGCCGCCGCCGAGCAGCTGGCCAACGACGCCCTCAGCCTGGCCGCCGAGGCCGGCGACCCGGACGCGCTGGCCAGGGCCCACGGCATGCTGGGGATGCTGGCCGTGGCCCGCGGCGACCACGACGAGGCCCGCCGGCACCTGGAGCACAGCCTCACCCTGGCCGAGGCCCTGCCCGACCCCAGCGCCCGGGTGGCCGCCCTCAACAACCTGGCCCTGGCCCACCGGGCCACCGGCGAGCTCGACCAGGCCGCGGCCCACACCCGCACCGCCCTGGAGCTCTGCGCCCGCCAGGGCGACCGCCACCGCGAGGCCGCCCTCCACAACAACCTGGCCGACCTGCTCCACCTCGGCGGCAGCCACGCCGAGGCCATGGACCACCTCAAGCAGGCCGTGGCCCTGTTCGCCGAGGTCGGCGAGCCCACCCAGGAACCGGAGATCTGGAAGCTCGTCTCCTGGTAGCCCTGCTCAGGCGGTCTCGGCCGGCAGCGGCGGCCCGGCCGGGTCCGGGTCGGCCCGCCGGGGGCGCAGGAACAGCGCCGCCGCCACCGCCCCGGCGGCCACCGCGACCGCCGCCAGCGTGTAGGCGGCGTGCACGCCGTCCAGGAAGGCCGCCGGGTCGGCCTGGGGGGTGGCGCCGCCGTAGCGGGCGGCCGCGACCGCGCCCAGCACGGCCACCCCGAGGGCGCCGCCCACCTGGCGGCTGGTCTGGATCACGGCCGAGGCCACCCCGGCCTGGGCGCCGGGCATGGCCGCGACCCCGGCCGCGGTGGCCGGGGAGATCGACAGGCCCAGCCCGGCCCCGAACATGGCCAGCTTCCACCACAGCTGGGTGTAGGGGGTGCCGACCTGGATGCCGGTGAGGGCCCACAGCGCGGCCGCGGCCAGCAGCAGCCCGGCCGTCACCGGCACCCGGTACCCGTAGCGGGAGGCCAGCCGCCCGGCCAGGGGGGCGCTGACGACCACGGCCAGGGTGTTGGGCAGGCTGCGCAGCCCGGCCTGGAGCGGCGACCAGCCCTGCACGGCCTGGAAGTACAGGGTGTTGAAGAACACGAAGCCGAGCAGGGCGAACCCGGCCAGCAGGACCACCGCATTGGCGGTCGAGAAGGCGCCGTCGCGGAACAGGCGCGGCGACACCATGGGGTCGGTCCGGCGGGCCTCGGTGGCCGCGAACGCGGCCAGCAGCACCACCCCGGCGGTCAGCAGCCCGAGGATCTCGAGGGAGCCCCAGCCGCGCTGGTCGCTCTCGATCAGCCCCAGGGTGACCGCGCCCAGCCCCAGGCTGCCCAGCACCAGCCCGGGCAGGTCGAGGCGGCTGGCGGCCGGGTTGCGGGACTCGGTCACGACCCGGCCGGCGACCACGAAGGCGGCCACCCCGACGGGCAGGTTCACGTAGAACACCCAGCGCCAGCCGAGCCCGTCGGTGAGCAGCCCGCCGACCACCGGGCCGGCGGCCAGGGCCATGGCCGACACCCCCGACCACAGGCCGATGGCCTGGACCCGCTCCCGGGGGTCGGGGAAGGCCGCGGTCAGGATGGCCAGGGAGTTGGGCAGCAGGGCGGCCGCCCCCACCGCCTGGAGGGCCCGACCGCCGACCAGCGCCGGCAGGGTGGGGGCGAGCCCGCACAGGGCCGAGGAGGCGGTGAACACCACCAGCCCGGCCCGGAACACCCGCCGGCGGCCGAACCGGTCCCCGAGCGAGCCGGCGGTGAGCAGCAGGCTGGCGAAGACCAGGATGTAGGCGTCAAGGACCAGGGCCAGCCCGGCCACCTTGGCCCCCAGCTCCCGCTGGATGCTGGGCAGGGCCACGTTCACCACCGTGTTGTCCAGCATCACCATGAACAGCCCGAAGCAGCAGGCGCCGAGGGTGAGCAGCTGGGCCTTGCGGTCGGTGGCGAGCACGCCCCCCATTGTCCTGCCACCCGGCGGCGCCTGCACCGGCGTGTCCCCGGCGCCTGCTACGGTGCTCCCCGTGGACGACCTCCAGGCCCGACGCGACCGGCTGGTGCGGTTCTGCCGCACCCTCCCCGAGGCCACCGTCACCGCCCACGACCTGGTGTCCGGCACGCATGTCGGCTTCGCCGTGCGCGGCCGCACCTTCGCCTGGTTCGTCGACGACGAGGGCGGCGACGGCCGGGTGGCGGTGCTCTGCAAGACCCCCCATGGCGAGAACACCGGCCTCGTCGCCTCCGACCCGCACCGCTTCTACCTGCCGAGGTACGTCGGCAGGCGGGGCTGGGTGGGGCTGCGCCTCGACCTCCAGGACGTCGACTGGGGCGAGGTCGCCGAGCTGGTCGCCGACAGCTACCGGCTGGTCGCCCCCAGGCGGCTGGCCGGTCTGGTCGACCAGCCCCTGGCCTAGCTACACTGCGGCGGTGCTTCCCCTTCCCGGGGTTTCTGGTTACCCTCCGGGTAGAACGTGTGTTCGTTCTGGGTGCGGTGGAGGGGAGGCACGCTGCTCGTCGAGGACTATGGCGACCGGGTGCGGGTGGCCGCCGGCTACCTCAGCCGGCTGCTCGCCGACGCCGGGACCAGCGTCGACAACCCGGTCGACGAGCCGCTCGGCCCCGAGGACGCCCGGGCCCTCGAGCTGTCCACCGACGCCCCGCTGCACCAGTTCGGCTGCGACCCGGCCCCCGGGGTGACCGCGGCCGCGGTCGACGGCGGCTCGGCCTGCCTGCTGAACGGGCGCAGCTTCTGGCTGGTCGCCTACCGGGCGGGGACGATCTGGCACTGCGACCGCGACACCTTCGCCAGCGACGTCGACCCCCTGCAGCTGCGTGCCCTGACCCAGTCCGACGCCAAGGCGGCCTACGCCGAGGCCCTGGCCCGGGCCGGGGTCAGGCGGGAGCGGGAGCTGGCCGACCTGGGTGGGGTGGTGGACGTGCTCCGCGAGCTGGCCGAGTGGCGCCGGGCCGCCGAGGCGGTCGGGGCCGCCCGCCCGGGCGACCTGGTCCTGGTGGACGGCAGCCTGCACCCGGGGCCGTTCCTGCCCGCCGCCCTGGTCGAGCCGGTGCACGCCCTGGCCCTCGAGCGCCGCGTCGACCTGGTCGGGGTGACCAAGGCGTCCAAGCTGCGCTGGGGCCGGTACGCCCCCCTGGTGCTGCGGGTGCGGCGCCGGGCCGAGGACGAGCTCGGCCCCGACACCCGCTGGTACCTGCGGGTCACCGGCCCCGAGGAGTCCTCGGAGGTGTACGTGGCCCGGCTGGCCCGGGCCGGCGCCTACGCCTTCCGGGTCGACGCCGTCCGCGGCGCCCGCGACCCCGACCAGCTGTTCGCGGTCCTGGCCGGGCTGTCGGACGACCCGGCGTTCCTCGGCTACCCCTACCCGCTGGCGGCCGTCCACCGGGTGGTGTCGCTGCCCGGGCCGCTGCTGGCCGACCTGCGCCGCGACCTGCGCGAGGCGTTCCTGCGCGAGGGCCTGTCCGAGGACGACGTCGACCTGGTGATGCGCGACTTCCACCTGACCCTGAACGCCTGACCACGGGAGACCCTGGACCATGCCGGACTACAAGGGACGCATCTTCGGCCGGTCGGTGCTGGACGTGCGCTTCCGGGCCTTCTACGGCGAGGACCTGTTCCTGGGCGAGCTGCTGGCCGGCGACGACCCCGAGCGGGGCCGCCGCTACCTGTTCCGGGTCACCGACGTGGCCTATGGGTCGGAGTCCTCGGACGCCGGCTGGGCCGAGCGCACCGCCGGCGGGCTGATGGCCATGGACCAGGTCGGCGAGGCCACCACCCTGCGCGACTTCGAGAAGCGGCTGTACAAGGTGGCCGAGGTGGTCCCGCTCGGCTACGTGGACTCGGGCGGCTTCCACAAGCCCAAGAGCCTGCCCGCCCAGTTCGCCGCCGTGTCCGCCCCCACCGACGCCGACCTGGCCTTCCTGCGCGAGCGGATGGGGGACGTCGTGGTCGGGCGGCTGCGCTCGGGCGAGGACACCATCGACCTGCCGGTCGGGATCCGCGGCGAGACCCTGCCCAGCCACGTCGGGGTGTTCGCCACCACCGGCATGGGCAAGAGCAACCTCATGAAGGTCCTGGCCGGCCAGCTGCTGGCGGCCAGCGGCCGCTACGCCATGCTGCTGTTCGACCCCCACGGCGAGTACCTGGAGGGCGGGGTCGGCCGCAAGGGGCTGGTCGACCACCCGTGGGCGCAGCAGCGGCTGCGGGTCTACTCGCCCACCCCGCAGGCCGGGCAGGCCAACCTGCTGCGGCTGTCGCTGGCCGAGCTGACCCCCGACGACCTCAAGACCTCCTGGAAGTTCTCCACCGCCCAGGGTGAGGCCCTGGAGACGGCCTATGTGGAGCTGGGCGACAAGGGCGTCTGGCTGACCCGGCTGGCCGAGGACAGCCCCGAGGCCCTCAAGGAGGGCGAGCTGTACAAGCACGCGCTGGCCACCATCCAGGTGCTGTCGCGGCGGGCCAAGCGGATCGTCCGGCTGCCGCTGATGACCGACGACCCCAGCCAGTCGCTCACCGGCAAGGTCCTGGACGACCTGGGCGGCGGCAAGGTGGTCCTGGTCGACACCTCCGGGCTCGAGGCCGTCGAGGAGACCCTGGTCGCCTCGCTCCTCACCCGCAGCCTGCTCGAGGAGCGGGCCGGCGCCTACCGGACCAACCGGGAGCGGTTCGGGCAGCTGCCCCGGACCCTGGTCGCCCTCGAGGAGGCCCAGCGGGTCCTGACCCGCCTGGACGACGCCGAGTTCAACGTCTTCCCCCGCCTGGCCCGCGAGGGCCGCAAGTTCAACGTCGGCCTGTGCGCCATCACCCAGCAGCCCAAGCTGATCGACTCGGAGCTGCTCAGCCAGTTCAACACCTACTTCGTGCTTGGCCTGGCCGACGAGCGCGACCGCAACACCCTGCGGTCGTCCTCCAAGCAGGACCTGTCCGACCTGGGGGCCGAGATCCAGACCCTGATGCCGGGCGAGGCCCTGGTCACCAACCCCGAGGCCCCCTTCGCCCTCCCGGCCAAGATCCACCTGTACGAGGAGTGGCTGAGCACCGTCCCCCGGCCCGAGGCGCCCCGGGAGCGCCCGGCCGAAGCCATGAGCGGGTTCTTCGACTGATGAGCCGCCTGGTCGCCATCGCCGACGCCCATCTGGGACGGGCCCACTACCAGGCCGTCGACCCGAACGGGCTGAACCAGCGGGAGGTCGACTTCAACGGCGCCTGGCACCGGGCCGTGGCGGCGGCCCTCGCCCTTGAGCCGGACGGGGTGCTGGTCCTTGGCGACCTGTTCGACGCCCCCCGGCCCACCTACCGGGCGTTCCGGGAGGGGGCCAGGGGGCTGCGGGCCCTGGCCGCGGCCGGGGTGCCCACCCTGGCCATCTCCGGCAACCACGACACCCCGCGGCTGCGCGAGTCCGGCTCGCCGTACGCGGTCCTGGCCGACGCCTTCCCGGGCCTGCGGTTCGCCTACCGGGGCGCGTACGAGCCGGTCGACCTGCTGCCCGGGCTGCGGGTCCACGCCGTGCCCCAGTGCACCGACGACGCCGCCCTCAAGGACCAGATCGCCGCCGCCGCCGACGCCCGCTCCGGCGACCACCTGAACCTGCTCGTCACCCACGCCGCCGTGACCGTGCTGGCCCGCCGCTACACCTACGGCGACGTCAACGAGCTCGAGGTCGACCTGTCGACCCTGGACGCCGGGTTCGACCGCATCCTGCTCGGCCACTTCCACAACTTCGCCCAGGTCGCCCCCAACGCCTGGTACCCGGGGTCGACGGACACCTTCAGCTTCAAGGACCTGCCCCAGCACGATGAGCCCCAGGTCAAGGGCATCCTCAGCCTGGAGCTGACCTCGGGCGCGGTCCGCCACCACCCGGTCCCGGGCGGCCGGCCGCTGCGCAGCTACCGGCTGGACGCCTTCGACCTGACCGCCCCCGAGGTCTACGAGGCCGCCGCCGGCCTGGCCGGCCCGGCCGAGACCGAGGGGGCGGTGGTGCGGCTGTTCGTCAACCGGGCCCGTCCCGAGCTGCGCCGCCTGCTCGACCGCCGCCAGCTGGCCGAGGCCTTCCCGGGCACCCTGGTCGTGACCGTGCAGGTCGAGTCCGAGGCCGACGAGCAGGCGGCCCAGCTGGCCGCCCAGCCCGTGACCAGCCTGGCCGACGAGTGGGACCGCTACCTGGCCAGCGTCCCCATCGAAGGCTACGACCGCGACCGGCTGGCCGGCATGGGCCGGGCCTTCCTCCAGCAGGTCGAGGAGGAGGCCCGCTAGCCCGATGCACCTGCGTTCCCTCAGCCTGCGCAACTACCGCGTCTACCGGTCGGTCGACCTGGAGTTCCCCGACGGCCTGATCGGGATCTATGGGGCAAACGGCTCCGGGAAAAGTACGTTGATCGAGGCCCTGCGCTGGGCGTTGTACGGGGACTCGCGGACCGACAAGTGGGAGCTGCGGTCGGCCGGGGTCGGCGACGACGTGCGGGTCGAGCTGGTGTTCGAGCACGAGGGCAACACCTATGACGTGCGGCGGCGGCTGAAGGGACGCAACCTCACCCCCGAGGTCGAGGTGTTCCTCAACGGGCAGCTGGCCGCCCAGTCGGTCAGGGAGGCCAACGCGTTCCTGGCCAGGGTGCTGGGCATGGACCAGCGGGCGTTCCTGGCCTCGGTGTGCGCCCAGCAGAAGGAGCTGACCGCCTTCGCGACCATGCTCCCCAGCGACCGGCGCCGCCTCGTCCTGGACCTGCTGGGGGTGAGCCCGGTCGAGCGGGCCCTGGCCAGGGTGCGCGAGCAGGGCCGCGACGCCCGCACCGCCGCCACCGGAGCCAGGGCCGGGCTGCCCGACCTGGGCGAGCTGGAGGCGGCCGCCGCCGAGGCCCAGGCCGAGCGCCAGCGGGCCGAGCAGGCCGATGCCGAGGCCGCCGCCGCCGAGGCCGAGCAGGCCACCGCCCTGGCCGCCGCCGAACAGGCCACCGCCGCCGCCGAGCAGGCGGCCAAGGCCCTGGAGGAGCTTCGATCCAAGGCCGGGCTGGCCAGGGCCGCGGCCGAGGGGCACCGCCAGGAGGCCGAGCGCCACGAGGCCAGGGCGGCCGAGGCCGACCGGCTCGGGCCCGAGATCCAGGCCGCCGCCGCCCGCGTGGCCGAGCTGGCCACCCAGGCCGCGCCCCTGGAGGCCCTGGAGCAGGCAAGGGAGCAGGCGGCCGCCCGGGCCCACCTGGCCACCGCCCTGGAGGAGGCCAGGGGCCGCCAGCGGACCAGCGAACGCGCCCTGCACAACGCCGAGGCCGACGCCCAGGGGGCGGCCGGGCTGGTCGCCGCCCGGGTCAAGGCCGAGCAGTCCGTGGGTGAGCTGGACGAGCAGCTCACCGCGGCCCGGGAACGCCACGCCGAGCTCAGCGAGGCCACCGGAGCGGCCGCCAACCGCCTCCAGGCGGCCACCGAGGCCGCCGAGGCCGGGGCAGACCTCGACCCGGACGCCCCCTGCCCGACCTGCGGTCAGCCCCTGGGGGCGGCCCACGACGAGCTGCGCCGTCGCCACGCCGACGAGCTGGCCGCGGCCACCGCCGCCTCCGCCGCCGCGGTCGAGGCCAAGAAGGAGGCGGTGGCCGCGGGCAAGGCCCTGGCCCAGCGCCGGGCCGAGCTGGCCGGGCT
>JBJMHP010000234.1:0-11702 GCA_045807325.1 Actinomycetes bacterium | reverse complement strand
ATAAGGTCGGCCACGGTCTTGCCGGCGGCACCGCCGTGCTGGCCGGCACCGACCTGGCTAATCAGGCGGGCTTCCAGCTGGCGGGCCTCCGCCTTGGACGCGGCGGTGCCGGTCTTCTGGCGCTTCTTCCCGGTGAGCGGGTCGCGGCCGGCATAGACGACGACCCACCAGCGATTGCCGCGCTTCTTGATCACCAGGAGGCTCCTTAATCACCCGCCCGAGGGGGCAAGGATGATCAAAGGATGATCAGGAGGCAAGCAAAGCAAACAGCCCCAGGCCGTTGACCTGGGGCGTTGTGCGCGCCGCGAGGGATTCGAACCCCCAACCGCCAGATCCGTAGTCTGGTGCTCTATCCGTTGAGCTAGCGGCGCAGAGCGGAGGCAGTGCGATTCGAACGCACGATGGGGGATGAACCCCAAACCCGCTTAGCAGGCGGGCGCCATAGACCAGACTAGGCGATGCCTCCAGATTTCCCAAGCTGGGTGCCTGGGAGGGGACATTGTAGGCAACCCTGGGCGCCGACCCAAGCGGGTGGGTGGGATGATCCCGGGATGGACGCGGGGTCGGGGATGCCGCCGGGGACGGCGAGGCGGCGATTGGGGAATTTCCGGACCGCCGAGCTCGGTTCCAGGGTTCGGGCGGTGCTGGCCGAGGCCGGCATCCCGTCGAGCGGCGAGCCCGACCCGGACCGTCCGGAGCGGTGGGGGCGGCTGCTGGACCGGTTGGTGAGCCTGGCCGGCGTTGGTGGGCACCGGGTCTGGGTGCCGAGGGAGCGGGCCAGGGAGGCGTCGAGGATCCTGGCGGCGGCCCGTCGCCGTCAGGGCTAGACCGGCGAGAGGAGGAACGCTGGCGGTAGGGAACGTGCTGGCGATGCTCGCCTTCGTGGGCGGGGCGCTGATCGTGGCGACGACAGTGCTGTCGGCGATCATGACCCTGGTCGTGCCCAGGGCGCTCCCGGTGACGATCACCAGGTGGGTGTTCAGGGGGATCCGGTGGCTGTTCAGGCTGCGCGGGAAACGGGCGAGGAGCTTCGAGGAGCGCGACCGCCTCATGGCCCTGTATGGGCCGATCAGCCTGTTCGCCCTGGCCGCGACCTGGCTGATCCTGACCGGCATCGGCTACATTCTGCTGTTCTGGTCCCTGGGGGCGCGGCCTCTGGTCGTGGCGCTCGAACTCAGCGGCTCGTCGCTCTACACCCTCGGGTTTGTGATGCCCCCCAACGTGCCCACCATGGTGCTGGCGTTCTCCGAGGCCGGGTTCGGCCTGGTGCTGCTGGCCATGCTGATCAGCTACCTGCCCTCGACGTACCAGTCGTTCCAGCGCCGCGAGGCGGCGGTGACGGCGCTGGACGTGCGGGCCGACACGCCGCCGACCGCCAGAGCGATGCTGGTCCGGTCCTCGATCATCGGCGGCTGGGACCGCCTGGAGCAGCTGTGGCGGGACTGGGAGAACTGGTTCGTCGACATCACCGAGACCCACACCTCCCTGCCCGCCCTGGTGTTCTTCCGCTCCCCGCACTGGGAGCACTCGTGGGTGACGGCCTCAGGGGCGGTCCTGGACGGGGCGTCGCTGCTGGCGTCGACGGTGGACCGCCCGCGCAGCCCCGACGCCGAGCTCTGCATCCGGGCCGGCTACGTCGCCCTGCGGCGGATCGCTGACTTCTTCGGCATCGACCACAACCCCAACCCCCACTGGCCGGAGGTGCCGATCTCGATCGACCGGCGCGAGTACGACCAGGTCTGCCGGGAGCTGATCGAGGCCGGCGTGCCCCTCAAGTCCGACCTGGACCAGGCCTGGCGGGACTTCGCCGGCTGGCGGGTCAACTACGACCGGGTGCTGCTGGCCCTGGCCGCGCTCACCATGGCCCCGTACGCGCCCTGGTCGTCGGACCGGTCGATGATCGTCCGCAACGACCTGCGCCACCGGCGCCGCGCCCGGTCCAGGGCGTGAGCCGCTGCCCGAGCCGGTTTGGCGGGCCGGGCGCCGGTGCACGGTTCGGGTAGCCTTCGGGTAGCCGCCGAGCACAAGGGATAGGCATGGACGCACTGACCCTGGTCAGGGAGGAGCACCGTAGGCTCGAGGAGCTGCTGGGACGGTGCGAGCGGCCGGAGGGTGACGGCGGCCCCGACCGCGAGGTCCTCCGGCAGTTCCAGGGCGCGGTCCGCCACCACGTCGACCAGGAGGAGTCCATCCTCTACCCCATCTTCCGCGAGCGGGCCCGCCAGGCCGAAGTCGACCTGGCCTCGCGCGACCGGGCGGTCGAGCAGCACCGGCTCATCGACCGGCTGGCCGGCGAGCTGACCGGCCCCGCGCCCGACGGCGCCGCCCACAAGGCCAAGCTCACGGTCCTGGCCCAGCAGGTCCGGAACCACCTGGACGACGAGGACTCGGTGCTGCTGACGGCCATCGAGGACCTGATCGACGACGACACCCTGCTCGAGCTGGGCCGCCGGATGGAGCAGCGCGACCGGGTGATCGCGGCCAGGCGCGAGCTGGCCGCCACCCTGGTCCCCGGCGACACCCGAAGCCGCCGCCTCGCCGCCCTCGGCGGCCTGGCCGCCCTGGGCAGCGCCCTGCTCGCCATCCTGGCCCACCGGCGTCGCCAACCACCCCGCCGGCGGTCCGGCCGGCGACGGCGCCGCCGCTGACCGAGGCTGCCCCGGCCCCGGGACGCCCTAAACTACGCCCCGGAGGAGTGGCCGAGCGGCCGAAGGCAGCGACCTTGAAAGTCGCCGGACCCGAGAGGGCCCCGTGGGTTCGAATCCCACCTCCTCCGCCTCAACGACCAGCACCTTCGGCGAGCGTGACCACTGCCTGTCCGCGCTGGGTCCGGTCCCGGTCCGTCAGGGCGGCCATCCAGGTCTGCTCCAGGCGTCAGACAGGGCCTTCAGTCCAGCGTCGAGGCGCAGGCCACCGAGCTGGGGCCGAGCAACTCGCTGGGCGAGCGTGATCGGGCAACGCTCACATCCGCCACGTGCAATGGCGGCGTCGGCGTATCGCGGAAGCGAGGTGAGCCCAGCTCGTCTCGCACCCAGGTCCCGTGCGCGCATTGGTCTCTTGCAGCCGATACGACGACCAGGGCAGTATCAGGTCTCCCACGCCGACGGCTAGGGCGGCGTGGACCCCGTCTCCCGGTGGTCGTGCGGCGGAGACGACATCCCCGGTTGGTGTGGAAGTAGGTGCAAGGTGGCGGAGGTCAATACGGCGGGACGACCGTCGAGCGCGTTGCGAAGGGTGCTCATTCCCCTGGCGCTCGCGCAGTTCATCTGCAGCTTCGCCGGCTCCAACATGAATGTCATGATCAACGACATCAGCAAGGACCTGGACACGTCGGTGCAGGGCGTGCAGGTCGCGATCACCATCTTCCTGCTGGTGATGGCGGCGCTGATGATCCCCGGCGGCAAGTTGACCGGCCGGTATGGCCGCAAGCGGTGCTTCACGGTCGGCCTGCTGGTGTACGGCATCGGCGCGTTGTTGAGCGCGGCCGCGCCGGGGCTTGGCGTGCTCATCCTGGGCAACTCGATCCTGGAGGGGGTGGGCACGGCCCTGCTGATCCCGCCCGTCTACATTCTCACCACCCTGCTGCTCCCCGACCTCACCTCCCGTGCCCGGGCGTTCGGGGTGATCAGCGCGATGGGCGGCGTCGGCGCCGCCGCGGGGCCGCTGATTGGTGGCCTGATCACCTCCGCCATCAGCTGGCGGGCCGCCTTCGTGTTCCAGGCCCTGGTCATCGCGGCGATCCTCTGGCTGGCTCGGCGGGTTCAGGATCCGCTGCCGCCGGATCCCACCCGTCCCTTCGACACCGGCGGGGCGATCCTGTCGGCGGTCGGCCTGGTCCTGGTCGTCATGGGGATCCTGGCTGCCGACAACAACGGCTGGCTGATGCTCGCCCTGCTCGCCGCGGGCGCGCTGGTCCTGGCGTGGTTCTTCCGGTCGGTGCGGGCCAAGGAGCGTGCGGGCAAGGAGCCGCTATTGCCGACGGTTCTGTTCCGCAATCGGACGTCCAACCTCGCCCTGGTCACCCAGAACATCCAGTGGCTGCTGCTCATCGGCGTGTCGTTCGTCGTGGCGGCCTACCTGCAGGTCGTGCGGGGCTACGACGCGATCCAGACCGGCGTGATCTTCACCGCGGCCACGGTCGGGTTGCTGGCGTCGTCGCTTGCTGCCGAGCGCCTGGCAGGGCGGCGGGCACAACGGACCCTCATCATGGCCGGGTTCCTCGTCACGATCGCCGGCATCGGCGTCCTGTTGGCCATGGTGACCGGCTCTCACAGTGCCTGGGACTTCGCGCCCGGGCTGCTGCTGATCGGCTTGGGGCTGGGCGTGATGCTCACCCCGTCGATCAACGTCGTGCAGTCCAGCTTCCCAGAGGAGCTGCAGGGCGAGATCTCGGGGCTGTCGCGCAGCGTCTCCAACCTCGGCTCGTGCCTTGGCACCGCGATCGCCGGGACCATCCTGGTCGCCGGCATCACCGCCACGCCACAGCGTGCCTATGGGCTCGCGATGATCGTGCTGGCCGCGGTCGGCCTCCTCGGGCTCCTGGCCGCGGCGTTCCTGCCCCGGACCCGTGCCCCGGCCGACGCCCCGCACCCAGGGCATGAGAGCCCGCCCGAGCCACTCGGCACCTCGTAGTTCGAGCGGGTGAGCCGCGCAGACCAGCCCTCACCGTGCTCCGGCGCTCGTGCCAGACATGGTGCCTTCCTGCAACGCGACCTCAGCCCAGGTTGCTGGCCTGGCGGGGCACACCCAGCCGGACACGCCGCGCCAAGGGTAGGAACCAACGCCAGCTCCCATGTCCAGCCTCCGAGACAAGGTTCACTGGGTCCGCTGCAAGCTCCATGTGCATCGCTGGCGCCCTGAGGGCGACCAGCTGGCTCCAGACCACCAGGGAGCGGTGGTGGTCGGCCTCGGGGCCGCTGTGGGCGGCGATCCTGGCGCGGACCTGAGCGGCCAGCTCCCGCTGCTTGGCCAGGGCCGCTCGTCGGCGTGCGCTGATCCCCTGCTGCCTGACCTCGCTGCTGTCGTCGCAGACCAGGGCGGCTTCGGCCCTGGTCTGCTCGACCAAGGTTCTGAAGGTCGACAACTTCCTGGTCCTCGACGCCGCCTGTGGGTCCCAGCATGGGGACCGGAGACGGGGGCAAGCACGGCCGGGCCGGCGCCGGGGTCCGGTTCCGTAGACTGCCTGGTCAGGTACGCCAACCGAGAGACGGGAGCCGCATGACCCAGGCGTCAACCCCCACCCCAGCCGCCGCCAACTTCCTCAACCCCGAGGGCATGCACCGGCCCACCGGCTACACCCACGTGGTCGAGGTGACCGCCGGGCGGCCGGTCTACATCGCGGGGCAGATCGCCCTGGACCCCGCCGGCGAGCTCGTCGGCCCCGGCGACATCCGTGCCCAGGCGCGCCAGGTGTTCGAGAACCTCCAGACCGCACTGCGGTCGGTCGGGGCCGGCTTCGAGCAGGTGGTCAAGCTGAACCTCTACCTGGTGGACGCGACCCAGCTGCCGGCCGTCCGCGAGGTCCGCGAACGGTATGTCGACACCGCGCGGCCACCGGCGAGCACGGCCGTGGAGGTCGGCCGCCTGGCCCTGGACGGCCTGCTCCTGGAGATCGAGGCGGTGGCCATCCTCCCGTAGCGCCGGAGGCTACCCGCCCGGCTCGATGAGGTCGGTGCCCAGGTAGCCCTGGAGGGCCTTGGGGACCCGGACCGACCCGTCGGGCTGCTGGTGGTTCTCGAGCAGGGCGACGATGGTGCGGCCGACAGCCACGGCGGTGCCGTTCAGGGTGTGCACGGGCCGGTTGCCGTCGGCCTGCCTGACCCGGCAGCCGATGCGGCGGGCCTGGTAGTCGGTGCAGTTCGAGGTCGAGGTGAGCTCCCGGTAGGTGCCCTGGGAGGGGATCCAGGCCTCGCAGTCGAACTTGCGGGCGGCCGAGCCGCCGAGGTCGCCGGCGGCGATGTCGACCACCCGGTAGGGCAGCTCCAGGGCCTGGAGGATCTCCTCCTCCTGGGCCAGCAGCAGCTCGTGCTCGTCGGCCGAGGCGTCGGGGAGCACGAACGACACCATCTCCACCTTGTCGAACTGGTGGACCCGGAAGATGCCCCGGGTGTCCTTGCCGTAGGACCCGGCCTCGCGGCGGAAGCAGGTCGAGAAGCCGGCGTAGCGGAGCGGCAGGGCGCCCGGGTCGAGGAGCTCGTCGCTGTGGTAGGAGACCAGCGGCACCTCCGAGGTGCCGGCCAGGTACAGGTCGTCGTCGGCGGTGCGGAAGATCTGCTGCTCGTCGGTGGGCAGGAAGCCGGTGCCGAACATCGCCTCCCGCCGGACCAGCACCGGCGGGACCACGGGCACGAACCCGGCGGCCACCAGGCGGTCCATGGCGAAGCGGACCAGGGCGAACTCGAGCAGCGCCCCCTGCCCGAGCAGGTAGCCGAAGCGGGCCCCCGACACCTTGGCCGCGCGGACGGTGTCGATCGCGCCCAGCAGCTCGCCCAGCTCCAGGTGGTCGCGGACCTCGAAGTCGAAGACCCCCGGGGTGCCAACCCGGCGCAGCTCGACCGAGTCCTCCTCGCCGCCGGCCGGGGTGGCCGGGTCGGGCAGGTTGGGGATACGGGCCTGGAGCTCGGCCAGCTCGGCCTCGGCGGCGCGCAGGCGGGCCTCGGCCTCGTCCAGGCGGGCCGACAGCTCCTTGAGGCCGCCCAGGAGCCGCTCGCGCTCCTCCGGGGTCGCCCTGGCGACCTCCTTGCCGCGCCGCTTCTGCTGGGCGCGCAGGGCGTCGACCTCGGTGACCAGGCGGCGGCGGGCGGCGTCGGCCTCCAGCAGCCGGTCGACCTGGTCGGCCATGCCGGGGCCGCGCTTGGCCAGGGCGGCCTTGACCCGCTCGGGGTCCTCGCGGACGAGCTTGAGATCCAGCATGGGCCCAGGCTACCGGACCCCGGAAGCGAGTTCCGGGTTGGTCGCGCCCATGGCCATGGCGATAGCGGCGCGCTCCTCGTCCGACAGGTTGTGGTCGGAGCGGCCACCGCGGACCGGCTTGGCGTACGAGCGGGTCTCGGAGCGGCCGTTGATGGTCGACAGCACCACGCCGAGGGCCAGGGTCGCCGCCAGGGCGGCGTAGACGAGGAGGGTCAGCCTCTCTGCCGGCAGCGGGGACACGCGGGTAACCTCCTGCGAGGCCAGCGGGGACCGGGGAAGGCAGCGGCGGCGATTGTACAATGCGGGAACTTTGGATGAGGGTCGGCTTCGACAGCTGCTCGGCGCCGTGGCCAGTGGCGAGCTGTCCACCGCGGACGCCGTGACCCGCCTGGCCGCGTGGCCGTTCGAGGACCTCGGCTTCGCCCGCGTCGACCACCACCGGGCCCTGCGGGGCGGTCCCGAGGTCGTCTACGGCGCCGGCAAGACGCCGGCCGAGACGGCCTCGATCGTGGCCGCCCTGCTCGCCCAGGACGCGGCGCCGGTGCTGGTCACCAAGGCCACGGCCGAGCACGCGGCGGCGGTCCGCGAGGCCGCCCCGGCCGCCCGCTGGCATCCCCGCTCCGGGATGCTGGTCTGCCGGCCGGTCGACCGGGACGGGACGCGGCCCGGCCTGGTCGGGGTGGTCTGCGCCGGGACCAGCGACCTGCCGGTGGCCGAGGAGGCCTGGGTCACGGCCGAGGCGTTCGGCTGCCGGGTCGACACCCTGGTCGACGTGGGCGTGGCCGGCGCCCACCGGCTGTTCGCCGAGGCCGGGCGCCTCCAGGCGGCCGACGTGCTGGTGGTGGTGGCCGGAATGGAGGGCGCCCTGCCGTCGCTGGTCGCCGGGATGGTGGCCGCGCCGGTGGTGGCGGTGCCGACCAGCGTCGGCTACGGGGCCGCCTTCGAGGGGCTGGCCGCCCTGCTCGGCATGCTGAACTCGTGCGCGGTCGGGGTGAGCGTGGTCAACATCGACAACGGGTTCGGGGCCGGCGCCCTGGCCGCACGGATCCTCCGGACCCGCCGGAGGCCTGAGGGCCCCGAGGGCCGGGGCGACGGAGGCCGCGGGTGACCTTCGCCTACTTCGACTGCTTCGCCGGGGTTGCCGGGGACATGGTGCTGGGGGCGCTGCTGGACGCGGGGGGGTCGGTCGAGGCGCTGCGGTCGGGGCTGGCCGGGGTGCCGGTGGACCGGTTCGAGCTGGAGGTGACCGGGGCCGAGCGGGGCGGGATCGGCGGCACCCACGTGCGGGTCAGGGCCGAGCGCTCGCACGTGATCCGCACCTGGGCGTACCTGCGGGGCGCCCTCGGCGAGGCCGACCTGCCGGCCCCGGTGCGCGACCGGTCGCTGGCCACCTTCGCCCGGCTGGCCGAGGCCGAGGCCAGGGTCCACCGCAAGCCGGTCGAGCAGGTCCACTTCCACGAGGTCGGGGCCGTGGACGCGGTCGTGGACATCGTCGGCAGCGCCCTGCTGCTGCACGAGCTCGGCGTGACCGAGCTGTGGGCGTCGCCGGTGGCCACCGGGACCGGGCTGGTGCGCGGCGAGCACGGGATGCTGCCGGTGCCCGTCCCGGCCGTCGTCGAGCTGCTCCAGGACGTGCCGGTCTACTCCGGCGGGGTCGCGGCCGAGCTGACCACCCCCACCGGGGCGGCCATCCTGGCCGCCAGCGCCGGCCGCTACACCGACCTGCCGGCCATGCGGGTGGCCGCCGTCGGCTACGGGGCCGGGTCCCGCCAGCACGACGAGCTGCCCAACCTGCTCCGGGTGCTGCTGGGCGAGCGCACCGAGGACGACTCGGCCGGCGACGGCGGGGTGGTGCTGGAGGCCAACCTCGACGACATGACCCCGGAGCTGGCCCCCTGGGTGCTGGAGCGGCTGTTCGAGACCGGGGCGGCCGACGTCTGGTACACCCCGATCCACATGAAGAAGGGCCGGCCCGGCATCACCCTGTCGGTGCTGTGCAGCCCGGGCACGGACGCGGCCGTGCGCGAGCTGCTCTGGCGCGAGACCTCGACCCTGGGCGTGCGTGGCCTGCCGGTGCGCAAGTGGGTGCTGGAGCGGCGGGTGATCGCCGTGTCGCTGCCCGGCGGGCCCGGGAAGGTCCGGGTCAAGCTGGGCCTGGACGGCGGCCGGGTGGTCAACGTGGCCCCCGAGTACGCCGACTGCGCCCGCCTGGCCTCGGCCACCGGCCGGCCCCTCAAGGACGTGATGGCCCGGGCCCAGGCGGCCGCCCTGGCCGCCCTGGACGCCGAGGACCGCGCCCCCTAGTCCGGCCCCGGGGTCAGGCGACCGCGACCCGGGCCGGGCTGGCCAGCAGCGGCCGGCGCAGCTCGACCTCCTCCAGGGCCTCCACGTAGCTGCGGACGGTGCCGAGCTGGACGGCCATCTCGACCGGCATCTGGCGGTCGGCGGCGCGGGTCTCACGCTCGGAGGTCAGGTAGGTGAGCTCGGTGAAGCCGGTGCCGTCGGCGTGCTCGGCCACGGTCACCCCGAGGACATGGGGGGCGCGGTCGCGCAGGGTGCGCTCGACCTCGTCGCGCATGGCGGCCAGGCGGATCGGGTCGGCCAGGCGGCCCTGGACCACCCGGACGAAGCCGGCCTCGCCGGCGTCGCCGTCCTTCATGGTGTGGACCACCGGGCAGTCGTACCAGCGGCCGGGGCCGGCCAGGTGGCGCTCGGCCGATGCCTGCCAGGCGGCCAGCTCGGGCCGGTCCTGGTCGCGGCGGGCGGCGGCCTCGGTGTCGTAGCGGAGGGCGAGGACCAGCTCGCCGGCGTCGCCGGTGCCGGCGGTCAGCCGCTGCCAGCCGAGCACCCCGGCGCCCAGCTCCTGGCGCCAGCGGGCGATCTCGGCCAGCGTGGCGGCACCGTCATACGCCTGTCCGCGCAGAATCCGGATGAACATCGCACCTACCCCCCAGGTCGACGAGCGGCTCAGCCTATCCGGCGCGGCCGCCGGCCTCAATTCCCGCGGCCGGCCACCGGTTCGCGCTCGGGCCGCCGGCCGGCGGCGGCGCGCTCCTCGCGGCGCATGCGCCAGCCGACCACGGCCAGGGCGACCGCGAAGGCGATCGAGACCAGGGCGAGCAGGCTGTGGACGGCCTTGAAGGCGCCGTCGTGGGCGGGGTCGTTGAGGATGTTCCAGATGCGGGTCGTCCACACCCAGATGGTCCAGGCGGCCGCGGCCAGCAGCAGGGTGGAGCGGGCACGGAGGGTTCGCATGAGCCGATCCTACGGGGTCGGTGCCGGGCCCGCCGCCACGGCCGGGGCCGGGGTCGGCTCGTCCAGACCGAGCGTCCGCGCGATGTTGGTCTTGAGGATCTCGCTGGTGCCCTCGTACAGGCGCATGGCGCGGACGAACCGGGCCCAGCGCTCGACGCCCATCTCGGTCATGTAGCCGTTGCCGCCGAACACCTGGATGGCCCGGTCGGCCACCCTGCCGACCATCTCGGTGGCCACGTACTTGGCCATGGCCGCCTCCTGGCGGCCGTCGGCCCCGGCGTCCAGCCTGGCCGCCAGGTCGTAGACGAGCAGGCGGGCCTGGGTCAGCTCGGCCAGGGTGTCGACGATCATCCCCTGCACGTACTGGTTGGCGCCGATCCGGCGGCCGAACGCCTCCCGCACCTTGGCGTACTCGAGCATCCGCTCGTACAGGTGCTGGGCCACCCCGACGGCCATGGCGGCGATCGACACCCGACCGCCGTTGATCCAGCGCATGGCCGAGTAGAAGCCGTAGCCCTCCCGGCCGAGCAGGGCGTCGTCGCCGACCGAGCAGTCGGTGAAGACCAGCTCGGCCTGGTGCTCGTCGTACATGGTCCGCTGACGGCGGCCGACCTCGAAGCCGGGGGTGTCGGTGTCGACCAGGAAGCAGCTGATGCCGCCGCGGGCGCCCTTGCCCGGGTCGGTGACGGCGAACAGGATCACGTAGTCGGCCTCGGCCCCGTGGGTGATGAAGTGCTTGCGGCCGTTGATGACCCAGCCGCCGTCGACCCGCTCGGCCCGGGTGCGGATCCGGGTCGCGTCCGAGCCGGCGTCGGGCTCGGTCAGGGCGAAGCAGGCCTCACGCTCGGCCCGCATGGTCGGCTGGAGGTAGCGCTCCTGCTGCTCGGGGGTGCCGTCGAGCAGGATGGGGGTCGGGCCCTCGACGCTGGGGAGCACGCCGCCGGGCATGGCCAGCAGCAGCCCGTGGCGCATGCACTCCTCGACGCACAGGACCAGGCCAAGGTAGCCGACCCCGCCGCCGCCGGCCTCCTCGGGCATGAACAGCGAGTAGTAGCCCTCGGCGGCCGAGCGCTTGCGCAGGGCCCGCTTCTCCTGCTGGAGGCCGGCGAAGGTGCCGGTCTCGGTGATCTCCTGGGCGTAGCTCGCCTCCTTGGGGGCGATCTCGCGCTGGATGAAGGTGCGGATCGCCTCCCGCAGCGCGACCAGCTCCTCGGGCAGTTGGACGACGGTCATCTGGGCACCACCTCCGCCACGGACACCGTGTCCAGCCTAGACCACCTGGCGGCCGTCCTGGAACACGGCCACCACCCGCTGGAGGGCAGCGACGTCGGCGGCCACGTCGCCGCCGGCCACCAGGACGTCGGCGGCCGCACCCCGTTGCAGGACCCCGCGGTCGTCCACGCCGAGCAGGTCCGCCCCCTCGGCGGTGGGCGCCCGGCCGCCCCGGAGGACGTCCAGGCCGGCCGCGACCATGAACCCGACCTCGCGGGGCCCCCCGCCGGGGTGGGTGTCGGGGGTGGCGGCGTCGGTGCCGG
>JBJMHP010000233.1:0-8003 GCA_045807325.1 Actinomycetes bacterium | reverse complement strand
ACCCGGTCCACCGCCCACACCGCGGCCCCGTCGTGCCAGGCGAAGGTCACCGGGACCAGCCTCGGCCCGGCGGCCGAGAGGGTGGCCAGGCTGGCCACCCTCTGTGCCGCGAACCGGGCCAGCACCGCCGCCGGCGGCCCCTCGGGCCCGGCCCGTCCGCTGGTCGGCTCGGCCATCAGCGCTTGGCCAGGTACTCGTCGAGGCGGTCGAAGGACTCGGCGGCCCCGCTCTCCATCCCCGACTGGAGCATCCCGTCGCGGTCGGCGACCGACTGGAACACCGAGGTGTCGGTCATGTGGGTCTTGCCGTCCTGCTCCTCGAGGGTGACGGTCTCGAGCAGGACGTGGCCGGGCATGCCCTCCCACTCGAAGGTGTAGACGATCCGCTCGGGCGCGATGGCCTCGTGGTAGACGCCGTGGAAGCCGTGCTCGTTGCCGTCCTGGGAGCGCTGGACGAATCGCCACTGGCCGCCGGCCCGAGCCTCGAGCCGGTCGACGATGGTCTCGTTGTCGCGCTGGCCCCACCACTGCCGGACCGCGTCCGGGTCGGTGAAGGCCCTGTACACCAGCTCGCGGGGGGCGTCGAAGCTGCGGGTGATCTGGATCTCATGGGTGCCGGGGTCGGCGACGACCTGCAGGTCGGCCACGGGACTGCTCCTCTCCTGGGTGTGGTTCCTTGTGGCGATGGTCATGGGGCCGGCTGGTCGTCTGGCGGCTCCTTCCCCTGCGCCGCGCGCAGGTAGTCGTCGAGGCGGTCGTAGCGCTCCTGGCTCTGCTCCCAGAACCGGCGGTATCCCTCCACCCAGTCGGCCACCTCCCTGAGCGGGTCCGCCTCCAGCCGGCAGGGCCGCCACTGGGCCTCCCGCCCGCGGGTGATGAGGCCGGCCCGCTCCAGCACCTTGAGGTGCTTGGAGATGGCCGGGAGGCTCATGGCGAACGGCTCGGCCAGCTCGGTCACCGACGCCTCCCCGGCCATGAGCCGGGCCAGGATGGCCCGCCGGGTCGGGTCGACCAGGGCCGCGAAGGTCTCGTTCAACCGGTCCGCTCGCATCCCGCTTAACCTCTCAGTTAATTAACCTAACGGTAAAATACAGCTTGCCGGGATGGCTGTCAAGGGCCGTGGGGCGGCTGGCTCAGCGGCCGAAGACCCAGCCGCCGTTGACGTGGTGGACCTCGCCGTTGACGTAGCCGGCCTCGGGGGAGGTCAGGTAGGCGACGGCGGCGGCGATCTCGTCCGGATGACCGGGCCGGCCGGTCGGGATCCGGTTGACGCGCTCCTGGCGGCCCTGCTCGGTGAGGCCGCCGCCGAAGAACTCGGTGTCCTCGATGAGCCCGGGGCGACCCCCATTGCGGTGATCCCCTGCGGTCCCAGGTCGAGGGCCAGGGCATAGGTGAGCCCGACCACCCCGGCCTTGGCGGCGGCGTAGGGGCCGCCGCGCCCGGTGAAGGCCGCGACCGAGCTCAGGTTGACGATGCGCCCGCCGGGCCGCCGCAGGTGGGGGATGGCGGCCCTGCTCATCAGGAACGGCCCCTTGAGGTTGGCGTCCACCACCTCGTCCCAGACCCGCTCGGCCTCCTCCAGCGGGGCGTCGTCGTCGAGTGCGCCGATCCCGCCGGCGTTGTTGACCAGCACGTCGATCCCCGGGCCGAGCTCGGCCACCACCCATTCGACGGCCGCCTGCACCTGGTCGCGGGCGGTCACGTCGGCCTGCCGCCAGACACAGCCCAGCTCGCCGGCGGTCCGCTCCAGGACCTCGGCGCGGCGACCAAGGAGGGCGACCCGGTCGCCCCTGGCGACCAGGGTCGCGGCCGCCGCCCGGCCGATGCCGGTGCCGCCGCCGGTCACCACCGCCACGCGCGCGTCCATCGGCGCGATTGTAGGCGAGGCGCCCGTCCGCCCGGCGGTGGCCGCCGGTCCTAGCCCGCCGCGGGCGGCCGCGGCCGGTAGCGGTACACGTTGGCCTCGCGCAGCTCGAAACCGAGCCGCTGGTACAGCCGGTTGGCCGCCACCCGCGAGGGCCGCGAGGTCAGGTCCACATTGCGGGCCCCGAGCCGCCGGGCCAGCTCCAGCGCGGCCGTCGTCAGCGCGGTGCCGGCCCCCTGGCCACGTGCCCCCTCATCCACCACCACGTCCTCGATCCGCGCCCGCAACCCGGTGGCCAGCGGGAAGCTGACCAGGGTCAGCATCCCCACGATGCCCCCCTCCCCGCGGGCCACGAACAGGGTGATCCCCTGGTGGCCGAGGATCCGGCCCAGCTCACCGGCCCCGACCGGCGCCGCCGACCCCGACAGCTGCGGCAGCAGCCGCCCACAGGCCTCGACCAGCTCGTCGGTGACCTCGGTCACGGCCTCCACCTCGACCCCCATCGGCGGACTGTACGCCATCGGGCCGCGGGCGAGGCCGTCCCGATAGGATGCGGCCATGACCGCACCACAGGTGGAGCGCGGATGGTTCCGCCGCGGCGTCGGCGGCCAGCAGGGCCCCGAGGTCCAGCCGATCTACTACAGCGACGCACGGGCCGAGGGCGACTTCGAGGACCTCGACGACCCCGACCCGGGGCGGTGTTCGCCGCCTACACCGAGGAGGTGGAGCGCTGCCGGGCCGCCGCCGCGGGCGTCCCGCTCGACCGGGTCGTCGGTGAGCAGTCCGTCCGCTGGATCTACCTGCACATGATCGAGGAGTACGCGCGCCACAACGGCCATGCCGATCTCCTCCGCGAACGTATCGACGGGTCGACCGGCGACTAGTCCGGGAGTGAGCGAGGCGCGGTGGGTCGCGTCGGTGCACGTGGAGGCTGCCATGGCAGCCGATGAGGCGCGGCCGGTGGGCGGGCCGAGTGGGCCCTTGCCGACTGGGTCAGGAACCATGTCGGGGCGGCCGAGCAGCTGCTTCAGCAGTCCGAGCAGACGATCGAGCGGGTCAGCGCCCGGGTGGAGGAGATCCACCGTCGGGTGCGGCGGACCTTCGAGCGGGTCCAGGTCACCGCGGGGGCGGCGCGGCTGCATGACCAGGCGGCCGAGCTGCGGGAGGGCCCCGGTCACCCGGAGCGGGCGGCCAAGGTTCGCTCGGAGCGCCGACCCCGGCTGACCACCGGGCTCGGGCGCCGGGCTGGGTCGCCGGGGCCTCAGGACGTGGCGCCGAAGTCGACCTCCTTGGTCTCGACCGTCCCGGCCGTCCGCCCCGGCGCCGTCTGGTAGGTCCAGTACAGGTTCGTGTGGGCGATGACCTGGTCCGGTGGCGGCGCCCCCCAGGCCGTCTGGTCCTCGGTCGTGTGGGCGTCCCTGACCAGGGTCGCGTCGTAGCCCCTGACCAAGGCGCCGTGGAGGGTGGAGCGGACGCAGGCGTCGGTCTGGGCCCCGACCACGACCAGCCGCCCGACGCCAAGGCCCGACAGCACGGTCTCCAGGGGGGTGTCCTCGAAGGAGTCGTCATAGTGCTTCTCGACCAGCGGCTCGGCGTCGTCCGGGGCCAGCTCGGGGACGATCTGCCACTCGTCGCTCCCCCTGGCCAGCTGCTCGTCCGAATGCTGGACCCAGACCACTGGGACCCGCTCCCGCCGCGCCTTCTCGACCAGGCTGCCGACGTTCGCGACGACCGCGTCCCGCTCGTGCGCCCCCTCGACGACGCCGTTCTGCACGTCGATCACCAGGAGTGCGGTGTTCGGCCGGTTCTCGAGTGTGGTCATGGCCTCCCCTTGCTGACGCCGGGCTGCTGTGCCCACCCACGGTAGGCCTCCCCACCGACAACGGGGTCGGATGCGTCCCCAGGGTTGGAGGTGGGTTGTCAGGTGGGATGCCGGGCTGGCGGAGGATCAGCGCGGTGGCCAGGAGCAGCAGGACCGCGCCGACGCAGATGAGCCCATAGCGGACGGTGGGCAGCTTGAAGGTGCTGGCGGGCCTCGGCGATCTGGACGATGCGCCCATGCCGGTCGCTGCCGGTCGCCGGGGTGGGGTGGCTGGTGGCGCTGGTGCAGTTGCTTGCCGACCTCGATCGGAGACAACCCCTCAGGCATCGACCCCCTCCATGGCGCGCGCCAGCGATCTCGCGGCGGTGGCGGAGGAGGTGGGGCACAGGAGAGTAGGCGGCCATGATCAACTGGATCAGACGAGTGGTTGCCCGGCTTTGGCGCCCGCGTCGTCGGGCTGTCGAGCACGATTTCTATGACCAGCACGAGGCCAGCAGGTATCGGACTCTGCAGTCCAGGCAGGATGGGGATCTGCCCTTCTGACGGCCAGGGAGCACATCCAGTGAGGACGACCTACACCCGTCCGGGTCGTATCCCGGGTTGAGCTCCGGCCACCGTTCTCCGCTGCGTGGTAGCGCCGTGCCAGCGCCAGGATCTTGCCCGTGCACCGCTGGCTATCGGCGGACTGCCAGTCCCACTGCGCCACGCATGCTGGCGACGATGGCCTGCCCTCCGGTAACAGGATCGACGCGAAGGACGCCATTGACATCGGTGACCAAGATCGCGCCGGTGGGCTCGACCGCGATGCCGCTGAAGGCGCCTTCACCGTCGTGCCGGATGCTGGCGCCGACGCCGATGTCGAAGCGAATCAGACGGCTCAAGCCAGTGAAGTCGCCGGGGTCGGTCACGATGACGTTGCCGGCCGCGTCGACCGCCACGGCGAACGGCTGAACGAACGGGAAGCCATGAGCGACCTCCTGGTCTTCGCCGGTCGCTGGGTCGACGAGTGCCACACGGCTCGAACCTCCGGGACGCTGCAGCGTGTACGCCACCACGACGTGGCCGTCGGGCGCGAGGCCAGGCCGAACGGGCTGCGGAAAAGTGAGGATGACGCGACCTTGGTCTGCTGGCCGTTCGCCGGATCAATGGCGACCAGCCCGCCCGTGTCAAAGGCCCTTGCGTCGGCGACGAGGAGCCTGCCATCAGCCAGGAACACCACGTTCCACGGCTCGGCGAGCATGCCGCCCTGCGCAAGCGTTCTGTGCTGTCCACTGGTTGGATCCACCGCGACAGTCCCCTGAGGGGCCCCCCAGCCACTTCACCGGGGCAGGCTACGACGATGGTGCCGGTGGCGAGGGCCATGGCAGCCTCCAGGTTCCGAGCTGGAGCGAGCAGCCGCAGGCGGACCGGTACGAGGCGACGGCGGTGATCCTGCGCGGCGTCATGGAGTCGACGGCTGGGCGAGGACGACCATGATGCGCCCGCCACAGCGAGGGGAGTCCACGCAGCATGTCCGACCGCCGACAACCCGCACGCGTTGCTGGGAAGCAAGCAGGCAATCAGGACACAGAGCCGGGTTGTTGATGCGTGCCCGAGGGGTTCGCAGTTAGCTCCGGGGGTGGAAGGGTACCCGTTGCCCCATGGCTGACTCTGACAGTGACAGCTCCGATGCGCTGCAGCGAGCCAGGCAGACGCAGGCGCAGAGCAAGGCGCTGCGTGAGCAGGTCGCCGCATTGGCGGAGGCGGTTGCCGCGACCGAGCAGGAAAGTGCGCGCGTGCACAAGAGGCTCGCCGAGGAAGATGGGCCACTGGCGGCGAAGGCCAGGGAGCATGCCGCCCGG
Source organism: Actinomycetes bacterium (assembly GCA_045807325.1). Taxonomy (GTDB): domain Bacteria; phylum Actinomycetota; class CALGFH01; order CALGFH01; family CALGFH01; genus CALGFH01. The sequence goes on along the minus strand of JBJMHP010000233.1, from coordinate 2,477 downwards.
GCTGAGGAGATTGCGGCCAAGGAGCGCGTCCAGGCCGAGCGCTTGCGCGGGGCGGACCACGACTGAGGTCGCCCCCCGGCGTGAGGTTGCGTGGCCTTCTGTAGTGGGTGACTTGGCTGGGGTAGCTGGCCTCATCCGGAGGGGCAGCTGCTGGCCCAGGCCCCGTTGGCTCTGTCCTTCCGGGTGCCTGCCGCGTGTGGTTCCACCTGGGATGTAGAGAGAAGTCTCCCAGCGCCCCTCAACAGCACCGACACGACGGAGCGGGGCGCTGGCATGCTGCGTGTTCGGCTGGCACAGGTCTGCCGGGTTACTGGGATGCGAGGAAGGCGAGCAGCTTGGCGTGGGCGTCGGTCTGGGCGGCCTGGGTGGCGGCCACGGTGCCGCCATCGGAGGTCAGGGCATCGTCGGTCAGGCTGCCGTACCAGGCGGTGAGGCCGCCGATCAGGTGACCAGCATCCGGATAGCGCAGCGCGGTGACCGGATGGGCGAACCGGTGGGCGCGCAGGCGGGCGGTGATGGCGTCGACATAGCCACACGACGGCCACCGCAGATCCTGCTCGCCACAGGCCAGCAGGACCGGGCCGCGGATCCGCTCCACCGGGATGACCGCCCGCGGGTTGCTGGTCTGGTCGGGCCGGCCGAACTCCGACGGGCTCACGGCCGGGAGGGGGCGACCGCCCAGCGTCCAGGCCGGCCGGCTGGCGTCGGGCCGCTCCCCCGGGTTCACCACCGAGCTGGGCACCCCGGCGATGACCCCGTTGACCAGCCGGGGGAAGTAGGCGCCGAGCAGCAGGGCGGCCTCGCCGCCCCGCGACACCCCGGCGACCAGGACATGACGGGGATCCACCCCGGGCTGGGCCCGTAGCAGCTCAAGGGCGCTGGTGAAGTACTCCAAGGCAATGTTGTGCAGGGTCTGGGGCAGGCCCGGGGCCTTGAAGTAGGCCAGGGCCAGGCTCGGATAGCCGTGCGCGGCCAGCAGCGCAGCCGCGAAGCTGGTGGTCAGGCCCCCGCCGGAGCCGCTGAAGACCAGCACCGCGGGCCGCCTGCCTGCGGTGTGCTTGGGCAGGTAGAGGTTGCCGTAGATCCCGCCCTTGGTCGGCCGCAGCTGCTGCTCGACCACGCCGACCGCGACCGGGCTTGGTCGTCGAAGGGTCGCCGTGGCGGCCGTTCGGCCGCCGACGCCGGCCTGCAGGGTGACGTCGTAGCCGGCCTCAGAGTAGAGAAACCAGTCGGGCACCGAACCCTGTGGTGGAGCCATAAGGGTGAACAGGCCCATGGGGTTGACCCCGGTGTAGCTGCCGCCCAGCGACGGCTGGCCCAACGACACCTTCCCGGCCGAGCTCGCCTGGAACTGGGCCGACGACGACCAGGTGATCCCGTCGGTGTCGGTGGCCCTGGCGGTGAGGGTGGTCCGCGCCCCCGCGGGCAGGCCCTGCACCGTCACGGTAACCGGCTGGTCCACCAGCGCCGCCGGCGGCGACACCTGTATCGACGCCTGGACCGGGTCGTGGTCGGCGCCGCGGGTGCAGCCGGCCAGCCCTGCCACGGCCAGGAGCAGCACAATCAAGACCGGGATCGGTCGTCCCGGCCAAGCTCCATCGTGCCCAGCCATAGGAACGTCCTACCCCTTTGAACCGGCCAACCAGCCTTGCCTCATCGCCAACCGCTGAGCAGCCCGGCGCGATGGCGACGCCTGCCGGAGAGCGAGCCTGTTTGGCTTGGCGGGCGGTCCGGCTCCTGGCTCGGGCTCCGCGTCGTCCTGGTGGTCGCCGTGGCGCTGGGTTGACCAGCGACTCATGCCCACCTTCGGTAGTCGGGCTCCTGAGCAGGGTCTCCGCGGTCGCCCAAGCCGTACTTGCGTCCAAGGCGTCGCAGCATGACGGCGATCATCATCGGGATCGCGAACATCGCAAACCACAGGAGGCCATTCACGACAGCGTTCATGACCCTCCTCTCCGGACCTGACGCATGACCGGTCCAGCATTCGTGCCCAGTGTAGGCCTCGAGTAAGCCTCGCTCTGCGGCCGAGAGCAGCACCAGGCGGGGACAGGACGTGACCGACGGCGGTGTGCCTGGAACGGCGTTGAGGTTCCAGCGCTAGCCGTCACACAGGCCCTCGCTGGGGTTCCTCGTCGTCCTGGTCGTGGTCGCCGTCGCCCACCACAGGCTCGGCCAAGCTCCTCGGCCACGACCTCCACGACCGAGCGGGCGCTGCCGTCCGCGGCGGTCCAGTTGCGCTGCTGGATCCGGCCCACGACCACGACCCGGCTGCCCTTGGCCAGGGACCCCCGGCGGCATGCTTGGCCTGGTCGCGCCACACGATGACGGTGCCGGAATGCCGGAACGATGCTCGCCCGTCATGAGCCAGGTGCGTGGGCACGAAGCCTCTGCTTGCCCTGGTCATGCTCATGGCAGGTCCCTGTTGTTGCCTGGCCGGGCGGTCTGCCGCCCCTTGGAACCGGGGGACGGTGGACACC
>JBJMHP010000232.1:0-9997 GCA_045807325.1 Actinomycetes bacterium | reverse complement strand
GAAGCGGTTGCGGGCAAGCCGCCGGACCGTGGGTCGGGATCGAACGAAGACGCCTCGACCGTGCTCGCTTCGGACCAAGCCCTCACCCTTGAGCACGTCCATCGCTTGGCGTGCAGTCATCCGTGTCACGCCGTAGGTCTCCGCAAGGGCGGTCTCACTCGGCAGCGCGTCGCCCTCGCCATATCGACCCTCACGGATCGCTTGCCGGAGCTGGTCTGCGATCTGCCGATAGACGGGTCGGTCGCTCGTCGGGTCGATCGACTCGGGCATTTTGGCGCGGGCTCCTAACGCGGGCTCCCCTAGTCGTGTAGTCAGCGGCGAGTCTACTGGCAATTTGCGCAGGCCAGATAACTTCTCGGCATCTCTACGTACTCTGTTAGCGCCGCCAGACGGCCGGATTAGGGGTTTTGGTTCAGGTTTTGGATCAGACAGCCGCCTCTAAGCAAGGCACAGAGGGGTGGGTTGCGGCGAGTTGGCTGCTCAGGTGGGGTGTCGGAGGGGGGACTTGAACCCCCACGCCCTATGAGGGCACTAGGCCCTCAACCTAGCGCGTCTGCCTATTCCGCCACTCCGACGTGGTGCACCTGGGTGCGGGCGGATTGTAGCAAAGGGGCTCCTCGGAGTCGGGGTCAGGCGGGGAGGCTGACGGTGGCCAGGTCGAGGGTGTTCCAGGGGGTCAGGCTGACGCCTTGGGGACCCGGGGTGAGGACGGCGGCGTGGTGCTCGGTGAGGAGGGGGGCGGCGGGGAGGTCGGCCAGGATGGTGGCCTCTGCCTGGTGGTAGAGGGTGGTGCGGGTGGGGTCGTCGGAGGTGGCGCGGGCCTGGTCGAGCTGGCGCTGGGCCTGGGGGCTGATGGTGAACGGGCCGGTGAGGAACGGGTCTGGGCGGGGATAGGGGGCGACCCGGCGGACCAGCGTCACCGGCGTCTCGCCGGACGGGGTCGGAGTGGCGGTGAGGTCGACCCCAACCGCCGCGAGGTCGTCGGCGACGAGCTCGGCGACCCGGCCGGCCTCCGCGCCGGGCGGGACGGCGAGGGTGGCCGGGGCCCGACCGGTCTTCGACCTGGCGAACAGGGAGCGGGCCTTGGCCGGGTCGTGAGCGCAGGCCGAGCACGGGGAAGCGGTCCCACCCGCCCCCGAACCGCTCCCACCGGTGCCCCACCCCGGCGTCGCCGGAGGCACCAGGCCGGTCGCCGGCGTCCCGGCCAGGGCGGCGGCCACCTGGTCGCGGTCGATGGCGAGGGAGACGGCCTGGCGCCAGCGCGCATCCCCGCCGAGCTTCGACCTCAGGTTGTAGGTGAGTTGCCAGGTGGTCAGGGTCGGGCCCTGGAGGAGACCCGGGTTGGTGCGGCCGTCCGGGGACGGGCCGTAGACGGTGCGGGCGGCGGCGAGCTGGTCGAACGGGACGGGGGCCAAGCTGACCTGGCCGTTCTGGAGCTCCAGCCAGGCGGTCTGCTCGTCGGGGACCGTGTGGACGCTGACCCGGTCCAGCAGGGCCGGGGAGCCCCAGAAGGCGGGGTTGCGCTCCAGCGTCAGGCGCCCCGGGCGGGCCGGGCCGGCCAGGCGGAAGGGGCCGTTGCCGACCGGCCTGGTCAGGTAGGCGGCCGGGTCGGGGCGGACCAGGGTCGAGGGCAGTGGGGAGAGCGGCAGGGCGGCGACCAGGGCCGGGAGGTCGGCGAGGGGGCGGTCGAGGCGGACGACCAGGGTGGCCGGGTCGGGGGTGGTCAGGCCGGCGATCGTGCGGGAGCGGCCGGCCACGAAGGACCGGTAGCCGGCGACGCCGGACAGCAGGGCGCGGGCCGGGGACGGGCTCGGCTTGGCCTTGGGGTCGGCCAGGCGCTGCCAGGCGAAGGTGAAGTCGCTGGAGCGGACCGGGGAGCCGTCGGACCAGCGGGCGTCGGGGCGGAGGCGGAACTCCCAGCGGCGCACGGACGGGTCGCTGGTCCAGGACGCGGCCGCGGCCGGGTGGACCGCCCCGGTCGGGTCGAGGGTGGTCAGGCCGTCGAACAGGTTGCCGAGGACGACCTCGTCCTCCAGGCCGTCGGCCCGGGCCGGGTCGAGGGGGCCCGGGTCGAGCAGGGCGATGGCCAGGGTCCCGCCGCTCCGCCGCCCGGGCGCCACTCCCCCGCCGTGGGAGCCGCCGGCGCCACCCGAGCCGCCGGCGCCGTCCGACCCACCGCCCGTGCACCCGGCCACGGCCAGGGCGACCACAACGGCCAGCGACCGCACCGCCCGCCTCCGGGCTGGCAGCCCGCCGACCCCGGCGCCGGGACCCACCGGAGGCTTGGCCGTTACGGCTGGAGGAGGAGGGCCAGGAACACGCTGCTGATGCCGAACACGGTGGCGGCGGCGACGGTGAGGCGGTCGAGGTTGCGCTCGACCACGGTGGAGCCGCCGAGCTGGGTGTTCATGCCGCCGCCGAACATGTCCGACAGGCCGCCGCCGCGGCCGGCGTGCAGGAGGATGAACAGGATCAGGGTGAGCGAGGCGATCACGTCGATGACGATCAGCAGCGGGATCATCGGGCAGTCCTTGGAAGGGCGGGCAGTTGGGACCGGCCGAGTGTATCAGCGGGCGCGGCGGGCCGAGCCCTTGACGATCATGGCGAACTCGTCGGCGTCCAGGCTGGCCCCGCCGACCAGGGCGCCGTCGACGTCGGGCTTGGCGGCCAGCTCCTCGGCGTTGGCCGCCTTGACGCTGCCGCCGTACTGGATGCGGAGCTCGTCGGCGGCGGCCTGGCCGACCAGGTCGCCGACGGTGGCGCGGATGACGGCGATTGTCTCCTGGGCGTCGTCGGCGGTGGCGGCCCGGCCGGTGCCGATGGCCCAGACGGGCTCGTAGGCCACCACCAGCCCGGCCACCTGGTCGCCGGAGAGGCCGGCCAGGGAGCCGCGGACCTGGCCCTGGACGACCTCGGCGGTGCGGCCGGCCTCGCGCTCCTCCAGGATCTCGCCGACGCAGACGATCGGGCGCATGCCGGCGCCGAGCACGGCCTTGGCCTTGCGGTTGACCAGCTCGTCGTCCTCGTGGAAGTACTGGCGGCGCTCGGAGTGGCCGACGATCACGTACTGGACGCCCAGCTTGGCCAGCATCGGGGCCGAGACCTCGCCGGTGTAGGCGCCCTGGGGCTCGGGGTGGCAGTCCTGGGCGCCGAGGGCGATGGGCAGCTTGTCGCCGTCGATCAGGGTGCCGACGCTGCGCAGGGCGGTGAACGGCGGGCACACGGCGACCTCGACGGCGTCGGTGTCCTCCCGCGACAGCGCCCAGGCCAGCTTCTGGGTGAGCTGGACACCCTCCAGGTGGGTCTTGTGCATCTTCCAGTTGCCGGCGATCAGCGGTCGGCGGGCCACGGCGGGCTCCTTAGGCGCTCGGGATGGCGGCGACGCCGGGCAGGGTCTTGCCCTCGAGCAGCTCGAGGCTGGCCCCGCCGCCGGTGGACAGGTGGTCGACCCGGTCGGCCAGGCCGAGTTCGGCCAGGGCGGCGGCCGAGTCGCCCCCGCCGACCACCGTGTAGCCGCTGGCCGCGGCCACCGCCTCGGCGACCGCCTTGGTGCCGGCGGCGAAGGGGGCCAGCTCGAACACGCCCATGGGCCCGTTCCAGAACACGGTGCGGGCCTCGGCCACGGCCTTGGCGAACGTCTTGGCCGTCTCCGGGCCGATGTCCAGGCCCTTCCAGCCGGGCTCGATGCCGTCGGCGGGCACGGTGCGGGTCTCGGCGTCCTCGCTGACCTCGCGGGCCACGACCACGTCGGTGGGCAGCAGCACCGGCTTGCCCTGGCCCTTGGCCGTCTCCAGGAGCTGGCGGACGGCCTCGACCTGCTCGGGCTCGAACAGCGAGTCGCCGATCTCGTTGCCCTGGGCGGCCAGGAAGGTGAAGCACATGCCGCCGCCCACGACCAGGCTGTCCACCCGGCCCAGGAGGTTGTCGAGCACGGCCAGCTTGTCGGAGACCTTGCTGCCGCCGAGCACGGCCGTGAACGGCCGGTCGGGGTCCTCCAGCAGCCGCGACAGCTCCTTGACCTCCCCGGCGAGCAGGAAGCCGGCGTAGGCGGGCAGGCGCTCGGTCACCCCGACCACCGAGGCGTGGGCCCGGTGGGCGGCCCCGAAGGCGTCGTCCACGTAGAGCTCGGCCAGGGCGGCCAGCCGGTCGGCCAGGTCGGGGTCGTTCTTCTCCTCGCCGGCCTCGTACCGGAGGTTCTGGAGCAGCAGGACCTGGCCGTCGTCGAGGGCCTGGGCGGCCTGGCGGGCCTGGTCGCCGGCGACATCGTCGACGAACGCGACGTCGACCCCCAGGTGCTGGGCCAGGACCGGCCGCACCGGCTCCAGCGAGTACTTGGGGTCGCGCTGGCCCTTGGGCCGGCCCAGGTGGGAGCAGCAGATCACCCTGGCCCCGTGGTCCAGCAGCCAGCGCAGGGTCGGGACGGCGGCCCGGACGCGCAGGTCGTCGGTGACCCTGCCGTCCTCCAGGGGCACGTTGAAGTCGTTGCGGACCAGGACCCGCCGGCCGGCGACGTCGGCCCGGTCGACCGTGCGCAGCTCCATCGGACTAGAGCTGCTGGCCGACCAGGACGGTCAGGTCGACAAGTCGCTTGGAGTAGCCCCACTCGTTGTCGTACCAGCCGAACACCTTGGCCAGGTTGCCGTTGGCCTGGGTCAGGGGCGAGTCGAAGATGCAGGAGGCGTCGTCGCCGACGATGTCGCGGGACACGATCGGGTCGGTCGAGTAGCGGATGATCCCCTGCAGCGGGCCCTCGGCGGCCTGCCGGTAGGCGTCGTTGATCTCCTCGACGGTGGTCTCGCGGCTGAGGACCACGGCCAGGTCGGTGAGCGAGCCGTCCTCGACCGGGACCCGCAGGGCGATGCCGTCCAGCTTGCCCTTGAGCTCGGGGATGACCAGCGAGGCCGCCTTGGCCGCACCGGTGGAGGTGGGGATGGTGTTGACCGCCGCCGAGCGGGCCCGGCGCAGGTCCTTGTGGGGGAAGTCCAGGATCACCTGGTCGTTGGTGTAGGCATGGATGGTGGTCATGAAGCCCTTCTCGATCCCGAAGCTGTCGAGCAGGACCTTGGCCAGGGGGACCACCGAGTTGGTGGTGCAGGAGGCGTTGGAGATGATGTCGTGGCTGGCCGGGTCGTACTTGTCGTCGTTGACCCCCATCACGATGGTGACGTCCTCGTCCTTGGCCGGGGCCGAGATGATGACCTTCCTGGCCCCGCCCTTGAGGTGCAGGGCGGCGTCGTCGCGCTTGGTGAAGCGGCCGGTGGACTCGATGACCACGTCGACCCCGAGGTCGCCCCATGGCAGCTGGGCCGGGTCCTTCTGGGCGCTGGCCAGGACCCGCTGGCCGCCGACGGTGATCGACTCGTCGTCGTAGCTCACCTCGCTGTCGAGGCGGCCGAAGGTCGAGTCGTACTTGAGCAGGTGGGCCAGGGTCCTGTTGTCGGTGAGGTCGTTGACGGCGACGACCTCGACGTCCTTGCCCTTGGCGGCCCTGAAGTAGTTGCGGCCGATGCGGCCGAAGCCGTTGATCCCGACGCGGACGGTCATGGCTGCCTCCCGGGAGGTTGAACGATCCGGCTCATTCTTCACTACCCCTTACTGGTGTCGTCAACGCCTCGATCCGTCGCAGACGCGCCAGCACACCGCCCTTGGAACGGGGTGGGTCGAGCATAGTCCCTAGCTCGGCCAGGGTCGCCTCGGGATGGGCCAGGCGCAGGGCCGCGACCTCGGCCAGGTCGGCCGGCAGCCCGTCCCAGCCCAGCCGAGCCACCGCCTGCTCGACGGCGAGGACCTGGGCCATGGCCGCGGCCACGCTGCGGCGCAGGTTGGCCTGGTCGGCGTTGGCCAGCCGCACCGCCTCGCGGCGGACCTCCCGCCGGATGCGGCCGTCCTCCCAGGCCAGGTAGGCGGTGTGGGCGCCCATGACGAGCAGGGCCCGGCCGATGGCCTCGCCGCCCTTGACCACCACCCGGTGCTCGTCGGGGCCGCGCAGGCCGGTGCGGGCGGGCAGGCCGAGGCGCTCCAGCACGGCGGCCAGGTCGGCGGCGGTGCGTTCCTCGGGGGCGCCGATCTCCAGATGGGGCTCGCGGGTCGGGGCCGACACCGAGCCCCGGCCGAGGAACGCGCCCCTGGCGAAGCAGGCGGCGGCCTCGCGGCCGCGGACCAGGCCGCCGGGGACCCCGAAGCTGAGCCGGCCGGCGCCGTCGAGGATGCCGCTGTCGGTCAGCACCCGCTCGACCCGGTCGGCCAGGACCAGCTCGTAGTGGGCCCGCGGGGCCAGCGCCCCGGCCTCGCGGAGCCTGAGATCCGGCCGGACCCCGTAGCCGGCATGCAGCAGCCAGAAGGCCAGCCGGGCCACCCCGCCCGACCCGGTGGCCAGGACCAGGGTGTAGCGGGGGCCGAGGGTGCCGCCAATGTGGAGGGTGGCGGCGAAGCGGAGCAGCCCGGCCAGCAGGGCGCGCCGCTCGGCCGGCCCGGCCGGCCGCAGGGCCGCCAGCTCCTCCTTCACCCGGACGGTGAACTCGCCCCTGCCGCTCACCGCGTCAGGCCAGCTCCTTGAGGGCGGTGGCCAGGCGGGCGGCGTCGTGGCGGCCGGGGTGGTCGTCGGCGGCCACCTCGGCGTGGACCACGCCCGCCCCCAGCTCGGCGAACGCCCGCACCTCCCGGACCGCCGCGGCCTCGCCCTCCGGGCGCTGGCAGAGCACGGTGGCCACCCGCAGGCCCGGGCAGTGGTCGAGGATGGCGGCCAGGTGGCCCTCGGGGGCGAAGCCGGCGGTCTCCCCCGGCTGGGCCTCCAGGTTGCAGATGTAGACCAGCCGCTGCGAGGCCTCGACCAGGGCCGCCGCCAGCTCGGGGACGAGCAGGTTGGGGACCACCGAGGTGAAGGTGGAGCCGGGGCCGAGCAGGACCAGGTCGGCCTTGCGGACGGCCAGGACGGCGGCCGGCACCGCCGCCGGCCGGCGCGGCTCCAGCCAGACGGCCTCGACCCGGCCGGTGGCGGTCATGATGGCCACCTGGCCCTCGACCTGGCGGCCGTCGACCCGGCCGCACAGCCGCACCGGCACCAGGGTCGCCGGCAGCACCTGCCCGTGGACCCGCAGCCACCGGGACGCCTCGGCCAGGGCCTCAGAGAAGCCGCCCTTGAGGTCGGTGAGGGCGGCCAAAGCCAGGTTGCCCAGGTTGTGGCCGGCCAGGTCGCCGCGCTCGAACCGGTAGGCGAACAGCTCGCGGACCTCGGCCGCCGGGTCGGCCAGGGCGAGCATGGCCTTGCGGAGGTCGCCGGGGGGCAGCAGGCCGAGGTCGCGGCGCAGCCGCCCCGAGGAGCCGCCGTCGTCGGCCACGGTCACGACCGCGGTCGGCTCGACCCCGACCAGCCGCAGGGCGGACAGGGTGACGGCCAGCCCGTGGCCCCCGCCGAGTGCGACGACCCTCACTCGCGCTCCACGTCCCGGTGGGCGACGTGGGCCCGGTAGCCCTTGTCGGTCAGCCAGCCGGCCAGCTCCTCGGCCAGGACCACGCTGCGGTGCTTGCCGCCGGTGCAGCCGATGGCCACGGTCAGGTAGTGCTTGCCCTCCTGCTCGTAGCCGGGCAGGGCGGTCTCCAGCAGCGCCTCCAGCCGGGCCAGGAACAGGCCGGTGCCGTCCTGGGCGAGCACGTAGTCGCGCACCGCCGGGTCGGTGCCGGGGAGCGGGCGCAGCTCCGGCACCCAGTGCGGGTTGGGCAGGAAGCGGACGTCGACCACCATGTCGGCGTCCAGGGGCAGGCCGTACTTGAAGCCGAAGGAGGTGACGGTGATCAGCAGCCCGGCCGCCTCGTCGGCGAAGGCACCCAGGATCTTGGCCCGCAGCTCATGGACGTTCAGGTCGCTGGTGTCGACCACCAGATCGGCGTCGGCGCGCAGCTCGCGTAGCAGGTCGCGCTCCAGGGCGATCGACTCGGCGACCCCCTCGCCGCCCACCGGGTGGCGCCGGCGGGTGGCCTCGAAGCGGCGGATGAGCACCTCGTCGGACGCCTCCAGGAACACCACCCGGAGGTTGATGTCCTTGGCCCGGAGCTGGTCGAGGGCGGCCGACAGCTCCGAGACGTCGGCGGTGAAGGCGCCGCCGCGGGCGTCCATGACCAGCGCCACCCGGGTGCGGTCGCGGCCGACCACGGCCAGCTCGGCCACCCGCCCGATGAGCGACGGGGGCAGGTTGTCGATCACGAAGTAGCCGAGGTCCTCCAGCACCTTGGCCGCCTCCGAGCGGCCGGCGCCGGACAGCCCGGTGATGACGACGAACTCCACCGCGGCGGCGCGAAGCCGGTCTTCGGTCCGAAGCTCCTGGGTCATTCCTGCCCGGCCCCCCTATCCGCCGGGGGGCTACCGCCTCGCTCCTTGAGCCTCCCGGACCCCCCGCCATGCAGATGGTCGTAGACCACCTTAGCAAGCTGGGGGCCGAGCCCGGGAACCTGCTCCAGCTCCTCCAGGCTGGCCTGGGCGGCCCTGCGGGCCGAGCCGAAGTGGCGCACCAGCTGGCGGCGGCGGGTCTCCCCCACCCCGGGGATGCCGTCGAGCACGCTGCGGGTCATGGACCGGTCGCGCAGCTTGCGGTGGTAGGTGATGGCGAAGCGGTGGGCCTCGTCGCGGACCCGCTGCAGGAGGTACAGGGCCTCGCTGGTCCGGGGAATGACCACCGGGTCGGGCGTGCCCGGCACATAGACCTCCTCCATCCGCTTGGCCAGCGACACCACGGCCAGGTCGGGGCTGGCCGAGGCCCGCACCGCGTCCAGGGCGGCGGCCAGCTGGGGCCGGCCCCCGTCGACCACGATCAGGTTGGGCGGGTAGGCGAACTTCCTGCGGCGCCCCCGATCGTCCGCCTCCTCCGGTTCGTCACGCTCGCTGGCCAGCCGGGCCAGGCGGCGGGTCAGCACCTCACGCAGGGAGGCCACGTCGTCCTGGCCCTCGACCGAGCGGATCTCGAAGCGGCGGTACTCGCTCTTGCGGGGCAGGCCGTCCTCGAACACCACCATCGAGCCGACGGCCTGGCTGCCCTGGAGGTTGGAGATGTCGTAGCACTCGATCCGCAGCGGCGCCTCGGGGAGGCCGAGCGCGGTCTGGAGGTCCTCGATCGCCTGGTTGCGCGTGGTGAGGTCGGAGGCGCGCCGGGTCTTGTGCAGCGCCATCGTCTGCTTGGCGTTGCGCGCCACCGTCTCCTGCAGGGTCTTCTTGTCGCCGCGCTGCGGGACGCGGATCCCGACCCGGCTCCCCCGCAGGCCGGACAGCCACGCCTCGAGCGCCTCGACGTCGTCAGGGAGCGCGGGCACCAGGATCTCGCGGGGAACGGCGTCCGGGCTCTCCCCCGCGTAGAGCTGCTGCAGGAAGCGCTCCACGAGACCTCCCAGGTCGGCGTCGTCGGTCTTCTCCGCCACCCAGCCGCGCTGGCCGCGCACCCGGCCGCCGCGGACGTGGAAGATCTGCACCGCGACCTCGAGCGGGTCGTCCTCGACCGCCACGACGTCGCAGTCGGTGCCGTCGCCGAGCACCACCGCCTGCTTCTCCAGCGCCCGGTTGAGGGCGCCGAGGTCGTCACGGAGCCGGGCCGCCTTCTCGTAGTCCTGGGCCGCGGAAGCGGCGTACATCTCCTGCTCCGCGCGCTTCACGAACGCCGCGGTGTGCCCCGCCATGAAGTCGCAGAAGTCGTCGACGATGAGGCGGTGCTCCTCGGCGGTCACCCGGCCGACGCACGGGGCCGCGCACTTGTCGATGTAGCCGAGGAGGCAGGGCCGACCGATCTGGGAGGAGCGCCGGAAGACGCCGTTGCTGCACGAACGCATCGGGAACACCCGCAGCAGGAGGTCGACGGTCTCCCTGATCGCCCACGCGTGGGAGTACGGCCCGAAGTAGCGGACCCCCTTCTTCTTCGCGCCGCGGCCGACCATGACGCGCGGGTACTCCTCGTTGAGGGTGATGGCCAGCCAGGGATAGGACTTGTCGTCGCGGTACTTCACGTTGAACCGCGGG
>JBJMHP010000231.1:0-19576 GCA_045807325.1 Actinomycetes bacterium | reverse complement strand
TCCGCCGAGACCGTCACCGCCCACGCGCCCGCGCATGTGATCAGCAGGAACTCCTTGCTGACGGGGGCGGGTGCCGCCTGCTCGACCAGCGCGTCCAGCGCTGCCCTGGTCGCCCGCTGGATCGCCTCGCCGGTGGCCGGGGTGGGGAGCACCAGCGCGAGGGTGTCAGGGAACAACAGGTTGCCGATGACCACTACGAACCCGGCCACCATGGCCGCGAGCGAGATCGTGGTCCCGACCCCGAGCCGCCGCAGCAGCGCGGCCAGCCCGAGCGCGGCCGCGATGCAGATCCAGGTCGGCAGCAGCCAGCCACCGGTCGAGTACAACCGGGCCAGCGACAACGACGCCCCGGCCAGCAGCGCCGCGACCGCGAGGCCAAGGCTCAGATCGCCCTGCCCGGGCCGGGTCACAGCCGCCCCCCGGCCGGGGCGCGGCCGCGCCCGCGCAGCAGGTTGCGCCAGACCGGCTCGAGCGGCTCGCCCCGCTGGAGCGTGACCGTCTGCCACCCGGCCCGGTGTAGCCGGGCGATGGCAGCCGACGTCGCGGCCTCGGCCTCGGATGCCATCCGGGCCCCGGCCCCCGGCCGGGCGGGCGGCAGCCAGCTGTCGGTGCGCACCAGGATGGCCAGCGCCCCCGCGAACGACGCCCGGGTCCTGGCCAGCGCGGCGGCCTCCTCCGGGCTGGGCACGGCGGTGACCAGCACCAGCAGTCCCTCGCCGCTGGTCGCGGTGAGCCGCGCGGCCAGCGGGGCCAGCGACGGCGAGTGGCTCGGTCCGGCCCCGGCCAGGAAGTCCAGGATCGGGCCGGCGGCGTCGGCTCCGCGCGGCACCCGCACCGTGCCGCCGTCGTCGGTGACGCAGCCGATCTCGTACCCGCCGGTCGCGAGCCGGGCCGCGATCGACGCCCCGGCCGAGATCACCCGCTCCAGCGAGCTGTGCTCGTCACCGCCGACGTGGACCGCCGCGCGCAGGTCGAGCGCGATCAGCACCCGGGCCTGCCGCGGGCTCTCGTCCTGGCGGATCATGAGCTGGCCCCGCTTGGCCGACGAGCGCCAGTGGACCTTGCGCAGGTCGTCGCCGTCGCGGTATTCGCGGGTGGTGTAGAACTCGTCGCCCTGGGAGAACAGGTAGCGGACCTTGGTCGCGGCCGATGAGGCCAGCTCCCCGCCAAGGCCGGGGGCGGCCAGGGCCTCGACCCGGGGGTGGACGATCACGTCGGTGCTACCGGCCAGCTCGCTGGTCACCTGGGCCAGCCCGAACGGGTCGGCCAGGCGGACGGCCAGCGGGCCGATCGAGTAGCGGCCCCGGGCCGCCGCCCGCACCTCATAGGAGAGCAGCTCCCGGTCGCCCCCGGGGATCCCGGGGACCACGAAGCGTGCCCCCGGGCCGAGCTGGTAGGGCAGCCGGTCCTCCAGCAGCAGCACCCCGGTCTCCAGCCGGGTCGGGTTGTCCAGGCGCACGGTCACGGCGATCCGGTTGCCGACCGAGGTCCGCACCGGCCGGACCGAGCGGCTGGACGCCAGCCGGGAGTTGCCCCAGGTGACCACGGCCAGCGCCCCCAGCGGCAGGGCCAGGGCGGCCACGGCCAGCATGTACAGCTCGGGCACGCCGGTGAGGCGGCCGGCCACATACATCGCGGCCGCCGCGGCGGCGAACCCGGCCGCCCGGGGAGTGAACGCCTTCAGCAACCTGGTTCTCGCCTCGGTGCTCGCCTAGCTCTGGTCCCGGCCGCGGATGGGGATGGGCACATACTCAACGATGTCGGCGAGCACGTCGGCGGCGGTGCGGCCGATCATCTGGGCCTCGGGGGCGGTGATCAGCCGGTGGGCCAGCACCGGGGTGACCAGCTCCTTGACGTCGTCGGGGACGACGTAGTCGCGCCCGGCCACCGCCCCGGCGGCCCGGACCGCCCGCAGCAGGGCCAGGGCCGCCCTGGGGCTGGCCCCAAGGGCCAGGTCGGCGTGGTCGCGGGTCGCCCTGACCAGGTCGACGATGTAGCGCTTGAGGGTGTCGGCCACGTGGACCGTCTTGACCCCCTCGATCATGTCGGCCACCGTCGGCGCGTCAGCCACCGGCTGCAGGTCGCTGAGCAGGGTGGTGGTCCGGCCGTGGGTCTCGAGGATCTCGATCTCGGCCTGCCGGGTCGGGTAGCCGATGTTCAGCTCCAGCATGAAGCGGTCGCGCTGGGCCTCGGGCAGGGGATAGGTGCCCTCGTGCTCGATCGGGTTCTGGGTGGCGATCACCATGAACGGCACGCCGAGCTGGTAGGTCACGCCGTCAACGGTGACCTGGCGCTCCTCCATGGACTCGAGCAGGGCGGCCTGGGTCTTGGGCGAGGCCCGGTTGATCTCGTCGCCGAGCACGATGTTGGCGAAGATCGCCCCCGGCTTGAACTCGAAGTCGCCCCGCTCCTGGTTGAACACGCTGACCCCGGTGACGTCCGAGGGCAGCAGGTCGGGGGTGAACTGGATGCGGCGGACCGAGCAGTCGATGGACCGGGCCAGGGCCTTGGCCAGCATCGTCTTGCCGACCCCGGGGACGTCCTCGATCAGGAGGTGACCCTCGGCCAGCAGGGCGACAAGGGCGAGGCGGACCACGTCGGTCTTGCCCTCGATGACCCGCTCGATGTTGGCCCGGATCTTGTCGAAGGAGGCGGCGACGTCGTCCATGCCGCCCGTTTCGGGGCGCGTGGTGGCCACCCGAGCGGGCTCCTTTCCTCGGCACTGAGCACCACGATTGTAGGCGCGACTGATAAGGAAGACGTGAGAAGGAGCCGATCCGTTCTATCCTCCACCCCGTGCCCACCACCGCCGACACCAGGTCCCGGCTGCTGGCCGCGGCCCGGCAGGCCTTCGCCGACCTCGGCTATGGCCGCGCCCGGGTCGAGGACATCGTTGCTCGGGCCGGGGTCGGGCACGGCACCTTCTACGCCTACTTCAAGAACAAGCGGGCCGCCCTGGCCGCCCTCATCTCCGAGAACGCGGCCACCCTGGTCGACCTGGCCGGCCAGCCCTGGCGCCCCGGCGACGTCCGGGCCAGCCTGGTCGAGGTCCTTGGCGGCCTGTCCGACCTGTACGACCGCGACGCCGACCTGATCGCTCTCTGGACCGAGGCGTCGATCCAGGACCCGGAGCTGGGCCGGGTCCTGGACGAGGTCCGGCGCCAGTTCGTGGGCCGGATCGCCCGCAACATCGAGCGCGCCGCCGGTCTGGGCGTGACCCGCCCGGTCGACCCCCTGACCGCCGCCACCGCCCTGGCCGCCATGGCCGAGCAGACCATGTTCCTGCGCGCCGTCCGCAAGGAGCCGCTGGACCGCGACCTCACCGTGGAGACCCTGGCCGACCTCTGGCTCCACGCCCTGTACCGCTGACCGGGCGCGGCGGGGTACGGTGTCGCCAGCAACGGGCTGCAGCCGGAGGGCAGGATGGAACAAGGGCGGAAGGTCGCCCGCTGTGGGGCGACCGACGTCTTCGTCTGGCAGGGCGACATCACCGCCGCCGATACCGAGGCGATCGTCAACGCGGCCAACAACGAGGGCTGGCTCGGCTCCGGCGTGGCCGGGGCCATCCGCCGGGCGGCCGGCGACCAGGTCGAGGCCGAGGCGGTCGCCCAGGGGCCCTGGCCGGTCGGGGACGCGGTCCGGACCGGCCCCGGCCGCCTGGCCGACCGCGGGGTCCAGGCGATCCTGCACGCCGCCGCCCTGGCCCCCGGCCGGCCGGCCAGCGCCGACGCCGCCGGCGCGGCCACCGCGGCCGCCCTGCGCCTGGCCGCCGCCGAGGGGCTGACCAGCGTGGCCCTGCCCGCCCTTGGCACCGGCGTCGGCGGGGTCGGGCTGGAGGCGGCGGCCGCGGCCATGGGGGCGGCCGTCCGCGACCACGCCGCCGGGCCCACCCCGGTGACCACCGTGGTGTTCGCCCTCTACGACCAGGCCGCCCTCGAGCGGTTCGGTGGGGCCCTGGAGCGGGAGCTGGGACGCGGCGATGAGCGCTGAGGTCGACGGCGTGGAGGCCGGGGCCGACGGCGACCACCTGGCCGCCGGCGGCCTGCTGGAGCGGATCGTCGCCTGGGCCGGCCAGGTGGTCGGCACCCCCAACGGCTACATCTGCCTGGTCGAGCCGGCCAGCGGCGAGATGGTGCTGCGGCTCGGCACCGGGGCCTACACCGGCCTGGTCGGGGTGCGCATGCTCAAGAGGGAGGGGCTCTCGGGCCGGGTCTGGGAGACCGGCCAGCCCCTGGCCATCCCCGACTACAGCCGCTGGGACGGGCGCGTCCCTCAGATCGCGGCCGAGAACTTCCGGGCCGTGCTCGGGGTCCCGCTGGTCTCGGGCGGGACGGTCATCGGGGTCATCGGCCTGGCCTTCTCCGAGCCCGGCCGGGTCTTCTCCGACGACGAGGTCACCCAGGTCAGCCGGTTCGCCGAGGTCGCCTCGATCGCCCTCGACAACGCCCGCCTGTACGCCGCCGCCCAGCAGGAGCTGGCCGAGCGCCAGCGGGCCGAGCAGCGCTACCGGACCCTGGTGGACCAGATCCCGGCCATCGTCTACAGCGAGGAGTACCAGATCGGCGGCTCGGCCATGTACATCAACCCGGCCATCGAGGAGATCTCTGGCTACACGGCCGAGGAGATGAGCCGCAAGAACTTCTGGAAGAGCACCCTGCACCCCGAGGACCGCGACCGGGTCCTGGCCGAGGAGGCCCGCTGCGAGCAGACCGGCGAGCCCTTCGACATGGAGTACCGCTGCTTCAGCAAGAGCGGCGAGCTGCAATGGCTCCGCGACCGCTGCGTGCTGGTCCGCGACGAGGTCGGCAACCCCCTGTACTGGCAGGGCCTCACCATCGACATCACCGACATCAAGCGGGCCCTGGAGCGCGAGCAGGAGGCGACGCAGCGGCTGCGTGCCCTGGACCGGATGAAGAACACCTTCCTGGACGCGGTCTCCCACGAGCTGCGCACCCCCCTGGCGGCGATCGTCGGCATCGGCCTGACCCTGGAGCACAAGGCCGACAGCATGGCCGAGGCCGACCGCAGCGACCTCTACACCCGGCTGGTGGCCAACGCCCGCAAGCTCGACCGGCTGCTGAACGACCTGCTCGACCTGGACCGGCTCACCCACGGGATCGTCGCCCCCAAGCGCCGCCCCACCGACGTGGCCGCCCTGGCGGCCCGGATCGCCGACGACTGGGGGCTGCTGAACGGTCGCCGGCCCCAGGTGGTGGCCCAGCCGGTGACCGTCTCCCTCGACCCGGGCAAGGTCGAGCGGATCATCGAGAACCTGCTCGCCAACGCGGCCAGGCACACCCCGCCGGACACCCCGGTGTGGGTGCGGGTGGAGCACCCGGCGGCCGGTGACGGGGTGCTGCTGGCGGTCGAGGACGCCGGCGCCGGCATCCCGGCCGAGCTGCGCGACAGCGTGTTCGAGCCGTTCCGCCAGGGTCCCGGCACCCCGACCCACGCCCCCGGGGTCGGCATCGGCCTGACCCTGGTCGCCCGGTTCGCCGAGCTCCACGGGGGCCGGGCCTGGGTGGAGGAGCGGCCCGGCGGCGGCTCCTCGTTCCGGGTCCTGATCCCCGACGCGCCCCAGGAAGGCTGACCGGCGCCGTTATACTGCAGAGCGGCCCCACGCATCGCCACGGGAGGGCATGGTGGAGCGAGCGCTCGTCCTCAACGCGTCGTACCAGCCGATCTGCGTCGTGCCGGTGCGGCGGGCGGTGGTGCTGGTGCTCAAGGAGAAGGCCGACGTGCTCGTTCCCGGCAGCAGCCTGGTCCGCGGGGCCACCCTGGAGCTTCAGGCCCCCAGCGTGATCCGGCTCAGGTACTTTGTGAAGGTGCCGTTCCGAGCCCGGGCCGGGCTCTCCCGTCGAGCGGTGTTCGTGCGCGATGACCACACCTGCCAGTACTGCGGCGAGCGAGCCGAGAACGTCGACCACGTGGTGCCCCGCTCCCGTGGCGGCCTCCACGTCTGGGAGAACGTGGTCGCCGCCTGCCGGCGCTGCAACAGCCAGAAGGAGGACCGCCTGCTCCACGAGGCGGGCTTCCGCCTACGGCGCGAGCCACGGGCGCCCAAGGAGACGCTGTGGATCGTGATCGCCGTCGGCCGCATCGAACCTGGCTGGGCGCCGTTCCTCGGCCTCGAAGCCGACGCCGTCCCGGCCTGACCCTCACCCGTCCCGACCGCGCCTCGCTGGCCGCCCTGGCCAGGCGCATCGCTCCCTGGGCGCTGCCGCTGCTCGCCGGGGCTCTGGGGGCGCTGCTGGCCGTGACCTTCCTGGCCCGCCAGGAGGTCACCGTGGGGCCGGCCCGGGTGCGCCTGGAGGCCGGGCCGGCCCTGGTCGGGTCCAGCCGGCTGGCCGCACCCCCCTTCGGGTCGGTCTCGGCCCGGACCCACCAGGGCCTGCTCAGCTTCCGGGCCACCATCGACGACATCGACGTCAAGGGCCTGGGGCGCCTGCTGGCCGGCAGCCCGGAGGGGCCGGCCGACACCCATCAGGCGGCCCCGGTGGCCCGCGAGGGGAGCGGCGCCTCCCGGTTCGCCGAGCTGGAGGCGACCCTGGGCCCGCTGGAGGACCAGGCCCGCCGGGCCGCCACCGGCTTCCTGGTCCGGATCGCCGTCCTCGGGGTGCTGGGCGGGCTGGCCGGGGTGCTGCTGTTCCCGCGGCGGACCCGGCGGCAGCTGCTGCGCTGCGGCCTCGGCGGCCTCCTGGCCACCGTCCTGCTGCTGGGCCCGGCCCTGGCCACCTACGACCTGGGGGCCTTCCGCGAGCCCCGCTACGACGGCGCCCTGGAGTACGCCCCGGCCCTCATCGGCGACGTCCGCACCGGCCTGGACCGGCTGCGGACCCTGCGCGAGGAGATGGTCCGGGTCGGCCGCAACCTCGACCGCGCCTACGCCGCCCTGGCCAACCCGGTCGGCGAGCTGGACGGCAACGGCACCGTGCGGGTCCTGCACATCTCCGACCTGCACCTCAACCCGGCCGGGTTCGACCTGGCCGTGCGGCTGGCCGACCAGTTCGACGTGGCCGCGGTGGTCGACACCGGCGACATGGGCACCTGGGGGCTCCCGCGGGAGCCCGGGGTGGCCGCCAACGTCCGCCGGTTCCAGGTCCCGTACCTGTTCGTCAAGGGCAACCATGACGACGCCGACATGGTCAGGGCCGTGGCCGCCAACGACAACGCCCGGGTGCTGGACGGCACCGGGACGGTGGTCTCCGGGATCCGGTTCCTGGGGTTCGCCGACCCGACCTTCACGCCCGGCCGGGGCTATCAGGTGGAGCAGTTCGTCGAGCTCAAGGTGGAGCGGAGCGTGGCCGTGGCCGACGCCGTCGACCGCCAGGCCCTGCGGCCCGACGTGCTGCTGGTCCACGACGGCCGGCTGGCCACCTACGCCCGCGGCCACGTGGCCACCATCCTCGAAGGGCACCTGCACCGCTTCGGCACCGAGGTCGTCAACGGGACCCGGACCCTGATGTCCGGCACCACCGGGGCCGCCGGCCCCGACAACCTCCGGGCCCAGGACCCGCCCCCGGCCGACGCCGAGGTCCTCTACCTCGACCCCCACACCCGGCGGCCGGTGGCCGTGGACCGCATCACCGTCCGCCTCCCGGGCTCCTCGTTCTCGGTCGAGCGCCTGCTGCTGCCCGAGGGCGCCACCGAGTTCACCCCCGAGCCCCTGGAGATCCCCCCGGACCTCCGCCCGGCCCCCGGCGCCCAGGGCGGCTGACCCCCGCCACCCGCCCCGGTGGAGTGGAGTGGAGGAGCGACGGTTCGTCCGTTCTGAACCCGCCCCGGCCCCCCGATCCCTATTTTCCCTGGTCAACGGCCTCTCTCTGTGGTGGCTTATGCGTTGACGGTGGGTGGTCGGTGGAGTAAAGTGGCGCCAAGTGGAGGGCACGGGGGAGGGGAGCGGCGCTGTTCATCGGCACCTACGACCACTCCCTGGATCCGAAGGGCCGGGTGATCCTCCCGCGCAAGTTCCGGGACGAGCTGGGGCAGGACATGGTGATCACCAAGGGCGTCGGCAACGAGCGGTGCCTGTACGTGTTCCCCCAGGCCGAGTTCGAGGCCTTCGCGGCCAAGCTCCACAGCCAGCCGCTGACCGCCCGCCCGACCCGGGACTTCGCCCGCATGTTCGTGGCCGGGGCCAGCGCCGAGACCGCCGACTCCCAGGGCCGGGTGGTGATCCCCCAGCCGCTGCGCGACTACGCCGGCCTCACCAGGGACGTGGTCCTGCTCGGCCAGATCCGCCGGGTCGAGATCTGGGACAAGGCCGAGTGGGAGCGCTACCGGGCGGTCGCCGAGGCCGCCTACGCCGACGAGACCAACGCCGCCCACCTCGCCGAGCTGGGGATCTGATGGTGTTGACGCGGCCAGCGCACCAGCCGGTCATGGTCGACCGCGTTGCCGAGGTGCTCCGGCCCCGGCCGGGCGGGACCTACCTGGACGCCACCCTCGGCCTGGGCGGCCACGCCGAGCGCCTGCTGGAGGCCAGCGCCCCCGACGGCCGGGTCGTGGGGCTGGACCGCGACCCGGCCGCGCTGGCCCTGGCCGGCGACCGCCTCGCCTGGGCGGGGGACCGCCTCCAGGCCGTCAACGCCTCCTTCGCCGACCTGGCCGAGGTGGCCGGCCGCCTCGGCCTCGAGGCCGTCGACGGGGTCCTGTACGACCTCGGGGTGTCGTCACTCCAGCTGGACGAGGCCGACCGCGGCTTCAGCTACCGGGCCGACGCCCCCCTGGACATGCGCATGGACCCGACCACCGGGATCACCGCAGCCGAGGTCCTGGCCACCTACCCGCGGGCCGAGCTCGCCCGCATCCTGCGCGAGTACGGCGAGGAGCGGTTCGCGGGCCGCATCGCCCGGGTCATCGACGAGGCACGCCGCCGCGGCCCCGTCGCCACCACCGGCCAGCTCGCCGAGCTGGTCAAGACGGCGGTGCCCGCAGCCGCCCGGCGGACCGGTCCCCACCCGGCCCGCCGGGCCTTCCAGGCCCTGCGCATCGAGGTCAACCGCGAGCTGGACGCGCTCCGGGCCTCCCTGCCGCAGGCGATCGACCTGCTCGCCCCCGGGGGCCGGCTGGTCGTGCTGTCCTACCACTCCCTCGAGGACCGCATCGTCAAGCAGGCCCTGGCCGAGGCCGCCGGCGGGCGGGTCGAGGCCCCATCCCCGTTCCGGGGGTCCAGGCATGAGCCCCCCGGACCCCCAGGCCGCCCGGGCGACCCGCCCGCCGCCCGGGCGGCGCAGGAGACGGTCCAGACCCCCCGGCCCGTGCGGCCGGACCCGTCCGAGGTGGCGGCCAACCCGCGGGCCGAGAGCGCCAAGCTGCGCGCGGCCGAGAAGCTCCAGCCAGCCACCGAGGCCCGAGGGGGGCAGCGATGAGCTCAGCAACCGGTCAGGCGAGAGCCCCCCGTCAGGCGCCGCGTCCCCAGCTCCAGCTGCCCCGGCTGCGGGCCGTCGCCCCGATCGGCCGCGTCCCGCGGCTCCCCTTCCTCCTGCTGACCCTGGCCGCGATCGTCGCCGGGGTGTTCGGGCTGGTGGCGCTCAACGTCAGCGTCAACCAGCAGTCGTTCCGGATCAGCGAGCTCCAGGAGCAGAGCCGCCAGGCCGAGGCCCGATGGACCGCCCTCCAGGCCGAGGTCGACCGGCTCAAGGCACCCGCGCGGATCGCCAAGGCCGGCAAGGACGCCGGCCTGGCCCCGGCGGGCCGGCCGCGGGTGGTCGCCTGGCCAGGCTCGCGCGGCCGGAATGTGGCCCCCCCGGGGGCGGCGTCTTCCCCCGCCGCCCCCGGGGCCGGCCTCGCCCGAGGTGACGACCAGTCCGGCTGGACGGCCGGCGACCCGTTCCCGCTCAAGCGCTACCTGGCAGAACCCTAGGCCGTCGGCCCGACTCCGCTGAGGGGGGAAGCAATGCCGCAGGCACGAGGGAGCGGCAAGCGCAGGCCGCCGCCCCGGCGCCGGCCACCGCCGCGGCGGCGCCGGCGCCGGGTCAACGGCCGCCGGCGGCTGCTCGCCCTGCTGATCCTGAGCCTGCTCGCCTTCTCGGCCATCTCCGGCCGGCTGATCATCCTCCAGGTGTTCGACGCCGGCTCCCTCGACCAGGCCGCGGCCCGCCAGCGCCTCACCGTGATCGACCTGCCCGCCACCCGCGGCCGCATCTACGACCGCAACCTCGACGACCTGGCCATCTCCATCCCGGCCAGCGCCGTCTGGGCCGACCCCCGCCTGGTCAGGAACAAGGGGCGCACCGCGGCCCGCCTGGCCAGGGCCCTCGGCACCTCCAAGGCCGTCATCGCCGACCGGCTGGCCTCCCGCGGCCGCTTCGTCTACCTGGCCAGGCGGATCCCCAAGGCCAGAGGGGACCGCGTCCAGGCGCTGGACCTGCCCGGCGTCTTCGTCGAGGTCGACGTGGCCCGCCGCTACCCCTCGGGCAGCGTCGCCTCCCAGGTCCTCGGCTTCGTCGACGTCGAGGGCCACGGCCAGGCCGGGATCGAGCAGCAGTACGATGGGCTGCTTCGCGGCCACCCGGGCAAGGTCCAGCTGGAGCGGGACCCCAAGGGACGGGCCATCCCCCAGGGCCGCCGCTCCCTCGAGCCGGCCGAGCCCGGCACCGACCTGGTCCTCACCATCGACCAGCAGCTCCAGTACGTCACCGAGCAGGCCCTGGCCCAGGCGGTCCGCGACCACAGGGCCAGGGCCGGCTCGGTGGTGGTGATGAGCCCGCGCACCGGCGAGATCCTGGCCATGGCCAATGTGCCCACCTTCGACCCCAACCAGGTCGGCCGGAGCAGGCCCGAGGCCCGCAGGAACCGGGCCGTCGAGGACATGTTCGAGCCCGGCTCGACCAACAAGACCATCACCGCCGCGGCCGCCCTGGAGCACGGCGTGCGCACCCCCAAGACCGAGACGATCGTCCCCGACAGCCTCCCGCTGTGCCCGGAGAAGACCTTCCACGACTCCCACTCCCACGCGCCGGAGCTGATGACCTTCGCCGACATCGTGGCCAAGTCCTCCAACGTGGGCACGATCATGACGGCCAGGGACCTCGGCCGCGACCGGCTCTACCAGGCCCAGGTCGACTTCGGCTACGGGCGCCGCAGCGGCGTCGACCTGCCCGGGGAGTCGCCCGGGATCCTGCGTCCCCCCTCCAGCTGGTACTGCACCGACCTCGGGACCAACGCCATCGGCCAGGGCGTGGCCGTGACCGTGCTCCAGATGGCCAGCGTCTACGCCACCGTGGCCAACAACGGCGTGCTGCGGCCCCCGACCCTGCTGCGGGGCATGGTCGACGCCCACGGCCGGGTCGAGAAGGCCGAGCGCAAGCCGGGCCGCCGGGTGGTGTCGGCCCGCACCGCCCGCACCCTGTCGCGCATCCTCGAGGGCGTGGTCGAGGACGGCGGCACCGGCACCGAGGCCGCCCTTGACGAGTGGCGGGTGGCCGGCAAGACCGGCACCGCCCGCAAGCCCGACACCGAGCACGGCGGCTACCTGCCCGGCGCGTATGTGGGCAGCTTCATCGGCTTCGCCCCGGCCCAGCGGCCGGCGGTGGTGGTCGCGGTGGTGATCGACCAGCCGACCCGCGGCTACTACGGCGGGTCGGTCGCGGCCCCGGTGTTCCGCGAGGTCACCGCGTCCGCCCTGCGCCGCCAGGGTGTGGTCCCGACCTTGCCGGCCAAGGCGGTGCGCTGATGCTAGGCTTTCGCGGGCCGCCTCCCGAGCAAGGGCATGGCGGTCGCTAGCGGGCGCCGGCGTACCCGCCGCCGGCCGTCCGAGCCGACGACGCGGGCCTCGAAGGTCATGACCTTGACGTCCCGGCGCGTTCCGCTCGCCCGCCTCGCCCCGGCCGTCCAGGGCGAGGTCCGCGGCGACGCGGAGACCACGGTCACCGACGTCGTGCTCGACACCCGCAGGGTGGCCCCGGGCGCGCTGTTCTGCTGCGTCCCCGGGGCGAGGGTCGACGGCCACGATCTGGCCGGTAAGGCCCTGGACGCCGGCGCGTCCGCCCTGTGCGTGCAGCGGCCCCTCGACCTGGAGGCCCCCCAGCTGCTGGTCGGCAGGGTCAGGGACGTGCTGGCCCCACTGGCCACCGCCTTCTTCGACCATCCCTCGCGCCGGCTGGAGCTGGTCGGGGTGACCGGCACCAACGGCAAGACCACCACCACCTTCATGCTGGAGGCGATCTTCCGGGCCGCCGGCCGCATCCCCGGGGTGGTCGGCACCGTCGAGGTCCGCATGGGGGACGAGCGCCGCCCGGCCGTCCACACCACCCCCGAGGCGCCCGACCTGCAGCGGCTGCTGGCCGAGATGGCCGACGCCGGCGTCCAGGCGGCGGCCATGGAGGTGTCCAGCCACGGCCTGGCCCTGCACCGGGTCGACGGCACCGGCTTCCGGGCGGCCATCTTCACCAACCTCACCCAGGACCACCTCGACTTCCACGCCGACCTGGACGACTACTTCCAGGCCAAGCGGCGGCTGTTCACCAGCCCGTTCACGCCCCTGGGGGTGGTCAACGTCGACGACCACCACGGGCGCCTGCTCGCCCAGACGGCCGAGGTGGCCACCGTGACCACCGGCACCGCCGACGACGCCCAGTGGCGGGCCACTGACGTGGCCGCCTCGCTGGATCAGACCAGCTTCCGCGTGCGCTCGCCGGCCGGGTCGATCCCGGTCCGGCTGCGGCTGGCCGGCCAGTTCAACGTGGCCAACGCCCTCGGCGCCCTGGCCGCGGCCGACGCCCTCGGCATCGGCCTGGAGACGGCCGCGGCCGGGCTGGAGACCCTGGCCGGCGTGCCCGGCCGCTTCGAGCGGGTCGACGCCGGCCAGCCGTTCACCGTGCTGGTCGACTACGCCCACACCCCCGACTCGCTCGACAACCTGCTCCGGGCGGCCAGGGCGGTCACCGGCGGCCGGGTGATCGTGGTCTTCGGCTGCGGCGGCGACCGCGACCGGGCCAAGCGGCCGCTCATGGGCGAGATCGCCGGGCGGCTGGCCGACATGGCCGTGGTCACCTCCGACAACCCCCGCTCCGAGGACCCGGAGGCGATCGTCGCCCAGGTCGCCGAGGGGGTGGCCCACACCGCCGGGCCGGACGGGTTCCTGGTCGAGGTCGACCGCCGGGCCGCCATCCGGGCCGCCCTGGCCATGGCCGGCCCGGGCGACGCCGTCCTGCTCGCCGGCAAGGGCCACGAGCAGGGTCAGGAGTTCGCCGGCGGCCGCAAGGTCCCCTTCGACGACCAGGTGGTCGCCACCGAGGAGCTGAAGGCGCTGCTGGGGGGTCCGGGGGGCTCAAGCCGGCCCCCCCGGTCATCGGGAGCCGCCAGGTGATCCCGATCATCTTGAAGGAGATCGCGGAGGTGACCGGCGGGCGGCTGGTCGAGGCCGACCCGGACGCCGTCGTCCACGGGGTCCAGGTCGACTCCCGCAAGGTGGAGGCGGGTGAGCTGTTCGTGGCCCTGCCGGGCAGCCGCACCGACGGCAGCCTGTTCGCCACCGCCGCCGCCGAGGCCGGCGCCGTGGCCACCCTGGCCCAGGAGGGCACGGCCTTCGCCGGCCCCCGGGTCGAGGTCGCCGACCCGCTGGCCGCCCTGGCCGCCCTGGGCACGGCGGTCAGGGACCGCTCGGCGGCCACCGTGGTCGGGATCACCGGCTCCAACGGCAAGACCACGACCAAGGATCTGCTCGCCGCCGTGCTGGCCACCCGCCTGCGGGTCGTGGCCAACCAGGCGTCGTTCAACAACGAGGTCGGCCTGCCCCTGACCCTGGCCCGGATCGGCCCCGACACCCAGGTGGTGGTGGTCGAGATGGGCGCCCGCGGACCCGGCCACATCGCCGCCCTGGCCCGCCTGGCCCGGCCGGGCGTGGGCGTGGTCCTCAACGTCGGCGAGTCCCACCTGGGCATGTTCGGCTCCCGGGAGGCGATCGCCAAGGCCAAGGGCGAGCTGGTCGAGGCCCTGCCGGCCGAGGGCACGGCCGTCCTGAACGCCGACGACCCCCGGGTGGCGGCCATGGCCGAGCGGACCGTGGCCCGGGTGGTCACCTTCGGCCGGGGCCCGTCGGCCGACGTGCGGGCCGAGCGGGTCGAGCTGGACGACGTCGGCCGGGCCCGGTTCCTGCTCCACACCCCGGCCGGGACCGCCCCGGCCGCCCTCCCGGCCCCCGGCGAGCACCTGGTCGGCTGCGCCCTGGCCGCGGCCGCGGCCGCCTCGGTGCTCGGCCTCGGCCCGGCCGACGTCGCCGCCGGCCTCGCCGGGGCCAGCCTGTCGCCCGGGCGGATGCAGGTCCGCCGCCGCCCAGACGGGCTGACGGTGGTCAACGACGCCTACAACGCCAACCCGTCGTCGATGGCGGCGGCCCTCAAGACCCTGGCCGCCCTGGGACGTGACGGCGGGCGCACCGTCGCCGTGCTGGGCGAGATGGCCGAGCTCGGCCCGACCGCGGCCGTCGAGCACGACCGCATCGGCCGCCTGGCCACCCGTCTCGGCATCGACCGGCTGATCGGGGTGGGGGAGTCGGGCCGGGTGATGGTCAACGCCGCCCGCATGGAGGGCATGTGGCCCGAGGAGGCCGAGGCGGTGGTCGACCCCGACGCCGCCCTGGCCCTGCTCACCCCCGTCCTCGGCCCGGCCGACGTCGTCCTGGTCAAGGCCAGCCGGGTCGTCGCCCTCGACCGGTTCGCCGACGCCCTCCTCCGTCCACGGGAAGCGGCGGAGGAAGCCACCTAGTGGTCGGCATCCTGATCGCGGCCGCCGTCGCCCTGGCCCTGGGGCTGGTCGGCACGCCCCTGGCCATCCGGACCTTCCGCCGGCGCGGCCTCGGGCAGCTCATCCAGATCGACCTGCCCGACGCCCACCAGACCAAGCGCGGCACCCCGACCATGGGCGGGGCGGTGATCATCCTCGGCGCCGTCGCCGGCTACCTGGTCGTCCATCTGTTCAGCCGCGGCCGGGTCCCCTTCACCCCGGCCGGGATCCTGGTCGTGGCCACCATGGTGCTGCTCGGCACGGTCGGCTTCGTCGACGACTACCTCAAGATCCGCAACCAGCGCAGCCTCGGCCTGACCAAGACGGCCAAGTTCGCCGGCCAGGCCCTGGCCGCCATCGTGCTCGGGGTCGGCGCCTGGTACTGGGCCGACGCCTTCCGGGGCATCTCCTTCATCCGCCCCCTCGGCGGCACCGAGCTGCACCTGATCCTGTTCCTGATCTGGGTGTTCCTGCTCGTCTCGGCCACCTCCAACGGGGTCAACCTGACCGACGGCATGGACGGGCTCGCCTCCGGATCGACCGTGCTGGTGGTCAGCGCCTATGTGGTGATCGGGTTCTGGCAGTTCCGCCACCTGTGCGGGGTCCCGGCCGACACCCCCGGCTGCTACCGGTTCCCGACCGGCGAGTCGCCCCAGGACCTGGCCGTCGTGGCCGCCGCCATGATGGGCGCGACCGCCGGGTTCCTGTGGTGGAACGCCCCCCCGGCCCGGATCTTCATGGGCGACACCGGCTCGCTGGCCCTTGGCGGCACCCTGGCCGCCCTGGCCCTGTTCACCAACACCCAGCTGCTGCTGGCCGTGCTCGGCGGGCTGTACGTGGTCGAGACCCTGTCGGTCATCCTCCAGGTGGCCTCCTTCCGCCTGCTCCAGCGCCGGGTGTTCAAGATGGCCCCCATCCACCTCCACTTCGAGCTCTCGGAATGGCCGGAGTTCACCGTGATCGTCCGCTTCTGGATCCTGGCCGGTCTGGCCGTCGCCTTCGGCCTCGGCCTGTTCTACGCCGAGTTCCTGGCCGCGGGAGGCACCGGTGGGTGACGTTGTTCACCGGGGGGCTGGGCCTGAGCCCCCCGGTGCCCCTCACGGTCCCCCGGACACCTGGCCGGCGCGCTGCTCGCCGGCGTGGTTCGCCGGGCTGCCGGTGCTGGTGGCCGGGCTCGGCCGCTCGGGCCGGGCCGCCGCCCGCCACCTGGCCGAGGCCGGGGCCGACGTGGTCGCCTGCGACGACGCCCCCGACCTGGACGTCGGCGAGCTGGCCGCCTTCGGGGTCAAGACCGACCTGGGCCCGGCCGGCCCCGGGCTGCTGGAGGGCCGGGCCCTGCTGGTCGTCGCCCCCGGCCTGCCCGAGGCCCACCCGCTCATCCAGGCCGCCCTGGCCGCCGGGATCCCCGTCTGGAGCGAGATCGAGCTGGCCGCCCGGGTCGCGACCATGCCGCTGGTCGGGGTGACCGGCACCAACGGCAAGACCACCACCACCGAGCTGGCCGCGGCCATGCTGACCGCCTCCGGTGTCCAGGCCGTGGCCGCCGGCAACGTCGGGCTGCCCCTGATCGACGCCGTGCTCGACCGCCACCGGCCCGACGCGGTGGTGGTCGAGCTGTCCAGCTTCCAGCTCCGCTTCACCTTGGCCCTGCACCTGGCCGCCGGGGCCTGGCTCAACTTCGCCCCCGACCACCTCGACTGGCACCCCAGCCTGGCCGCCTACGCCGAGGCCAAGGCCAGAGTCTGGGCCAACCAGGGCCCCGACGACTGGTCGATCTACGGCGCCGACGACCCGGTGGTGACCGCGCAGGTCGCCGACGCCCCCGGCACGCCGGTCCCGTTCACCACCGGCCGGGCCGCCCCCGGCGGCCTCGGCCTTGAGGCCGGGGTCGCCCTGTCCCGCATCCCCGGCCACGAGGGCGGCCTCTGGCGGGCCGCCGCCCTGCGCCTCCCGGGACGCCACAACCTGGCCAACGCCATCGCCGCCTCCGGCGTGGCCATGGCCCTCGGCGCCCACCCGGCCGGCATGGCCAGGGCGGTGGCCGCCTTCCAGGCCGGGCCGCACCGGCTGGCCCCGGTCGGCGAGGTCCGCGGGGTCGCCTTCGTCAACGACTCCAAGGCGACCAACCCCCACGCCGCCGCCCGCGCCCTGGCCGCCTTCCCGCGGGTCGTCTGGATCGCCGGCGGCCGCAACAAGGGCCTGGACTTCGACGACCTGGTCGCCGGGGCCGTGGGCCGGATGGTCGGGGTGGTGCTGGTGGGGGAGGCGGCCGAGGAGCTCATGGCCGCCCTCGACCGGGCCGGCTTCCCGGGGCCGGTGGTCCGGGCCGCCTCGGTCGGGGAGGCCGTCACCGTCGGGTTCGGCCTGGCCGAGCCGGGCGACACCGTGCTGCTCGCCCCGGCCTGCGCCAGCCAGGACCAGTTCGCCGACTACGCCGAGCGGGGCGCGGCCTTCGAGGCCGCCGTGGAGCGCCTGGCCGCCCGGCACGGGCACGGCCCGGGGGGTGGTGACGACCGTGGCCGGTCGTGACGCCCGAGGGACGCCGGCGGCGGCCAGGCCGCTGCTGGGCGCCGGGTCCACCTACTGGCTGCTGCTCGCCGTTGTCTCCGCGCTGCTGGTCATCGGCCTGGTCATGGTGCTGTCGGCGTCCTCGGTGGCCGCCCTGGCCAAGCAGGGCGACTCCTACGCCTACTTCAAGCGCCAGCTGCTCTGGGTCGCCAGCGGGGTGGTGGTGATGGTGGTGGTCAGCCGCATCGACTACCGCCTGTGGCGCCGGCTGGGCACGCCGCTGCTGGTCATGGCCACCGCCGGCCTGGTCTACGTGCTCGTCCACCCGGCCGCGGTGTCGGCCTACGGCTCCACCCGCTGGATCTCCATCGGCGGCGCCCTCACCGTCCAGCCGGCCGAGTTCGCCAAGCTCGCCCTGCTGCTGTTCTCGGCCGACGTGCTCACCCGCAAGTCGCGGCTGCTCGGCGACGTCCGCCACCTGCTGGTGCCGGTGCTGCCCCTGACCCTGCTGCTGGCCGCGCTGGTCATGCTGGAGCCCGACCTCGGCACCACCCTGCTGCTGTGCGCCATCGCCTTCGGCATGCTGTTCGTGGCCGGGGCGCCGCTGCTGCTGCTGGGCGGGGTCGGGTCGCTGGGCCTGGCCGCCGGCGTGGGCCTGATCCTGAGCGCCCCCTACCGGCGGTCGCGGTTCTTCTCCTTCATGGACCCCGCCGCCGACCCCCAGAACGGCGGCTACCAGTTCATCCAGGGACGCCTGGCCCTCGGCTCGGGGGGGCTGCTCGGGGTCGGGCTGGGCGCCGGCCGGCAGAAGTGGTCCTATGTGCCCAACGCCCACACCGACTTCATCTTCGCCATCATCGGCGAGGAGCTGGGCCTGCTCGGCACCCTGTCGATCCTGCTGCTGTTCGTCGCCTTCGCCTACGCCGGGGTCCGGGTCGCCCAGCGCGCCCCCGACCCGTTCGGCCGCTACCTGGCCGGTGGGGTCACCGTCTGGATCGTGGTCCAGGCCCTGGTCAACATCGGCGCCGTGGTCGGCGTGCTGCCGATCACCGGGGTGCCGCTGCCGCTGGTCTCCTTCGGCGGCTCCAGCATGCTGGTGCTGCTGGCCGCCACCGGCATGCTGCTGAACGTTGCTCGGCACGAGGTCTGGACGGTGCGGCGCTCGGTGATCGCCACCACCACCAAGGCCGCGGCCGACCGCCGGGGCCGCCGCAGCGCCGGCCGCGCCCCCGCCCGGCCGGCCAGGGGACGGCCGGCCTCGGTCCGGACCACCACCCACGGCGGCGGCCACCGCCAGACCCCGGCCCAGAAGGCCAGGGCCGACGCCGAACGGACCCGCAGGACCCAGGGCACCCCCCCAGCCCGAACGCCCAGGAAGGAACCCCGATGACCCTGCCCGGCCCCGCCGACCGGCCCGGCCTCTCGCTGCTGGTCGCGGCCGGGGGCACCGGCGGCCACGTGTTCCCCGGCCTGGCCCTGGCCCGGACCATCGTCCAGCATGACCCCGAGGCGACCGTCCGCTTCGCCGGCACGACCCGCGGGATCGAGAGCCGGGCGGTCCCCGAGGCCGGCTTCGCCCTCGACCTGCTGCCGATCCTGCCCCTGTCGCGCCGGCTGGCCAAGGAGACCCTGCTCGCCCCGTTCGCGGCCGTGAACGGCACCTTCGCCGCCCGCCGGCTGCTGCGCCAGCACCGCTTCGACGTGGTCTGCGGCATGGGCGGCTATGTCAGCCTCCCGGTGGCCATGGCCGCCCGGCTGGAGGGCGTGCCGGTGGTCCTGCACGAGCAGAACGCCGTGCCCGGGATCGCCAACCGCCTGGCCGCCCGGGTGGCCAGGCGCATCGCCGTCGGGGTGGACGCCGCCGCCGCGGCCTTCCCGCCCGAGCGCACCGTGGTGGTCGGCAACCCGGTCCGGCCCGAGCTGGCCCGGCTGGACCGGCAGGGGCTGCACGCCGAGGGGCTGGCAGCCTTCGGCCTGGACCCGGAGCGGCGCACCCTGTTCGTGTTCGGTGGCAGCCAGGGCGCCCGGAGGATCAACCAGGCCCTGGTCGCCGCCACCGGCCACTGGCCGCAGCCGGAGCGCGTGCAGGTCCTGCACGCCTGCGGGCGCCGCGACGAGGCCGACGTCCGCGCCGCCGGGGCGGCCGCCGACCCGGAGGGGCGCGGGCTGCTGGTCAAGGTCGTCCCGTTCGTCGAGCGGATGGACCTCGCCTACGCGGCCGCGGACCTGGCGGTCACCAGGGCCGGGGCGGTCACCATGGCGGAGCTGACCGCCACCGGCACGCCGGCGGGGATGGTGCCGCTGCCACACGCGGCCGCCGACCACCAGGCCGCCAACGCCC
>JBJMHP010000230.1:0-12724 GCA_045807325.1 Actinomycetes bacterium | reverse complement strand
ACCTGATCCCGGCCGCCCTCTGGGACCGGGTCCACGCCTCCATCGTCCTCGGCCCCTTCCTGGTCTGGGCGGCCGACGAGCAGAGCCGCGCCCTCCACGCCGGGCAACTCGCCCAGTGGATCAGGCGGTACACCGGTGAGGGGGCGGGCGCGGGGGCGGCCGCGGGGCTGGCCGCTGTGGACAGCCGGGAGCACGCCGTTTCCGGGTCGGCTACGCTCCCCCTCCGGGGGGCTGAACCCGGGGCCGGCTCGCTGCAGGCTGCCCCGGCACCGGCGGCGTCGATGGCGCCGGCGCCGAGCCCGGCTGCGGGCATGGCCGCGGACCTGCCGGCCGCACCACCGGATCCGAATGGGGAGTGGGGGCCGTTGCCTGAGGCCGCCCGGGAGGCGGCCCGGCAGGCCCACATCCCGGCCGCCGCCGCGGCCCGACTCTGGGAGCGTTGAGCGGTGCCGCCGAGCGTCCGAGCCAGCCGGCATGCATGAGCACGCCGTCACCGCCGCCCTGACCGTCTCCTTCCAGCGCTACCCCTACCCGCCCTCGGGGTGGGTCGAGACCCTCCCCAAGAGCCGCGGCGCCCTGCCCCTGGCCCTGGCCGCCCCGGGCCACGTGCTCCTGGCCTGCCCCGTGGGCGAGGCCTTGTGGATCGGGCTCGTCGCCGCCCGGCGGGAGGAACGATCCTCCCAGGTGGGCGTGGTGGCCCAGCTCGCCTCGGGTGAGCGGGTGGACCTGGCCACGGGCACGGCCCTGGTTCCGGGCACGGACCCGGCCGGCGGCGTGGAGTCGGCCAGCGGCCTTCCTCGGCCGGCGTTTGCGGTGCCGCCGCGCTTTGCGGTCGAGGGCATCGCCCGCCAGGACGGGGGCTGGTGGGCGCTGGCCCTGGGGGCGTCGGGACCGGAGGCGCCGGCCTGCGTCGGGCTGGAGCTGGCCGTCTGGACGGGACCGGCGGCGGCACCGGTGCCCGAGGGAGCGGGAGGTGCCGGCCCCCTCCGCGACCCCGCTGACCGCATCGACCCCGCCCCCCCCACCGGCCCCACCGGCGGGCCGCCCTCGCCTCCCGGCACCGAGCCACCGGCCGGCCCTCCGGTCCTGGTCCGTGTGGAGCTGGTCGACGCCGCCGGGTTCGAGGCGGCCACCGGTCGGCGTGTTCCCGACCCGACGGGGGACGACGCGACCTACGGGGGCTGGCGGCTGCCCTGACCGCCGCGGCCGCTGCCACAGGCTAGTCGGGTGGGGTGGGGGGGTGGCCGTCCAGGAGCTGGGCGGCCATCTGCTCCACGAACCAGCGGCGGAGGGCCTTGACGTGGGGCGGGGGTTCGGGGGTGAGCAGGAGGCCGGTGCGGCAGAGCTCGTCGGCCTGCTCCAGCAGGGCCAGGTAGCCCCTGGCCATGGCGGCGCTGCCGGGGCGGGCGGTTGTCTCCAGCTCGACCGTCGGCTCGCCGCCGGCCTGGGCGGCCGCGACCACGTCCCGGTAGCTGTCGCGCTGGCCGCGGAACCGCCGGTAGAGCTGGTCGACCAGGTCGGCCAGGGGCCGCGGCGTGTCGGCGTCGTCGCCGGCCTCCAGCTCGATGCTGACCAGCTCCAGCTCGCGGAACAGGGCGTCGTTGTGGGCCTGGAGCTCCAGGTAGCCGTCGACCGGCACCCCGACGAACCGGACCCGGCGCGCCCCGGGGACGCCGGACGGAGGTGTGGAGGGAGCCTGGCGCAGGTCGGGTGGGCGGGGGGCGGGGAGGTGGTCGCCGTTGGCGGCCAGCTCGGCCCAGACGACCTTGCCGTCGGAGGCCGCACTGACGCCCCAGTTGTCGCTCAGGGCGGCCACCACCCCCAGGCCCCGGCCGGTGAGGGCGTCGGCCCGGTAGTGGCGCAGGGTCGCCGGCGCCTGGGAGTGGTCCCTGACGCTGATGCGGACCCGGTCGCGGCGCAGCTCCAGGGTGAGGACGAGCTCGGTCCGGGCGTGCAGCACGGCGTTGGTGACCAGCTCCGAGCCGATCAGGACCAGCTGCTCGCGCGCCGGGTCGGGGAACGACCAGGCCGCGGCCCGGGCGGCGATGAAGCGGCGGGCCTCCGCGACGCTGGAGGGGCTGCGGGGCAGGGTGATCCGGGCGGGCTCGGGCCGCCCGGTGGACCGGGTCGTCGGCTCAGCCATCCCCGGCGCCCTCGGGGGACGGGGGACCGGCCTGGGGCAGGTGCGACAGGCAGAGGATGGCCACGTCGTCCGACAGGTCGCCGCCGTTGGCCTCGTGGACCAGCTCCAGCAGCCGGTCGAGCACCTCGTCGAGCCCCTTCGCCCGCTCCAGCAGGCGGGCGGTGGCCGACGCCAGCGCCTCAATCCCGTACCGCTCCACCGAGCCGGGGGCGCGGCGTCCCTCGACCAGCCCGTCGGTGTAGCACAGCAGCGTCCACGGCCCCTCGACCTCCAGCACGCCCGCCGGCCAGGGGTAGCGGTGGTCGTAGATGCCCAGGGCGGGGCCGTTCGGGACCTGGAGGACCGCCACCCGGCCGTCCCGGGCCAGCAGTGGCGGGGGATGGCCGGCCAGGGCCACGGTGATGCGGCCGTGGTCGGGGCTGATCCAGCAGCAGCAGACGGTGGCGAACATCTCCTCGGACTGCCGGTCGCGGGCCAGGACCTTGTCCAGACCGTCCAGCAGGTCGTCGGGGCGGTGGCCGGTGAGCACCAGCGCCCGCCAGGCGGCCCGCATGGCCACCCCGACCGCGGCCTCGACCGGGCCGTGCCCGGCCACGTCCCCGATCAGCAGGGCGACGGTCCCGTCGGGCAGCTGGAGGGTGTCGTAGAAGTCCGCCCCCAGCAGCGCCCGCTCGTGGCCCGGCAGGTAGCGGGTGCGCAGCTCCAGGGCCGGGTCGGGCAGCGACAGGCTCGGCAGCAGGCCGCCCTGGAGGCGGCGGGACAGCTCGGCCTGGGCCTGGGCGTCGACCAGCTGCTCCTCGCGCTGGTGCCAGTCGGTCACGTCCTGGCAGACGCCCAGTATCCGCGCCGGCCGCCCCTGCTCGTCCCGGGTGACGTCGCCCCAGGTGGACAGGACCCGCAGCTCGCCGCTGGGCCGCAGGATCCGCACCTGGAACCGGAACGGCGTCCCCTGGCTGGCCGCGGCCCGCAGGGTCGCGGCCGCCTCGGCGCGGTCGTCGGGATGGACGTGGCGCAGGAGCCCGTCCAGGGTGCCGCGGCAGGAGTCGGGGTCGAGGCCGAGGATGCGGCACAGCTCCGGGCTCCAGATCACCTCGCCGGTGGCCAGGGCCCACTCGAAGCTGCCCAGCTGGGCGACCGCCTGGGCCTCGGCCAGCTGGTCCTCGCGGTCGCGGAGGGCCCGCTCGGCCTCCAGCTCGGCGGTCACGTCCTGGGTGATCTTGGCGTACCCGACCAGCTGGCCCTTGTCGAACAGGGCGGTGATGGTCACCTGGGCGTAGAAGCGGCGGCCGTCCTTGCGGACCCGCCAGCCGCGCCCCTGGAAGCGTCCCTCGCGGGCGGCCCGGGCCAGCATCTTCTTCGGCAGCCCGGCCGCGATGTCGTCCGGCTCGTAGAACCGGGTGAACTCCTGGCCGATGATCTCCTTGGACGACCAGCCCTTGATCCGTTCCGCGCCCGCGTTCCAGCTGACCACCCGACCCTTGGGGTCGAGCAGGAAGATGGCGTAGTCCTTGACCGCCTCGACCAGCAGGCGGAACTGCTCGTCGCTGGCCATGCCGGGTTGGGGGCGCTGTTGCCTGCTCTGCATGATGGCCACGCTGCACCGACCGCCGCCGCCGTGTCAATCGAGCCTCCCGATACGCTAGCGTTCGGCCGATGCGTGAGACCAACTGGGCCGGCAACCACACCTACCGGGCGGCCAGGCTGCACCGGCCGTCCAGCCGCCAGCAGGTGCGGGAGCTGGTCGCCGGCGCCTCCCGGCTGCGGGTGCTGGGCTCGCGGCACTCCTTCAACGACATCGCCGACGCTGACGAGCTGCTCAGCCTGGACCGGCTGCCCGCCGACGTGGTCGTGGACCACGCCGCGGGCACCGTCTCCTGCTCGGGCGCCCTGCGCTACGGGGAGCTGGCCGAGGCCCTGGCCGACGAGGGGATGGCCCTGGCCAACCTGGCGTCGCTGCCCCACATCTCGGTCGCGGGCGCCGTGGCCACGGGCACCCACGGCTCGGGCGACGCCAACGGCAGCCTGGCCACCGCGGTCGCCGGCCTGGAGCTGGTCACCGCCTCCGGCGAGACCCTGACCGCCTCCAGGGGCGATCCCGACTTCGACGGGCTGGTCGTCGGGCTGGGGGCGCTCGGGGTGGTCACCCGCGTCGCCCTGGACGTCGAGCCGGCCTACCAGGTGCGCCAGCGCGCCTTCGAGGGCCTGGCCTGGCCGAGCCTGTTCGAGCACCTGGACGCGGTCACCGCGGCCGGCTACAGCGTCAGCCTGTTCACCCGCTGGGGGGAGGCGGTCGACCAGGTCTGGGTCAAGAGCCGGGTGACCGGCGAGCCCGAGCCGGCCGCCGGCGACCTGTTCGGCGCGGTCCCGGCGACCGTGGACCGGCACCCGATCCTCGGCCTGGACCCGGTCAACTGCACGGCCCAGCTCGGCGTGCCCGGCCGCTGGTCCGACCGCCTGCCCCACTTCCGCATGGGCTTCACCCCCAGCAGCGGCCTGGAGCTGCAGTCGGAGTACCTGCTGCCGCGCCGCCACGCGGTGGCCGCGCTCCGGTCGCTGCTGTCGCTGGCCGAGGTCGTCCGGCCGGTGCTGCAGGTGTCGGAGCTGCGGACGGTGGCCGCCGACCGGCTGTGGATGAGCCCCCAGTACGAGCAGGACACGCTGGCCGTCCACTTCACCTGGGAGCCCGACTGGGCCGGGGTGCGGCGGGTGCTGCTGGAGGTCGAGGCCGCCCTGGCCCCCTTCGGGGCCTGTCCCCACTGGGGCAAGCTGTTTCTGGCCGACGCCACCGCCATCGCCGGCCTGTACCCGCGCCTGCCCGACTTCGCCCGGCTGGTGGACCGGCTCGACCCGCGCGGGGTGTTCGCCAACGACTGGCTGCGCGAGCGCGTCCTCGGCGCCTAGCGCCGCCTGGCCACCCGGGCGGCGGCGGTGGCCAGGGAGCGGGCGTCGATGCGCTGGCAGACCTCGGCGAACGGCGGGGTCGGGCCGGCCCAGCGCAGCGTCTCGACGTCCGGGAGCAGGGAGCGGTCGGCCCGGAGGGTGGCCAGGTCCTTGAACAGCATGGCCAGGCGGCGCTGGCTGCGCAGGGTGGCGGCCAGGGCGGGGCGGTTGCGGACGGCCACCGCCCACCGGCCGGGGTCGTCGGGGATGGCCTCGATGGTGCCGTAGTGGCCGAGCACGGCCGCGGCCGACCGGGCGCCCCACCCGGGCAGGCCCGGGTAGCCGTCGGCCGAGTCGCCGACCAGGGCCAGGTAGTCGGGGATGGACGGCGGGGCCACGCCGAACTTGGCCGTCACCCTGGCCTCGTCGTAGACGACCCGGTTGCGCCGGTCCAGCTGCACGACGCGGCCGCCGCGGACGCACTGGCCGTGGTCTTTGTGGGGGTTGCAGATCACCACCTGCTCGACCCCCGGGTCGTCGGCGGCGGCGGCGGCCGCGCCGGCCAGGGCGTCGTCGGCCTCCAGCTCGACCATCGGCCACACCACCACCCCCATGGCCTCCAGGGCCACCTCGAGCAGGCCGAACTGGCCGAGCAGCTGGGGGTCGAGCCCGGCCGAGGACTTGTAGGCCGGCCACAGGCGGTTGCGGAACGACTCGATGACGTGGTCGGTGGCCACCCCCAGGTGGGTCACGCCCTGCTCGAGCAGCCGCAGCATCGACCAGAGCACGCCGCGGGTGGCCGCCACCTCGGCCCCCTCGGCCGTGCGGTGCGGCGGGACCCCGTAATAGTGGCGGAACAGCTCGTAGGTGCCGTCGACCAGGAACACGCGCATGGGCCACCAGCCTAGCCTGCTCTGTATGCTCGCCAGGAACCGCACGAGAGGAGCCGGATGAGCGCCTTCACGCCCCCCGAGATCGGGTACCTCACCAGCCAGGGCCTGGCCCGCCTGGCCACGGTCGGCCCCGACGGCCAGCCGCACGTGGTCCCGGTCACCTTCGCCTTCAACGCCGAGGAGGACACCATCGACGTCGGCGGGGTCGACTTCGGGAACACCAAGAAGTGGCGCGACGCCCGCCAGAACCCGCTGGTGACCTTCCTGCTCGACGACGTCCTGCCCAACCCCCGCCGGGCCAGGGCCCTGGAGGTCCGCGGCCGGGCCGAGGCCCACGACACCGGCGGCAGCGGGATCAACCCGCGGTTCCCCAACTTCGCCGGGGAGTTCCTGCGCATCCGCCCCACCCGGATCGTCAGCTGGGGCCTGGAGAACCTGGACGGCACCGTCCCGGACGAGTTCCGCGTCAGCTCGCGGCCGGTTGGCTGAGCGGCCATGTTCGACGGGTTCACGCTGGAGCGGGTGGACACCGGCGACGCGGTCCTGCGGGTGCGCCACGGCGGGGCCGGGCCGGCGGTGCTGCTGCTGCACGGCCACCCGCGCACCCATGTGACCTGGCACGGGGCGGCACCGCTGCTGGCCCGCTCGCACACCGTGGTCTGCCCCGACCTGCG
Organism: Actinomycetes bacterium; assembly: GCA_045807325.1. Classification (GTDB taxonomy): domain Bacteria; phylum Actinomycetota; class CALGFH01; order CALGFH01; family CALGFH01; genus CALGFH01. Next base: position 6,134 of record JBJMHP010000230.1, on the reverse strand, counting down.
CGGCTACGGCGAGTCCTCCAAGCCGCCGACCAGCCCGGACCACCGTCCCTACTCCAAGCGGGCCATGGCCGGCGACTGCCTGGCCCTGATGGCCGCCCTTGGCCATGAGCGCTTCGCCGTGGTCGGCCACGACCGCGGCGCCTACGTGGCCCTGCGCACCGCCATGGACCACCCGGCGGCGGTGACCGCCCTGGCCGTGCTGGACGCCGTGCCCATCGGGGAGGCCCTGGCCCGCTGCGACGCCCGCTTCGCGGCCAGCTGGTGGCACTGGTTCTTCTACGGCCAGACGGCCAAGCGGGCCGAGCGGGTGATCGGCGCCGACCCCGACGCCTGGTACGGGGCCGGGCCGGAGCCGATGGGGGAGGAGGCCTACGCCGACTACCGGCGGGCCATCCACGACCCGGCGACGGTCCACGCCATGATGGAGGACTACCGCGCCGGCCTCGGCATCGACCGCCGCCACGACGACGAGGACCGGCGGGCCGGCCGCCGGGTCGCCTGCCCCACCCTGGTCCTGTGGGCCACCGGCGACGACCTCCCGGACCTGTACGGCGACGTCCTCGAGGTCTGGCGTCCCTGGGCCGGCGACCTGCGCGGCCGCCCCTTCCCCACGGCCCACCACATGGCCGAGGAGGCCCCCGACGCCCTCGCCGCCGAGCTGCTGGCCTTCCTCGACGGCACCAGCCGAGCCTGACCGGGCCGGCCGGAGTCAGCCCGCCCAGGCGCGGCCCTGGTGGCCGACCACGCCGATGCCCCAGCCGAGCATGGGCCACACCGGCCACGGGTAGCCAGCCCCGCTGACCAGCCAGATCAGCCACAGCAGGGCGATCACGGCCAGGTAGGTCCGGGTCTGGGCGTCCAGGCGGAGACGAGGGCGGGCCGGGGCCGGGGCCGCCGGGCGGTCCGGGGCCGGCAGGTCGCGGACCAGGGCCTCCAGCTCGGCCCCGGTCCTGGCCGTCCAGGCGGCACCCATCCGCTCCTCGAACTCGGGCAGGGTGAGCCGCCCGGCGGCGTGGTGGTCGGCCAGCTGGTCGACGACCTGGCCGCGCTCGGCGTCGCCGACGCGCAGCCGGGGGTCGGCGGGCCGGGGCGGCACCCGGGTCGGGGGCTGAGGGTGGCGGTGCATGGTGCGCTCCTCTCAGGCGTCGGCGGGTCCGGGGTGGGGGGCGAGGCTGCGCCCGAGCAGGGCGCCGACCTCGCCGGCAAGCTCGTCGAAGGGGCGGCCGGCGTGGTCCAGGGAGCCGCTCAGCCACAGGGCGGCCAGCCCGTGCACCACCGACCAGGCCAGGAAGGCGACGGTCTGGGGGTCGGCGCCGGCCGCCCAGCCCTCGGCCTGGACGTCGTGGACCCCGGCCAGCAGGAGGGCGAAGGTGGCGTCGGCGGCCTCGGTCAGGGCCGGGTCGTCGGTGTGGAGCAGGTCGCGCCGCCACATGACCGCGAAGTGGGCCGGGTGGGCGACCGCGAAGCTGGTGTAGGCCCGGCCGGTGGCCCGGAACCGCTGGCCGGCGGTCGCGTCCGGGCCGGCCTGGCGGGTGGCGTCGGTGATGGCCGCCCCCAGCAGTCGGAAGCCCTCGGTGGCGATGGCGGTGAACAGGGCCGCCTTGTCGGGGAAGTGGTTGGCCGGGGCGGCATGGGACACCCCGAGCCGCCGGGCCAGCGACCGCAGGCTCACCGCCGACGGCCCCTCCCGGGCAAGCGGCTCCAGCGCGGCCTCCAGCAGCTCCCGGCGCAGGTCGCCGCCGTAGTAGGTCGGGTTGGCCCTGGCCGATGCCGCCGTCACGGTCACTCCCTTCCCTCTAGGTTGGCATCGTCAATCTAGCGCCTGAGGTTGGCAGTGTCAACCTGGCGGGCCCGCGCCCGCCCACGGCCGAGTGTCGGGGGCGGACGCTAGCGTTTCCCTTTCAGCGAGACACGCGCCGAAGGGAGCGTTGCTTCTTGTCCTCCATCTCCACCTCGTCCATCTCGATCCCGCGACTCCGCGACAGCTTCGACGGGCGGGTCACCGCCCCCGACGACGCCGGCTACGACCAGGCCCGCAAGGTCTTCTACGGCAAGTACGACCGGCGGCCGGCGGCCATCGTCCGCCCGGCCGACGCGGCCGAGGTCGCCCAGGTCGTGACGCTGGCCGCCGACGGCGGGCTGGAGCTGGCCGTCCGCAGCGGCGGCCACAGCCTGGCCGGCCACAGCGTGTCCGAGGGCGGGATCGTGCTCGACCTGTCCGAGATGACCGCGCTCGACCTCGACCTTGAGGGCCGCACCGCCTGGGCCCAGACCGGGCTCACCGCCGGCGCCTACACCACCACCGTCGGCGGCCATGGGCTGGCCACCGGCTTCGGCGACACCGCCTCGGTCGGCATCGGCGGCCTCACCCTGGGCGGCGGGGTCGGGTTCCTGGTCCGCAGGCACGGGCTGACCATCGACAACCTGCTCGCGGCCGAGATCGTCACCGCCGACGGCCGGGTCCTCCAGGTCGACGCCGAGACCCACCCCGACCTGTTCTGGGCCATCCGCGGCGGCGGCGGCAACTTCGGGGTGGCCACCCGCTTCCGCTACCGGCTGCACGAGCTGCCCTCGATCGTCGGGGGGATGCTGCTGCTGCCGGGCAGCGCCGAGGCGATCGAGGCGCTGGTGGCCACCGCCGAGGCCGCCCCGGAGGAGCTGTCGCTGATCGCCAACGTCATGGTCGCGCCGCCGATGCCGTTCCTGCCGCCGGCCGCCCACGGCCAGCTGGTGGTGATGACCCTGCTCTGCTACGCCGGGGACGCCGAGGCGGGGGAGCGGGCCCTGGCCCCGTTCCGGGCCCTGGCCGACCCGATCGCCGACATGGTCCAGCCCATGCCGTATGCCGGGCTGTTCGAGCCGGCCGACGACATGGAGGTGGCCGAGGAGTCGGCCCGCTCGCTGTTCATGGACGGCGTCGACTCCCGGGCCGCCACGGCCATCGTCGAGCAGCTCCGAGCAACCACCGCCCCCATGGCCGTGGCCCAGCTGCGGGTCCTCGGCGGGGCCATGGCCCGGGTGCCGGCCGAGGCGACCGCCTTCGCCCACCGCGACCGGCGGGTCATGGCCGGGGTCGGCTGCGTCTACCAGGACGCGGGGGAGCGGCCCACCCACGAGGCCTGGGCCGACGGGTTCGCGGCCGCCCTGCGGGGCGGCCCGGGCGTGTACGTCAACTTCCTCAGCAACGAGGGGCCCGACCGGGTCCGCGAGGCCTACCCGGGCAGGACATGGGACCGCCTGGTCGAGGTCAAGCGCCGCTACGACCCGGGCAACCTGTTCCGCCTCAACCAGAACACCCCGCCGACGTAGGCCCGGCGTCGGACGCTTGCGGAATGCAACGACAGCGAAGACTTGACACGCATCCCGCAAGCGTTCGCAATGTGCCCATAGGAGGGCACACATGGGCGAACGGGATGGCGGTGGTGGCGTCTCCGAGCTGAGCCCGCTCGCCGAGGTACGCCAGGCCCGTATGGCCGGGATCGTCTGGGACCAGGGGTTCGCCCGGGTCACCGACCTGGCCGACCGGTTCGGGGTGTCCGCGGTCACGGTCCGGGCCGACCTGACCGCCCTGGAGGCGGCGGCGCGGGTCCGGCGGGTCCGCGGCGGGGCGGTGCCGCCCTCGGGGCTGCTGGGGGAGCGGCCCTTCGAATCGTCGCAGTGGGAGGCCCCGCTCCAGAAGTCCAGCATCGGCGTCCACGGCGCCGCCATGATCGCCGCCGGTGACACGGTGATCCTGGACGTGGGCACGACCACCACCGCCATCGCCCGCGCCCTGGTCCTCCGGGCCGACCTGCGGGACGTCACCGTGGTCACCAACGGGCTCAACATCGCCCTGGAGCTGGAGCGGGCCACCCCGCGCATCAGTGTCGTGGTCACCGGCGGCACCCTGCGGCCCCTCCAGCACTCGCTGGTCAACCCGCTCGGCACCATCCTGCTGGAGCGGCTGCACGCCTCGGTGGCCTTCGTCGGCTGTAACGGCGTCGACCCCGAGCTCGGCATCACCAACGTCAACCTGCCCGAGGCCGAGGTCAAACGGTCCATGCTGCTGGCCGCCAGGCGCCGGGTGATCGTCGCCGACGGCTCCAAGGTCGGCCAGGTCGAGCTGGCCAGGGTATGTGGCATCGAGGAGGTGAGCCTTCTGATCACCGACCCCACCGCCGACCCCCAGGTGGTGGCCGAGATCACCGCCGCCGGCTGCCAGGTGGAGCTGGCCCGGTAGCCCGACCGACACCAACCGTCCGCGGTCCACGTCCACGGCGCCCGAGCGCCACAAGGGAGGCGACATGTCCCGTCCCCGGTCGGAGTCCGAGTACCTGGCCCGTCTCATCCCGCCGTCGGCGGCGGTGGGCGGCCTCAGCCGGCGCGGCTTCCTCAAGGGAACCCTGGGCGCCGGCGCGGCCGTGTCGCTCTCCGGCATCCTGGCCGCCTGCGGCGGCGGCGGCGACAGCGGCGGCAGCGGCAGCGGCTCCAAGGAGGTGACCTTCGGCTCCAACCAGTCCGACGAGGTGCCCAAGAAGGCCTATGCCGAGATGACGTCGACGTTCCAGAAGTCGTCAGGGCTGACGGTGAAGACCAACACCGTCGAGCACGAGACCTTCCAGGAGAACATCAACAACTACCTGCAGGGCAACCCCGACGACGTGTTCACCTGGTTCGCCGGCTACCGGATGCAGTTCTTCGCCTCCCAGGGCCTGGCCGGCGACGTCAGCGATGTCTGGGGCAGCATCAGCGGCATGAGCGAGGCCTTGAAGGCCGCCTCCACCGGCGAGGACGGCAAGCAGTACTTCGTGCCCCTGACCACCTACCCGTGGGGGCTCTTCTACCGCAAGTCGGTCTGGCAGGAGAAGGGCTACCAGCCCCCCAAGACCCTGGACGAGCTGGTCACCCTGGCCAAGCAGATGCAGAAGGACGGCCTGGTCCCGATCGCCTTCGCCGACAAGGACGGCTGGCCGGCCATGGGCACCTTCGACCAGCTGAACCTCCGGATCAACGGCTACCAGTTCCACGTCGACCTGATGGCCGGCAAGCAGGCCTGGGACTCGCCGCAGGTCAAGAAGGTGTTCGACACCTGGCGGGGGCTGCTGCCCTACCATCAGACCGACTCCCTCGGGCGGGAGTGGCAGGAGGCGGCCCGGGCCCTGCAGAAGAAGCAGGCCGGGATGTACCTGCTCGGCATGTTCGTCGGTGAGCAGTTCCCCGAGAACCAGCGCGACGACCTCGACTTCTTCACCTTCCCCGAGATCGACCCGGCCGTCGGCACGGGTGCGATCGAGGCCCCCATCGACGGCGTCATGATGCGCGCCAAGCCCAAGAACGAGGACGGGGCCAAGCAGTTCCTCAAGTTCACCGGCACCGCCGAGGCCGAGAACGTGCTCCTCAAGGCCAACAACACCGTCATCGGGGCCAGCACCGAGGCCGACACCAGCAACTACACCGGGCTGCAGAAGAAGGCGGCCGAGTTCATCGGCTCGGCCGAGTCGATCGCCCAGTTCCTGGACCGCGACACCCGGCCGGACTTCGCCTCGACGGTGATGATTCCCGGCCTCCAGAGCTTCATCAAGAACCCGAGTGACGTCGACGGCCTGACCAAGAGCCTGGAGAACCAGAAGAAGTCGATCTTCACCTCCTGAGACGGGAGGGCGTCTGGGGGCTCAAACCGGGCCCCCCAGGCGATCGAGGAGGCGCCGATGACCGACCTTCCGACCGTCCCGGCGACCCCGGCCGAGGCGGCCCCGCGCCGCCCGGCCGGCCGCAGGCGCGGCCGCCACGTCCAGGCGTCCGGCACCGACCGGGTCTTCCTCGCGCTCATGGTGGGCGTCCCCACCCTGCTGGTGGTGGGGCTGGTGTGGCTGCCGGCGGTCGCCACCGTGGTGCTGTCGTTCGCCAGCTGGACCGGGGTCGGCGACCTGAGCACCATCAAGTGGATCGGCACCCAGAACTACGTCAACGTCTTCACCATCTACCCGCCGTTCAAGCCGGCCCTCCAGCACAACGTCATCTGGCTGGCGTTCCTGTTCGTGCTCCCCACCTGCTTTGGCATCTTCCTGGCCGTCCTGCTGGACCGGGAGCTGCGCGGCACGCGCTTCTACCAGACCGCGTTCTTCCTCCCGGTGGTGCTGTCGCTGGCCCTGATC
>JBJMHP010000229.1:0-4664 GCA_045807325.1 Actinomycetes bacterium | reverse complement strand
GAGGACGACATCCACGCCAGCGCCGCCTACCGCCGCCACCTGGCCGGGGTCCTGACCGCCCGAGCGGCCAGGGCGGCGGCCGCCCACGCCGCTGAGCGCCTGAGGGAGGGGTCCGGGGAACCCCAGGGGGGTGCCCCGGTGGATCGGGAGGGGTCCGAGGCACCCCCCTGGGGTGCCCCGGTGGATCGGGGGTCGGGGTGAGCGAGCGGCTGCACGAGACCCGGCTGGTGGTCAACGGGGTGCCCCACACCGTGCGGGTGCCGGCCCGGCGGCTGCTGGCCGACTGCCTGCGCCACGACCTGGGGCTGACCGGCACCCACCTGGGCTGCGAGCACGGCGTCTGCGGGGCCTGCACGGTGCTGGTCGACGGCCGGCCGATGCGGTCCTGCCTGCTGTTCGCGGTCGGGGTGGACGGGGCCGAGATCACCACCGTGGAGGGCTGCCGGTCCGCCGACGGCGGCCTGGGCCCGGTCCAGCAGGCCTTCCAGGACCGCCACGGGCTCCAGTGCGGCTTCTGCACCCCCGGGTTCGTGACCACCATCACCGCCTTCCTGGGCGAGCATCCCGACCCCACCGAGGAGCAGGCCCGCGAGGCCATCGGGGGCAACCTCTGCCGCTGCACCGGCTACCAGAACATCGTCGCCTCGGTCCTGCGCGCCGCCGAGCTGATGAAGCCGGAGGGCCCGCGGTGACGACCCGGACGATGGGGGAGCCGATCCCCCGGCGCGAGGACCCGCGGCTGGTCGCCGGGGACGGCCGCTACCTGGACGACCTGGGCCACGGGGCGCTGGCGGCGGCCTTCGTGCGCAGCCCGCATGCCTCGGCCCGGGTGGTCGACGTCGACGTCAGCGCCGCCCTGGAGGTCGACGGGCTGGTGGCCGTCTACACCTACGAGGACCTGGAGGGGCCGGTGGCCGAGCCGCTGCCCCTGCTCATCCCGCACCCCCGGCTGCACGCCCCCAAGACCGGCTACCCGCTGGCCAACGGGGTCGTCCGCCACGTCGGCGAGCCGGTGGCCATGGTGGTGGCCCGCGACCGGTACGTGGCCGAGGACGCCTGCGACCGGATCGCGGTCGCCTACGAGCCCCTCCGCCCGGTGGTCGGCCTGGACGCGGCCCTGGCCGCCGAGCGCAGCGTCCACGACGACGTGCCCGACAACGTGGCCGCCCGCATGGTCCAGGAGCACGGCGACGCCAGGGCGGCTGTGGCCGCCGCCCCCCACCGGCTCGAGCTGGACCTGTCCATCGAGCGGTCGGCCTCCACGCCCCTGGAGGGCCGGGGCGTGTACGCCCGCTGGGACGCCGCCGACCGGTCCCTGCGGGTCTACAGCTCGACCCAGACCTCGACCTCGGTCCGGTTCGCCCTGGCGGTCAAGCTGGAGGTGCCGGTGGACCGGGTCGAGGTCGTCGCCCCCGACGTCGGCGGCGGCTTCGGGGTCAAGATCATGCACCCCTGGCCGGAGGAGGTGCTGGTCCCCTGGGCCGCCATCCGGCTGGGACGCGAGGTCAAGTGGACCGAGGACCGGCGCGAGCACTTCGTCGCCTCGGCCCACGAGCGGGGCCAGCGCCACCACGTCGAGGTCGGCTTCGACGACGACGGCCGCCTGCTCGGCCTGGACGTCGAGTTCGTCCACGACAACGGCGCCTACACCCCCTACGGGATCATCGTCCCCATCATCACCGCGACCCAGCTCCTGGGCCCGTACAAGCCGGGCGCCTACCGGGTCGAGTTCCAGTCGCTGTACACCAACACGGTGATCGTCACCCCCTACCGGGGCGCCGGCCGGCCTCAGGGGGCGTTCGCGATGGAGCGGACCATGGACGCCATCGCCGCCTACCTTGGCCGCGGCCGGGCCGAGGTCCGCGAGACCAACTTCATCCAGCCCGACGAGATGCCCTATGACCACCACCTGATCTTCCAGGACGGGCGGCCGCTGGTCTACGACTCCGGCGACTACCCGGCCACCCTGGACAAGGTGAAGAAGCTGGTCGGCTGGGACGAGTTCGGGACGTTCCGCGAGCAGGCCAGGGCGGCCGGGCGGCGGGTCGGGATCGGCCTGGCCTGCTATGTCGAGGGCACCGGGGTCGGCCCGTACGAGGGCGCCCACGTGCGGGTCGAGACCGACGGGACGGTGGTGGTGGCCACCGGCCTGACCACCCAGGGCCAGGGCCACCAGACGGTCTTCGCCCAGGTCGCGGCCGAGGCCCTCGGGGTCCCGGTGGAGCGGGTCACGGTGGTCACCGGGGACACCCGCCGGTTCAAGTACGCCGTCGGGACCTTCGCCAGCCGGGCCGCGGTGATGAGCGGCAACGCCGTCGCCCTGGCCGCCGGCAAGGTGAGGGTCAAGGCCCTGCGGATCGCCGCCGAGGCCCTGGAGGCCGACGAGGACGACCTGGAGGTGGCCGACGGCGCGGTCAGGGTCAAGGGGGCCCCGGAGCGCGAGATCGACCTGGCCACCGTGGCCGTGCTGGCCAACCCGCTGCGCTATGCCTTCGACGAGCAGGCCCGGCTGGCCACCCAGTTCGTGGTCGGGCGGGGGCTGGACGCCCCGCCGGTGGCCGAGGATGACGAGCCGGGGCTGGAGGCGACCGACTGGTACTCGCCGGTCCGCTCGACCTTCGCCAACGGCGCCCACGCGGTGGTGGTGGAGACCGACCCGGAGACCGCCGAGGTGCGCATCCTTCGCTACTGCGTGGTCCACGACTGCGGGACGCTCATCAACCCGCGGATCGTCGAGGGCCAGGTCCACGGCGGGGTCGCCCAGGGGGTCGGCGGGGCCCTGTACGAGCGTCTCCACTACGACGAGAACGGCCAGCTGCTCAATGCCTCGTTCATGGACTTCCTCATGCCGTACGCCTCCGAGGTGCCCAGGATCGAGATCGACCACCTGGAGACGCCGTCGCCGCTCAACCCGCTCGGCATCAAGGGGGCCGGGGAGGCCGGGACGATCCCGGCGGCCGCGGTGCTGGCCGCGGCCATCTCCGATGCCGAGGGGTTCTTCGTCGACCGGATGCCGCTGTCACCCTCGGAGCTGTGGGAGCTGCGTGAGCGCCACGCCCGGAAGGAGGAGCGATGAGGATCGCCGGCAACGCCACCCTGCACGCCCCCGTGGAGGCGGTGTACCAGGCCCTCAAGGACCCGCGGGTGCTGGTCCGGACCATCCCCGGCTGCGAGCGCCTGGAGCAGGTGGGCGACGACGCCTACGCCATGACCGTCACCGCCGGGGTGGCCTCGGTGCGCGGCACCTACGCCGGCGACGTCCGCCTCACCGACCAGCGCGCCCCCGACGGCTTCGTCCTCCGAGCCAGCGGCTCCGGCGCCCCCGGCACCGTCTCGGCCGACGTCGCCGTCGAGCTGGCGTCCGGCGACGACGGCACCACCCTGGTCTCCTACGACGCCGACGCCGTCGTCGGCGGCATGATCGGCGGCGTCGGCCAACGCCTCCTGTCCAGCGTCGCCAAACGCACCGCCGGCGAGTTCTTCACCAACGTCGACGAGGTCCTCACCGGAGGGGTGGAGGAGGCCGTCGCGGGGGACGGCGCCCCCGTCCCCGCCACCGCTGCGGTGGGCGCCCCCACAACCGGTGCCGGCGAGGCGGGGGCGGCGGCCCGGCCAGCTGCCGGGGAGGCCGGGCCACGCGTGTACACCGCCCCCGCCCGCCGCGGCCGCGACGCCGCCGCGATCCCAGGCGGCGAGTTCGCCGCCGGGGTGGTCCTCGGCGCCGCCGCCGCCCTCCTGGGGGCGCTGGTCGGCGGCTACCTGGCCCGCCGCGCCGCCCGCCCCACCCGCCCCCGGAGGCGTTGACCGACGATGCGCGCCTTCACCGCCGCCGCCGTCCAGGCCGCCCCCGCCCCCGGCCCCCTCTCGCCGGCCACGGTCAAGGCCAACCTGGCCGCCTGCGTCGACCTGGTCGAGCGCTGCCTCGCCGCCACCGAGGCCGAGCTGGTCGTCCTGCCCGAGACGGCCACCACCGGCTACACCCCCGCCGTCGACCCCGCCACCCTGTGGGACCTGGTCAGCGAGGTCCCCGGCCCGGTCACCGAGCCGCTCCAGGAGGCGGCCAGCCGCCTCGGCACCCACCTGGTCGCCGGGACCTACGAGCGCGGCCCCGAGCGCGGCACCGTCCACAACACGGCCGTGCTCATCGGCCCCTCCGGGGAGGTGCTGGGCAGCTACCGCAAGACCCATGTCTTCTACCTGGAGGACCGCGACGCCGGGGGCTGGGTCACCCGCGGCGACCAGGCCGTGGTGGTCGACACCGAGCTGGGCGCCATCGGCCTGCTCATCTGCTACGACGGCGACTTCCCGGAGCTGGCCCGGGCCGAGGCCGTGCTCGGGGCCGAGGTCCTGTGCCGCCCCTCGGCCCTGCTGCGCTCGGCCGACATCTGGGAGCTGACCAACCGGGCCCGGGCCTACGACAACCACGTGTTCGTGGTCGGGGCCAACGCCACCGGCTCCGACCCGGCCGGCATGCTCTACTTCGGCAACTCGATGATCGTCAGCCCGGTCGCCGAGGTGATCGCCAGGGCCGCCTCCCACCAGGGCTGGTGCAGCGCCCACCTCGACCCGGCCACGGCCATGGCCACCGTCACCCCCGGCTCCAGCGTCCCCCAGCGCTTCGACCACCTGGCCGACCGCAACCTGGCCATGGTCGAACGCCACCT
>JBJMHP010000228.1:0-5392 GCA_045807325.1 Actinomycetes bacterium | reverse complement strand
AACAGCCGGAAGCCGAGCCGGATGACCGGGTTGGGGATGTGGGCCGGCCGGGAGACGACGTGGATGCGGAACTCGACCTCGCCGCTGTCCGGCCACTTGCGGACCTCGTAGTCCATCTGCCCCATCTCCAGGTGGCCCTGGAGGGTGCGATAGCTCCAGCCCCAGCGCCGCACCGGGCGGCCGTCCAGGGTGAGCTCGTCGTCGACCAGGCCACCGACCCGGACCCCGAGGTGGAACCGAAGGCCCCAGAAGCGGCCCTCGAGCAGCATGTCGCGCCGCTCGAAGGGGCTGTCGGTGGCGTAGATGGCCCGGAGGATGGCCGGGTCGGCGAAGGCGTAGTCGCGCATGAGCTGCTGGGCGACCTCGAAGCTGCCCCCGGGGCGGGGCGGGCCGGGCGGCTCGGGCGGGAGCGGCTGGGCGTAGTCGTCGACCTTCCAGCCGTTGGCGGTGGTGAAATGGTCGGCCTGGTCGGGGTCGAAGTTGAAGCCCCTGTCGGCCAGGGCGGCCAGGGCCCGGGTCAGCCGGTCGGACCGGTGGGCCTGGCGGCCGCCAGGACCGGCGGGCCGGTCAGCGGCCACGGGCGCCCTCGACCTCGACCCGGCGGGTGTCGATGGAGATGCCCCCGCGGATCCGGCCCCGGGCCAGCTTGGCCGCCCGCTCGCAGAAGTGGGTCCACATGTGCAGCTGCATCTCCTTGGCCAGCTTGACCCGGTCGAACAGTAGCCCCGAGAGCCGGTCGCCGCTGCGGGCCCACGACTCGATCTCGAAGCGGACGGCGTCGCCGTCGGCCGAGGTCCGGAACTCGATCTGGCCCGCCTCGAGGTGACCCTTGAGGGTGGCGAACCGGAACGAGGTCGGCGTCCGGTCGACCACCACCACCGGCCCGTCCCACGGCCCGGGCATGCGGACCACGAACTCGTCGGCCACCTGGAGCGGCCCCCTGCCGCCCCTGGTCTTGCGGAACACGGCCACCTCGACCGGGGCGGCCCGGTTGGGCTCGCGCAGCACCTCGCCCATCAGCTCCTCGGGGCCGAGCCGCCCGCCCTCGATCCGGACCCGGAAGCGGCGCCGGTACAGCGGCCCCGACCCGTCCTCCAGCCGCTGGAGCCGGTCGGAGGCGAAGCCCTCGGGCAGCGGCGGGGGCAGGTCCCGGTCCGGCGACCCGTCCTCGTCGCTGCGGTGTAGCGGCATGGTCCGCCACAGGTACCGCCAGAAGGCCAGCCCCATCCCGACCGGCCACCGCGCGACCGTGCCGGCCCGCCGGCCCAGCGAGATTTCCGCTCCCATGTTTCTCCTCTACGTGATGGTCTACCCCCGCGGTTGCCCGCGACACGACCAAGAAGGAGACACCATGGTGGTCAAGGCGCTGCACGCCGCCGGCCTGCGCAGCTCGTACCTGCAGGCGGCGTCGCTCGGGTCGATCGCCCTCTGCCTCGGCCTCTGGGTCCGGGCCAAGACCGTCGACCAGGAACACCGCGACAACGCCGAGCGGCGTGCCCTGTTCGTCGGCCTTTGGCCCCCGATGCTCTGGCTCATCGGCGACTCCCTCCAGGAGCTGGAGGTGCCGGGGCTCACCCGGCGGCCTGGAGGCGGTCGAGGACGGCCTGGAGGTCGGGGGGGAGGGGCTCGGTCAGGTCGATCCGGGTGGCGGTGGTGGGGTGGGTGAAGGCGAGGCGCCAGGCGTGGAGGAAGGGGCGGGGGACGCCGAGGCGGGTGGCCAGGGTGGGGTCGGCGCCGTAGGTGCGGTCGCCGACGAGGGGGTGGCGCAGGGAGGCGAGGTGGGCCCGGACCTGGTGGGTGCGGCCGGTCTCCAGGGTCGCCTCGACCAGCTGGACGGCCGGGAACGTCTCCAGCACCCGCCAGTGGGTGACGGCCTGGCGGCCGCCGGTGGCGACCACGGCCATGCGCTTGCGGTCGCGGGGGTGGCGGCCCACGGGGGCGTCGACGGTGCCGGTCTCGCCGGGCAGGCGGCCCTGGACCAGGGCCAGGTAGCGGCGCTCGACCCGGTGGGCGGCCAGCTCGCGGGCCAGGGCCAGGTGGGTGGCGTCGTCCTTGGCCACCAGCAGCAGGCCGGAGGTGTCCTTGTCCAGGCGGTGGACGATGCCGGGGCGGTCGGCGGCTCCCCCGCCGGCCGACAGCGGGGTCTGGGCGCGGCCGAGGAGGGCGTTGACCAGGGTGCCGGTGGGGTGGCCGGGGCCGGGGTGGACGACCAGGCCGGCCGGCTTGGCCACCACCAGCAGGCGGTCGTCCTCGTAGCGGACGGCCAGCGGCCGGTCCTCGGCCACCGGCTCGCCGGCCGGCGGCGCCGGCGGGGGCGTCCAGGCGAGCCGTTCCCCGCCCCGCAGCCGGTGCGCCTTGGGCCGGGGCCGGCCGTCCACCTCGACCAGGCCCTGCTCGGCCCAGCGGGCCGCCTGGGCCCGCGAGGTGCCGGCCAGCTCGGCCACGACCTCGTCAAGGCGCCGCCCGGCCGCCTCCCCGGAGGCCAGGACCTCGCGAGGGTGGGGGGTGGAGGGCGGGGGCTCGGAAGCCGGGCCGCCGGGGCCCTCGGCCCGGTCGGCCGGAAGGGTCACGTGCGGTCGCGGTCGGCCGGGGTCTGGTCCTGGTCGCGCTCGGCCCGGCCGAGGAGGATGGCCAGCAGCAGCCCGCCGACCACGATGCAGGAGTCGGCCAGGTTGAACACCGGCCAGATGCCGACCTTGATGAAGTCGACGACCTCGCCCCGCAGCAGGCCCTCGCCCCGCAGCAGCCGGTCGGTCAGGTTCCCCAGCGCCCCCCCGAGGATCAGGCCGAGCACGACCAGCATGGACAGCGGCTGGGCACGGCGGGAGGCGTAGACGATCCCGCCGATGATCACCATCGCCATCAGCCCGAAGAACAGCGGGGCGCCGGTCAGCAGCGAGAACGCCCCGCCGGAGTTGGTGGTGTAGCGGAGCTGGACGAAGCTGCCGATCACGTCCACCGGGGGGCGGCCGGCCAGGTTCTTGACCACCAGGTACTTGATGAGCTGGTCGAGGGCGAGCACGGCGGCGGCGGTGCCGTACAGGGCCAGCACCCGCCTGGTCCGCGCCGGGGCCGGGTCGCCCATGTCAGCGCAGCCGGACCCGCTGGCGGGCGTCGGCCAGGCACAGGGTCGCGTACGGCAGGGCGTCGAGCCGCTCGGCCTCCAGCCGCCGGCGGTAGGCCTGGAGGTCCCGCCTGGTGACCAGCGAGCGGTGCCCCCGCGCCCTCTCGGCCTCCCCGGTTGCGGCTCCCGTGGTCTTCTTCGGTGCCATTGCTCCTCCGACCGATGTGAGCGGATCCGATTGCCTGCCCGGGGTAGACTGACGATACAGGCAATGACGGGAACGAGTAGGGGGCGGCACGGCCGCCAGCGAGCCGGGGATGGTGGAAGCCCGGCGGCACGGCGCCTCGCGAACATCCTCCCCGAGCCGCTGCCCGAACGGCGCCCAGCCCAGTAGACGCAGCCGGGTCAGCCCGTGACAGCTGGAGGCCATCCGGGCCCGACCCGGGCGGCCGGTGAGTGGTCGGTGGTCGTGAGGCCGCCGGCACGAGGGGTGGTACCGCGGGGCCCCGGCCTCGTCCCTTCGCCAGGGTTTGACGAAGCGAAGGAGACGATCAGCGGGTGACTGCTCTGCCGACTGGAGCCGGCAGCTTCTCAAGCCGCGGAGGCTTGACCAGAGCCCAGCCCGGCCCTGCTTGCGATGTTGCGGGCCCCGTTGAGGTCGGCATCCAGTTCACCATGGACGAGGCAGACAACGGTGTCCTGTCGGGGTCTGACGCATCTGGCGCCGCAGGTGTGGCAGTCGATTGAGGTGGAGGCGGGATGCACGAGGAGGACTCGCCGTCCGGCGCTTTCAGCCTTGGCGACAAGGATCCTCGTGAACTGGGTCCAGCCGGCGTCCAGGATCGACCGGTTCAACCCAGCCTTAGCGGCAACGTTACGGCCGGGCGCCTCGACCGTGCCGGCGGCCGCGGCCGTCATGGCGGCCACCCGCAGATTCTCCAGCGCAATCGTGTCACAGGAGTCGACCAGGCTGCGGGCGGTCTTGTGGTGGAAGTCGCGCCGCTGGTTGCGGAGCTTGCGCCACTCCTTGGCAAGGGCCCGCCGGACCCGGCGGCGGTTGCCGGAGCCGGCACGGGCGTGCTGACGGCGCCGTTGCAGTTCCACGATCCGCTCCTGGGCGGTGTCGAGGAACCGCGGGTTGGCGACCACCTGCCCGTCGCTGGTGGTCAGGAATCGTGCGACGCCCACGTCGACGCCGACCGATCGGCCCGTTGGCGGCAGCGGCACGGGCTCGGCCTCAGTCACGACGATGACATACCAGCGGCGACCCTCCCGCTTGCGCTGCAGCGTCTTCACCCAACCGACCACCGGCCGATGCTGCTTCACTTTTACCCGCCCGACCGCCCGGAGGGTCGCGTGCGCCCACCGGCCACCGTCGACCGGCTCCCATTTGACGCCATCCCCGGCGACGAACAGCACTTGGTCGAAGCGCTGGTAGGGCTTGAAGCGCGGGTAGCCGACCCGCCGCTTGTGTCCCTTGACGGCCCTGACGTGCTTCAAGTAGGCGGCGAACACCACGTTGAGGCGGCGGAGGGTCTGCTGCTGAGCGGTGAAGGAGTGGCGGCCCTGCCCGTCGGGGTCGGCGGCGCGGATCTCTTTGAGCTGCGCCGACTGGTCGCCGTAGGAGACGCTGAGGTGGCGCATGCGCCAGGCCTCGCGGCGCTCCTGGAGAGCGGCGTTGTACAGGTCGCAGTGGTCGGCCAGCAGCCGCACCGCCCGGCCCTCCTGCGGACGCGTCGGATAGGCGCGCAGCTTGTAGGCGCGTCTCACGGCCAGCTCTCCTCCGCCCAAGAGGCGCGGTGGAGCGTACCCGCTAGGCGGCCAGACTTGCGGAGTGAGGCCATACCGATAGTAAACCGCGATCGGGGGACAATTCAGCGGTCCCGCCGCTGCTCCCGATCCCCCCTCCAGCGTAAGCAAACAGTTTCCCGGAAAGGAATCTAGATGGGCCAGTTCCCCGAGGTCGACCCGAACCTCGACTTCCCCGCGCTGGATGCCCGCATCCTGGAGCTGTGGCGCGACCGCAAGGTGTTCCAGCGCTCGGTCGACCGGCGGGTCGGGGCCGAGCCGTACGTGTTCTACGAGGGGCCGCCGACCGCCAACGGCAAGCCCGGCGTCCACCACGTGGAGGCCCGGGTCTTCAAGGACCTGTTCCCCCGCTTCAGGACCATGCGCGGCTACCGGGTGGACCGCAAGGGCGGCTGGGACTGCCACGGCCTGCCGGTCGAGCTGGAGATCGAGAAGGAGCTGGGGCTCAAGGACAAGCAGGCCATCGAGCGCTACGGGGTGAAGGAGTTCAACGCCCGCTGCCGCGAGTCGGTGCTGCGC
>JBJMHP010000227.1:0-3819 GCA_045807325.1 Actinomycetes bacterium | reverse complement strand
GGCCGGGGCGACCTTCCCCGGCACCCGGCCGTCGCCAGAGGACGTCGGCGCCCAGGGCGCCTGGCTGGACGGCCAGCGCCAACGGTTCGACGAGCTGCACCGCCAGCTTCTCGAGGAAGGCTGGCGACCGGCGGGCCATGGGGTCCACTGGTGGTCGGCCATCTACCGGCGCCCCGACCTCGACTGGGACACCCCACCCGACGCCTACCAACGCGAACGAAGGAGCGCATGATGCCGGTGCTGGTGACGGCGGCGACCAAGTACGGCGCCACCGCCGAGATCGCCGCGGCGATCGCCGAGGTGCTAGACGAGCACGGGCTGGAGGCCACGGTGCTCCCCCCCAAGCAGGTCAAAGGGGTCGATGGCTACGACGCGGTCGTGGTGGGCAGCGCGGTCTATGCCGGGCACTGGCTGAAGCCGGCCCGGGAGCTAGTCGAGCGCCTCGGCAATGAGCTGGCCGGCCGGCCGGTGTGGCTGTTCTCCAGCGGCCCAGTCGGCGACCCACCCAAGCCCGAGGAAGACCCTGTCGACGTGGCCGACCTCCTCGCCGCCACCGACGCCCGCGAGCATCGCATCTTCGCCGGCAAGCTGGTCCGCAAGCAGCTCAGCTTCCCCGAGCGGGCGATCGTGTCCGCCCTGCGCGTCCCCGAGGGGGACTTCCGGGACTGGACCGAGATCCGCCAGTGGGCGGCCGGCATCGCCGATGCCATGGGTGCCGGCTTCCCGCCCCAGGCCCCGACAGGGCGGTGACCAGCAGGTAGGGCCGCGCGGCTGACGGCCGATGAGCCGAATGAACCCTAGGTACAGGCGTTGTTGGAGATCATGCAGGTCGGCACCGGTATTCCTCGACCAGCGACCAGGGCGCCCCGCCCACTGACATCTCGTTCCTCCAGACCAGGTCGGCCGGGTCGCTGCGGTCCCAGACGAGGCGAAGGCGAACCGGGCGGTCACCGATGGTCTCGAAGGTGAGCCGATCTCCCTCAATCCAGCCGCGCATGACGTCGGCGTGCCCGTAGTTGTCGGCGAGCGTGGCCCGGTACTCGCCGGCGGCGGGATCCCAGCCGGCGACCCAGTGAAGCTGCCAGGTCAGCACGAACGTGTTGTCGGGTAGGAACTGGTCCTGCTGGTAGGTGCCGACGATCCAACGGCCGTCCTGGATGATCTCATGCTTGCCCCACCCGACCGCGGTCATGGCCGGCGTGCCCGGGCCCATCCCGCCGGCTTGGATGCTGCCGGTCCAGCTGACGTCGGTGTGGAAGCGGGCCAGGGCCGCCATCTCCGGCCCAGGGGTGATCGGCTTGGGAATGCTGTCGAGGCCAGCGCCGACGCTCATCGTTCTCCTCCTGTTCTTCAGCGGGTCATCGAGGCCCTCGCGGTCGAGCCGGTGACGTCCCCGTTGTCGATCCCTCGCCCGCCGGGTCGGTCGGCGGCTGTCCGCCAGCCGGGTGTCGCGCCCGTCGCTCGGATTCCCGCTTGACCATCGGAAGGCTCAGGTAGCGGATGAGGATGATCCCGGCCGACATCGGCGCCCAGTAGCGCCGGAACCGCCTTCGGGATTCCGGGTCGGTGGTGACCACTCGGGTGCGGGTGACGAACCTGGACCGGTCGGGACCGAGCGGCTCGGCGGCGACGGTGTAGAGGATCTTGACGTACCCCGGCTCATCGAAGGCCGCGAACTGCTCCGGCGGCAGGGGGTGGAAGGTCACCTGCTGGTGCCAGGGCTGGGTGTAGGTGCCGACCACGATTTCCCGGTCGGGGATCTCGGCCAGGACGCCGAAGCCAAGCGCCAGGGTCTCCTCCAGCAGTCCCCGAGGGCCTTGGTGGCGGAACGGCTCACCGCGGAGCAGGGCCGGAACGGCCCGCAGCCAGAAGATGCCCTTGATGACCGGCGAGGCCTGCAGGTCCATACCCTTGGCGACCGCGAAGGTGATGGCCGCGGGCGAAATGACCTCGAACTGGTGGTACTCGTCAACCTCGGGGTCCGGGATGAACCGGTCCAGGAGCTCATCGTGCGGGTGGCGTTCCGGGCGGGGGTGGCCGTAGCGGGCCCAGGCGACGGCCGACCAGGCGCCGTAGGCCAAGATCCCCGCCCCGGCGGCGGCCGCCCCGGAGCCCAGCAGCCGCATCGCCTTCATGAGGGCACCATGACCGGCACAGGCGAGTGAGGATCAGGCGCCGCACGCGCCAGGCGCTCGGCCCGCGCCCTGATCCCTCGCAGCTGCTTGCGGACCATCACGATGTCACCGGTGCTGGCCACGATGCCGTACGCCATGCGGCGCGACCACAGCGGCGGATACGCCTCCTGGATGCGGCTGAGCAGGCGGGTGGTCTGGTCGTCGAGCGGGTCCAGGATCCATTCCCAGGTGAACTCGCCGTGGCCGTCCCACCACAACATCCGGCGGTTCGGCTCCAGCTCCTTGACCCGCGGCCCGATCTCCTTGCCGGCGACCATGGGCACCAGGTCACCCACCTGTAGGTCCTGCAACTCAGGACGAATTGTCTGGGCGCTGGGCACCCCGGCGTTGTCAATCCGGTCGATGGCATACCAACCGGCCCGGCCGCTGCCCAGCTGCACCAGCCAGGGCCAAATGTGCTCGGGGCGGGCAGCGATGGTGATCGCCCGGGTCGCCTTGAACCCGGGTCGAGTCATCAGCCGGTCACCGGGCAGGGACCGGACGACCTCCGCATCGGCGGCGCCCCATCGCATGGTCCAGGGCCGGACCAGCCGCAAGTAGATGGCCAGCAGCCCGCCCCCGCTGGCCACCCCGACCAGGGCGACCCGGCGCAGCCGCGGGCGGCTCATGTCCCATGCCTCAAGTGTCCGGCGAGCCGGCGATCAACGCCGCGCCCGAGTGAGGGGACCAGCAGCACCAGCAGCAGCACGGCGATCCCGATGGCATGCAGGGCCAAGTTGGCCGCCATGTTGGTCACCCCGCTCAGCGAGCTGACCGCCAGCCACCACAGCACCAGCACCAGCGTCCTCAAGTGGGCCATCGCGTCCTCGTTCCCTCGAAGATTTTCGACTTCAGCCTTGGACATGGGCCCGGCGGGAGCATCGGGAGAAGGACCCGCCGTCGAGGGGCCGTTCGGCCCTTTGAAGTTGCTCGGGCCGGCCTCGTGCTGGTGTGGGCTCGGGATGCAGTCAACAGTAGGGCGGAGCGCCACAGGCGCCGTCCACAGGTCCACGGTTCAGTGTCCAGTCGGCGGTCGGGTGGTCGCCGGGGCAGCTCGCCTTTCTTAGCGGCCCGGCGGCGTCGGCGGCGCGGCAGGCAGGTCGGCGCGGGCCGACAGTACCGACGAGAGACGGTGCGCTGCTCCAGGCGGTAGCCGAGGGAAGTGCACGGCGACGGCCGAAGGCAACCGGCTTGGCGTCACCTGGCAGGGTCTGACTGGGGTGTGAGGACTAGTACAGCGCCGCGTTAGTTGTTGGCATATGATGGTTGCTCGTCTCCACGACGAGGAGCCGCTGCCATGCCGACCATCCCGCCACTGTCGATCACCGACGCCGAACGCGTTGAGCTGCAACGCCGGGTCCGGGCCCACACCACCCCCCAGCGGGCCGCCAAGCGGGCCCGGATCGTGCTGCTGGCCGCCGATGGCCTGCCCAATCGCCAGATCGCCCCCATGGCGGGCATGAACCAGCACACCGTTAGCCACTGGCGGCATCGCTTCGAGGCTGAGCGCCTGGCCGGCTTGGAGGACCGCCAGCGGCCGGGCCGCCCGCTGGTCTACGGCCACGACCAACGGCTGCGGATCCTGGCCACGGTGACCCAGCAACCACCTGACCCGGCCAGCCACTGGAGCCACAGCCAGCTCGCG
>JBJMHP010000226.1:0-22209 GCA_045807325.1 Actinomycetes bacterium | reverse complement strand
TCGCGGATGGCGGCCGCCTGGGCCATCATCTCGGCGTCGATGGCCAGCCGGCCGGCGGTGTCGACGATCACCACGTCGCGGCCGGTCCGCTCGGCCTCGTCGCGGGCGCCGAGGGCGACCGGCACCGGGTCGGCGTCCGGGCCGCCCGGGTGGGGGGCGAACACCGGCACCTTGGCCTGCTCACCCAGCACCTGGAGCTGCTTGACCGCCGCCGGGCGCTGGAGGTCGCCGGCGACCAGCAGGGGCTTGCGGCCCTTGCCGGCCAGCCAGCGGGCCAGCTTGGCCGCGGTGGTGGTCTTGCCCGAGCCCTGGAGGCCGGCCATCAGCACCACCGTCGGCGGCCGCGGCGACCACTCCAGCGGCACGTTGCGCTCGCCCAGGGTGACGACCAGCTCCTCGTGGACGATCTTCACGACCTGCTGGGCCGGGGTGAGGCTGCGGGTGACCTCCTCGCCCACGGCCCGCTCGCGCACCCGGGCGATGAAGTCCTTCACCACCTTGAAGTTGACGTCCGCCTCCAGCAGGGCGAGGCGGACCTCACGCAGGGCGGCGTCGACCTGGGCCTCGGACAGGCGTCCGTGGCCGCGCAGGCGGGTGAAGGTGTCCTGCAGCCGGTCGGAGAGGGTGTCGAACACGCGTGGGCTTTCCTTTGCTTGATTGGGCGGCTGCGCTCCAGCATAGCCGCACCGGAATCGACACAAGGAGCGTCGGGCGATGGATGAGGGCCAGGCCAGCTGCGCCAGCGGGTCGCCGAGGCCAGGGTGGCGCGGATCGGCACGGTCGACGAGCGGGGACGCGTCCACCTGGTGCCGATCGTGTTCGTGCTCGACGGCGACCGGCTGTACTCGGCCACCGACGACGGCCCACGCCCGGCCAAGCGGATGCGCAACCTGGCCCGCGACCCCAGTACGACGAGGACTGGTCGACGGTGTGGTGGGTGCGGCTGCGGGGCCGGGGCCGGGCGGTCACCGACGTCCAGGAGCGGGCCCATGCCCGGCAGCTGCTGTGGGACAAGTACCCGCAGTTCGGGGACGCCCCGCCGGCCGAGGCTGCCAGTCCCCCGATGATGGCCGTGGACATCGACCAGTGGGCCGGGTGGGCCTACAGCGACTGACCACTATCCTGGCCGGCAGCAGGGACGCCGCAGCGGAGGAGCCATCACGTGGAGCACACCCATCTTGGACGGACCGGGCTGCTGGTCAGCCGGCTGTGCCTGGGGACCATGAACTTCGGGCCGGAGACCTCCGAGGAGGACTCCTTCGCGATCATGGACCGCGCCCTGGAGGAGGAGATCAACTTCTTCGACACGGCCAACGTGTACGGCTGGAAGCTGGGCGAGGGCGTGACCGAGAGCATCGTGGGCCGCTGGTTCGCCCAGGGGGGCGGGCGCCGGGACAAGGTCGTGCTGGCGACCAAGGTGTACGGCTCGATGGGCGAGTGGCCCAACGAGAACAAGCTGTCGGCGCTGAACATCCGCCGGGCCTGCGAGGGGTCGCTGCGCCGGATGCAGACCGACCACATCGACCTGTACCAGATGCACCACGTCGACCGGGACACGCACTGGGACGAGATCTGGCAGGCCATGGACCTGCTCGTCCAGCAGGGCAAGGTGCTGTACGTGGGCTCCTCGAACTTCGCCGGCTGGCACATCGTCAAGGCCAACGAGGCGGCCCGGCGGCGGAACTCGCTCGGGCTGGTGAGCGAGCAGTCGCTCTACAACCTGGCCGAGCGCAGCATCGAGCTGGAGGTGCTGCCGGCCTGCCGGGACTACGGGGTCGGGGTGATCCCCTGGAGCCCGCTGTTCGGCGGCGTGCTCGGCGGCATCCTGCGCAAGACCAGGGAGGGACGCAGCGCCAGCGAGCAGGCGCGCCAGCGGCTGGAGGAGCACCAGACCCAGGTCGAGGAGTACGAGGCGTTCTGCGACGAGCTGGGCGAGCGGCCCTCGGACGTGGCCCTGGCCTGGCTGCTGCACCAGCCGGGCGTGACCGCCCCCATCACCGGCCCCCGCACCCTCGAGCAGTTCGAGCAGTCGCTGCGCGCCCTCGAGATCGACCTCGACGACAAGGCCCTGGAGCGCCTCGACCAGATCTGGCCGGGCCCGGGCGGCCCGGCCCCGGAGGCCTACTCGTGGTGAGGCGGTGAGCTTCGACGTCGGCCGGGTCCGGGCGCTGTACCCGGCCCTGGCCGACGGCTACGCCTACCTGGACGGGGCCGCCGGGACCCAGGTGCCGGGGACGGTCGTCGACGCCATCGCCGGGGCCTACCGGGACGGGGTCGGGAACGTGGGCGGGGCCTTCCCGGCCAGCGGGCGGTCGGAGCGGATCGTCGCCGAGTGCCGGCGGGCGGTGGCCGACCTGGTCGGCGGGGAGCCGGACGGGGTCGTCCTCGGGCCCAACATGACCACCCTGACCTACCGGATGGCGGCGGCGCTGGCCGCCGGCTGGGGCCCGGGCGACGAGGTGGTCGTGTCCCGGCTGGACCACGACGCCAACGTCCGGCCCTGGCTCCAGGCGGCGGCCCGGGTCGGGGCGGTGGTCCGCTGGGCCGAGGTCGACCTGGCCACCGGCGAGCTGCCGGCCGGCCAGTACGACGGGCTGGTCACCGAGCGGACCCGGCTGGTCGCGGTCAGCGCGGCCAGCAACGTCCTCGGCACCCGGCCCGACGTGGCCGCGATCTGCGCCACCGCCCACGCCGCCGGCGCCCTGACCTACGTCGACGGGGTGCACGCGGCCGCCCACGGCCCGGTGGACGCGGCCGCCCTGGGGGCCGACTTCTACGCCACCAGCGCCTACAAGTGGTCGGGGCCGCACGTCGGGGCGGTGGTCGCCGACCCGGCCCTGCTGGAGCGGCTGCGCCCCGACAAGCTGGCCTCCTCCCCCGACCGGGTGCCCGAGCGGTTCGAGCAGGGCACCTCGCCGTTCGCCGACTTCGCCGGGGTGGTCGCCGCCGTCGACCACCTGGCCTCCCTCGACCCGGCCGCCACCGGCAGCCGCCGCCAGCGGGTGCTGGCCTCGATGGCCGCGGCCGAGGCGTACGAGCTGGAGCTGTTCGGGGTGCTGGTGGGCGGGCTGGAGGCCATGGGGCACGTGACCACCTACGGCAAGGCGTCCTCGTTGCCTGGCGGAGCGCGAGGCCGGCGAACGGCCACCGCCTACTTCACCGTCGCCGGCCGGACCCCCCGAGAGGTCGCCGAGCACCTGGCCGCCCGGAAGGTCAATGTCTGGAACGGCCACAACTACGCCTGGGAGCTGACCGGGGCGCTGGCCATCCGCGACGCCGGCAGCGCCGTCCGGGCCGGCCTCGTCCATTACAACGACCGTGGCGAGGTCGACCGGCTGCTGGAGGGCGTGGCCGAGCTGGCGGCCTGATCCCGGCCGCGGCCGGCGGGGTCAGCGGTCGCCGGGCAGGGCGGCGGCCACGATCAGGCCGCGGTCCAGGGCGTGGCGGCGGGCGGCCTCGGTGTCGGGCGAGAAGACCAGGTCGACCCCGTGGCCGGCCAGCTCGGCGGCGATGGCCCGGACGGCGTGGTGGCGCTCGGGGGCGACGTCGCGGACGTAGACGGCCAGGACCCGCCCCGGGTGGCGCAGGACCACCTGGCGGTAGATCTCCGGGTCGCGCTCGCCGCAGTCGCCGACCAGGACCACCTGCAGGCCCGGGTAGGTGTCCAGGACCGCCTGGATCGCCTCCAGCTTGTGGGCCTCGCCGGCCCTGAGCGCGCGTAGGCTCCAGTCGCGCAGCAGCAGCGGCCCGCGCGGGATGCCGTGCACGTCCAGGAAGTCCTCCAGCAGGTCGTACAGGTTCCAGGGGCTGTTGGAGACGTAGAACACCGGGTTGAGGGCCTCGCCGTCGCGGCCCCGCTGGAGGGCCTGGTAGAACCCGGCCACGCCGTCGAACGGCAGCCGGGTGTGGGCGTTGTGGAGCAGGGTCAGCCTGGCCATCTGCCACAGGCTGGTGGCCTGGGAGTGCAGCACGGTGTCGTCCAGGTCGCTGATCACCGCGTACTGGGGGTCCCTGGGGACCAGGACCTGGCCGGCGGCCCGGCCGGTCCCCGACGGCGCGGCCGGCTCCAGCAGCTCCAGCTCGACCGGCTCCCAGACCCGCGGGTCGGCCAGCGGCCGGGGCAGGTCGAGGACGACCTCGAAGTAGCCCTCCTGGTCGGTGCGTGCCCGCACCTCGCCGCCGAGCGCGGCCCGGGCGGCGACCAGCGCCCCGGGGACCTCGTCGCTCTCGAAGCGGCGGAACGTGTTGCGCAGGTTGTCCACCACCGAGTCGCCCAGGCGGGAGCGGACCAGCCCGGCTGACCGCAGCACCCGTCCCCGCAGCCGCAGCCGGGTCGGGGTGCCGTAGCCGCGGAAGGCGTGCAGCTCGACACGGCGGCGCCGCGGGAACGCTGTCATGGCCATACGGTAGCCTGCCCGCGCCGCCGACCCGACCCAGGAGCGCCACCCGGATGATCGCCGTCCTCGACGCCCCGTCGGTGCTGGGGCTGCGCCCGCCGGCCCCGGGCAGGATGCCGGGCACCCGCCGGCTGCCCGAGGCGCTGCGCGGCAACCGCCTGGTCGAGCGGCTCCGGGCCGGCGACGCCGGCCGGGTCGACCCGCCCCCCTACTCGCCCGAGATCGACCCGGCCAGCGGGGTCCGCAACGGCGCCACCATCCCCGCCTACAGTGCCGCCCTGGCCGACCGGCTGGTCGAGCTGCTCGGGGCCGGCGCGTTCCCGCTGGTGCTCGGCGGCGACTGCAGCATCCTGCTCGGCGGCATGCTCGCCCTACGCCGACTCGGCCGCCATGGCCTGGTCTCGGTCGACGGCGGCCTCGACTTCCGCCACCCCGGCAACGCCCACCTGGTCGGGCCGGTCGGCAGCGTCGCCGGCGAGGACCTGGCCGTGGTCACCGGCCGCGGCACCTCCCAGCTCACCGACCTGGAGGGCCGCCGGCCCCTGGTCGCCGACGCCGACGTGGTCGCCATGGGCCACCGCAGCCTCGATCCGGTCGCCGACGAGATCCTGGCCACCGCCATGACCCTGTTCGACGTGGCCGAGCTGCGCCGCCTGGGCCCGGCCGAGGCCGCCGGCCGCGCCGTGGCCACCCTGGCCGGCCGGGGCGTGGAGGGTTTCTGGGTCCACGTCGACACCGACGTGCTCGACCCCGAGCTCATGCCGGCGGTCGACAGCCCCGAGCCTGGCGGCCTGACCCACCAGGAGCTGGTTGCCCTGCTCAAGACCCTGACCGCCTCCGAGCTGGCCATGGGCGTGCAGCTGACCATCTTCGACCCTGACCTGGACCCCGACGGCCGGCTGGCCGCCGAGCTCACCGACACGGTGGTCGCCGGCCTCGGGCCCCGGGTCGGCTAACCCGAGGCCCGCGGGTCGCGGTCGGGCACGCCGGCGTCCAACTGGTCCCTGCGGACCCGCAGGTCGAGGTAGAGCAGCACCCCGACGAGGGCGGCCAACGGCGTGACCAGCGTGATCGACAGCGCCTGGGCGGCGGTCTCGGCGAGCCAGCCGTGGCCGAGGCTCCCGAAGGCGGTGTCGACCAGGGCGACGACCAGGCCGATGAGGACCCAGGTCAGCACGACGGTGCCGAAGGTGTGCCACCACTGGCCGCCGACCAGGTCCACGGACCGGCCCAGGGCCTGCCGTGCCCGCCCGCCCTCGGCCACCAGCGCGGGGAGGGACACACTCAGCAGGACGCCGACGATGACTCCCGGGACGATGAGCAGGAGGGCGCCGAGCGTGATGAGCAGCCAGGTCGTGAGCAGGACCAGGAGCAGGGGCCACACCCGGCCGATCCCGAACCGGTAGCTGCGGCGGACTCCGGGGTCCTGGCCGGACGCCGCGGCCACGGCGGCCGTGGTCAGCGCCCCGGCCACCACCGCGATGCCGAGCAGGGCGACGACCGCGGCGAGCGCCACGACCACGGTGTCGGCCCACGACCCGCCGGTCGCCACCACCCGGTGGTTGACGATGATCTGGTACTCGCTTCCCGGGCCGGGCAGGACGTTGGTGCTGGGGAACGAGACGGCCAGGGGGGCGGCGAGGGCGATGATGGCCAGCAGGGTCCGCCAGTGCCGCCGGTACAGCCGGAGGGCCGTGCCGAGGATCCCGGTGGGCCGCATCGGCTGGAACGCCGTCGTCGCGGCCGGCGGTGGCTCACGCCCGGGCATGGGTGCCCTCAGGCGCCGTCGTCGGACAGCAGCGCGTCGACGAAGGCGTCGGGGTCGAAGGGGGCCAGGTCGTGCGGGTCTTCGCCGAGGCCGACGAGCTTGACCGGGATGCCGAGGTCGCGCTGGACGGCGATGACGATGCCGCCCTTGGCGGTGCCGTCGAGCTTGGTCAGGACGACGCCGGTGACGCCGACGGCGTCGGTGAACTGGCGGGCCTGGGCGAGGCCGTTCTGGCCGGTGGTGGCGTCCAGGACCAGCAGGACCTCGCGGACCTGGCCGCCCTCGCGCTCCAGGACCCGGCGGAGCTTGCGCAGCTCCTCCATCAGGTTGCTCTTGGTGTGGAGGCGGCCGGCGGTGTCGACCAGGAGCACGTCGGCGCCCCTGGCCCTGGCCGAGGCCAGCCCGTCGAAGGCGACCGCGGCCGGGTCGGCCCCCTGCTGGTGGCGGACGACCGGGGCCCCGACCCGGTCGCCCCAGATGACCAGCTGCTCGGTGGCGGCGGCCCGGAAGGTGTCGGCGGCGGCCAGCACCGGCTGCTTGCCCTCCTCGGCCAGGGCCAGGGCGAGCTTGCCCACGGTGGTCGTCTTGCCGGTGCCGTTGACGCCGACGACCAGCACGATCCCGGGCCGCTGGTCGTCGGTGAGCAGGTCCAGGGCGAGCGACCGGTCGGCGCTGCCGACCGCCTCCAGCAGCTCGGCGCGGAGCAGCTCGCGCAGGGCCGGGCCGGTGGCCCGCTCGGCCCGGGCCCTGGCCCGGAGGCGCTCGACCAGCCCGGTGGCGGTGGCCACGCCGACGTCGGCCGCCAGCAGCGCCTCCTCCAGCTCCTCCCAGGCCTCGTCGTCGTCGGCTCCTCTGGCCAGCAGCCCGGACAGGCCGCGGGACAGGGCGGCCCGGGAGCGGCCGAGGCGCTCGCGGAAGCGGCGCCGCGGGGCGATGACCTCCTCGGTGACCGTGGCCACCCCGGCGTCGTCGGGCGGCAGGTCGACGTCGGCGACCTCCCGTCCGGGAGGCGGCGGCTGCCCGGCGTCGTCGCCCACCCCCGGCTCGCGGTCCAGGTCGACGGTGCCGACCGTGCCGGCGTCGTGGCGCCGGCGACGCCCCACGACCAGCGGCACGACGGCCAGCAGACTCACGATCACCAGGGTGGCGGCGACCACGAGGAAGATCTGCAGCCCTTCCACTACTTGCTCACCTCGTTGCGGCGGCGACGGCGTTCCCGTCGAGGGTGCCAGAGCGATTCAACGTCACGTCGCGGCGTAGTGTGACAGGGGTGGGTTCTAGTCCGCGGAAGTAACCACATCAAGATGGGGACGGATTTCTCGTCTTGTCGCTCTGTCCTGGTAGATTCCAGAACATGCGTTCGATTGCCGATCCGTTCGTGGTTCGCTTGCCAGCAGGTGCCCGGGTGCGAACGCGACTGCGGCTAACCCCCGTCGACGAAGCCGTGCTTCGGGCAGTGGGCGCGCATCTCGGTCGACTCGCTGGCCACGATCTTGCCTGGCGATGTCGGCTGGGACGGAGCGACGACCAGAGGACGGTGCGCAAGCACGCAGCGACGAGCCAATCTTCAAGCCGTTGGGCAGGGACGATAACCCGCACATCCAATGACCAGTGGCAGCGGGGACTGACCAATTTGGCCAACCACCAACTCGGGCTGCGTCGCGCCGTTCGCTCCATCCGCACGAGGCTTGCCGTTCCCGTTGGAGGCAAGCAGGGCCGTGTCCACGGTTACGCAACCCAGGCAGAGCGATACGCCAAGCAACGTCGGCTGCAGCATCTGGAAGGCGAGTTGGCCAAGGTTGAGGACCGGCTGAGTTCTGCTCGCGTGTCGGTGTGCCGGGGTGGCCACAGGCTGGCCAAGCTCCGCCATCGCCTCGACCATGTCGACGTCAAACTGACCGAGGCGGAATGGCAGGCATGCTGGCAGGCCAGGCGGTGGTTCCTGACCGCCGACGGAGACGCGACGAAGCGCTGGGGCAACGAGACCATTCGCGTTCATCCCGAACAGCAATGGTTGGAGCTACGGCTTCCGACGCCCATGGCGGGTCTTTCCAACACGCCTGGTCGCGCCTGCACCTACCGTCTGGCATGTCCGGTGACCTTCCACCATCGACGGGACGAATGGGCCGTCCAAGCGGCTACTGGACCGGTTCGCTACGACATCAGCTACCAGCCAGGCCGGAACCGATGGTACTTGGACGCCTCCTGGCAGACGAAGGCGACCCAGCCGCCAGCGCTCGACGAGCTGCGCCGAAGCCGAGCACTCGGCGTGGACCTAAATGCAGACCATCTGGCCTGCTGGGTCCTGGATTCGTCTGGAAACCCGGTCGGAAGACCCCACACCATCCCCCTCTACCTAGACGCCTTGTCGACCAGCACCCGAGATGGTCGACTACGGGTGGCGATCGCTGCGCTGCTTCGGCTAGCACGCACGAATGGATGTCGCTCCATCGTGGTCGAGGACCTGGATTTCACCGATGCTCGCCTGACCGGCCGAGAGACCCTTGGGCGTGGGCGCCGCGCCCGATGCTTCCGCAAGACCATCTCGGGAATGCCCATTCGTCGCTTCCGAAGTTTCCTGGCCGGAATGGCCGCCAACGCCGACCTATGGGTCATCGCGGTGGACCCCGGCTGGACCTCCAAGTGGGGGCAACGGTACTGGTTAGCCCCGCTCAACCGGTCAACCAAATCCTCGATCGCTATCACGCGCCATCACGCGGCGGCGGTGGTGATCGCCCGACGTGGCCAGGGCGTCGGCGCCCGGCGACGGCAAGGTGTGGCCGGCCACGACCAGAGGATCGTGGCTGGAGAGCTACCGGCCAGACCGGACCAGCGGCTCCCTGACCACAAGGGACCCGGGCCACCGGGAGGCCAGCGGGCGGCGGCGAGGCCGTGGAAGACCCGCCCGGCTGAACGGAGCAAGCTCGGGAACCAGGTGGTCCAAGACCGTTCGGGACCACCGGGCAGGCCCTACGTCCTGCTCAACTCCGTAGGAACGGTGCCAGAGCGTAGCCGCCGGCTCACCACTTTGCTGACGCCTTCGGCCTGCATGGAGACGCCGTAGAGGGCGTCGGCGGCCTCCATGGTGCGGCGCTGGTGGCTGACCACCAGGAGCTGGGCGTGCTCGCGGGCGTCGTCGAGCAGGTCGAGGAAGCGGTGCAGGTTGACGTCGTCGAGGGCGGCCTCGACCTCGTCGAGGACGTAGAAGGGGCTGGGGCGGGCCCGGAAGATGGCGAAGTAGAAGGCCAGGGCGACCAGGCTTCGCTCGCCGCCCGAGAGCAGCGACAGGCGCCGGACCTTCTTGCCGGGTGGGCGGGCCTCGACCTCGACCCCGGTGGCCAGCAGGTCGTCGGGCTCGGTGAGGACCAGGCGGCCCTCCCCGCCGGGGAACAGCAGCCCGAAGGTGCGCTCGAACTCGCCGGCGACGTCGGCGAAGGCCTGGCCGAACACCTCGCGGACCCGCTCGTCGACCGCCCTGACCACCTTGAGCAGGTCCCGGCGGCTCTCCTTGAGGTCCTGGAGCTGGCTGGACAGGAAGGTGTAGCGCTCCTCCAGGGCCTTGAACTCCTCGAGGGCGAGCGGGTTGACCCGGCCGAGCAGGGTGAGGCGGCGGTCCAGGGCGGCGGCGACCCGGCGCAGCTCGGCCGAGGGCTGGCGGCGGGGGTCGGTCTCGGGCAGCTCGGCCAGCCTGGCGTCGGTGGGCAGGTACTCGGCCATGGCCTCGTCGGGGTCGATGGCGAACTCCTCGACGATGCGCTTGCCCAGCTCCTCGGCCCGCAGTCGGGCCTCGACTCTGGCCTCGTCGGAAGCCCGGGTGACGGCGTGGTGCTCGTCCAGGGCGGCCGCGGCCTGGCGGCGGGCGTCGGCGGCCGCGGCCACGCCCTCCCTGGCCGCCTGGAGTGCCGAGACCAGCCGGTCGCGTTCGGTGGTGGCCGCGGCCAGGGACCGTTCCAGCCTGGCCACGGCGGAGGCGCCGGCGGTGGCGGCCAGCCCGGCCCGGCGGGCGCCGTCCAGACGGGCCGCGCGGGCCCTGGCCCGGCGCTCGGACGCCTCGACCTCGGCGGCGGCCTGGGCCCGCAGCTCGGCCAGGCGCTGGTCGAGCAGGCGGCGGCGCTCACCGACGGCCGCGCCGGCCACCCGGGCGGCGGTGGCGGCCTGATCGGCCTGGTCGAGGGCGGCGGCCAGCGGCGGCCGGCCGGCCTGGAGGAGCTCGGCGTCACGCTCGGCCCCGGTCCCGGCGAGCACGCCCTGCCGGGGGACGGTGGCCAGGTGCGGGGCGGCCGTCGGGTCGACGGCGGGGCCGCCCTTGATGGCGGCCAGGTCGGTCTCGGCGGTGGCCAGGCGGGCGGCGGCCCGTTCGCGGCCACTGTCGAGCTCGTGCAGGCGCTCGGCCGCGGCGGCCGCCTCCTGCTCGAGGCCGCGCAGCTCCTTACCGGTGAGGGTGGCGCGGTCGTCGAGGCGGCGGACGGCCGCCTGGGCGTCACGCAGGGACCGGGTCGCGTCGGCGGCCGCCCGCTCGGCCTCCTCCAGGTCGAGCTGGGCGGCGCGCAGCTCGGCGCCGACCCGCTCCAGGGTCGCGGCTGCGGCCTCCTCCGCCTGGGCGGCCTCGTCGGCGGCCCGCCGGGCGGCCAGCCCACTGCCCTCGGGCACCACCCCGCCCTCGACCCGCCCCGCCGCCAGCAGCT
This sequence comes from Actinomycetes bacterium, assembly GCA_045807325.1. Classification (GTDB taxonomy): domain Bacteria; phylum Actinomycetota; class CALGFH01; order CALGFH01; family CALGFH01; genus CALGFH01. Next base: position 11,359 of record JBJMHP010000226.1, on the reverse strand, counting down.
CCCCGGCCAGGGTCACCACCCGCCGCTCCGGATGCCGATCGAGCAGCTCCCGCGCCTGGTCCAGGTCGTCGGCCACCAGCACCCCGGCCAGCAGCGCCCTGGCCACGTTCCCGGCAGACCCGGCCGTGGCCACCCGGTCGAGCAGCAACGGCGCCCCATTGGCCCCCGGGTCGGCGGGTGGGTCGGAAGCGGGGTGGAGCAGGATGGCGCGGCCGCTGCCGGCGTCGCGGAGGAGACGGGCGCCGCCGGTGGCGACGGTGGGGCCGGCGACCACGATGGCGTCGGCGTCGGGGCCGAGGGCGGCGGCGACGGCGGCCTCGTAGCCGGGGTCGACCGAGAGGGCGGGGGTGAGGGGGCCGAGGACGCCGTCGCGGCCGGCGCCTTCGAGGAAGGCGAGGGCGTCGCCGCCGGCGGCTCGGGCGGTGGCCTCGTAGGCCTCGCGGCGGGCCTGGGCGGCGGCCCGTTCGGCCTCGACCCGGCGCTCCTCGGCGGCCAGGCGGCGGGCGGCGGCGGCCCGCTCGTCGCGGCGCTGCTCGGCGCTGCGCCGGTCGGCGTCACGGGCCGCCTGCTGGGACTGGAGCGTGGCCCGCTCGGCCCGGAGCCGGTCGAGCTGGGCGCGCTGTCCGGCGCGGCGGCGCTCGACCCCGGCCACCTGCTCGCGCAGCCGGCCGGCCTCGGCCTCCATCTGCTCGATGGTCCGCTGCAGGCCGGCGACCTCGCTGGCCAGGCGGACCTCGCGCTTGTGGGCGGCCGCCCGGTCCCGCTCGGCCCTGGCCGCGGCCTGGTCGAAGGCGGCCAGGGCGGCCCTGTGCCGGTCGCGCTCGGCCGCGGCCTCGGTGGCCGTGGCGGTGGTGGCGGCCAGCTCGGCCTCGACCCGGGCCAGCTCCTCGGCCACCTCGGCCGCCTCCCGCTCCAGGTCGGCCACCGAGCGGCCCTCGGGCTCGGAGGCCAGCGACTCGGCCAGGTGGCGGGCCCGGGCCTCGGCCAGGGCGACCGTGCCCCGGAGGCGCTCGCGCACGGTGTCCAGGCGGTGCACGGCGTCGGTGGCCCGGCCGGCCTGCGGCTCCAGCTCGGCCAGCTCGGCCTGGTGGCCGCGCTCTCGGCCCTCCTCGGCGTCGTGGCGCTGCTCCAGCTCGGCCAGCCGGGCCGCGAAGGCGGCCTCCTCGGCGTCCAGCGACGCCGACCGCTCCCGGACCCCGGCCAGCTCCCTGGCCCGCAGGGTCAGGCGGACCTCGCGCAGCTCGGCCGCGACCTCGGCCGCCCTGGCCGCGGTCTCGGCCTGCTGCTGGAGCGGCTTGAGCTGGCGCCGCAGCTCGCCGACCAGGTCCGACAGCCTGACCAGGTGCTGCTCCATGCCGGCCAGCTTGCGCAGCGCCCGCTCCTTGCGGCGGCGGTGCTTGTAGACACCGGCCGCCTCCTCGATGGCCGCCCGCCGGTCCTCGGGGCGACCCTGGAGGACGTCCTCGAGGCGGTTCTGGCCGAGCACGGTGTGCAGCTCGCGCCCCACCCCGGTGTCCGACAGCAGCTCCTGGATGTCGAGCAGCCGGCAGGCGGTGCCGTTGATCGCGTACTCGCTCTCCCCCGAGCGGTACAGGTGGCGGGTGACCGTCACCTCGCTGTACTCGATGGGCAGCAGCCCGGCGGAGTTGTCGATGGTGAGGGCGACCTCGGCTCGGCCGAGGGCGCCGCGGCTGCCCGTGCCGGCGAAGATGACGTCCTCCATCTTGCCGCCGCGCAGCGACTTCGGCCCCTGCTCGCCGAGCACCCAGGCGATGGCGTCGACGACGTTGGACTTGCCGGAGCCGTTGGGGCCGACGATGACCGTGATCCCCGGCTCGAAGTCCAGGGTGGTCTTCTCCGCGAACGATTTGAACCCGCGCAGGGTCAGCGACTTCAGGAACACGCGGCTGGCCCGCACCCCCTCGTTACCTCTGGGCGCCGGCATGCTAGCACGGGCATCCGACGATCCCGGGGATGTCGGCGCGGCTGGGGGCAAACGGTTCGGGGCCCCGGAGGGGCCCCGAAGTTGACGAAACCCTGGCTAGGCCAGGGCTGCTTCCTTGGTGGTCGAGGGGCGGAAGCCCTCGACCTCGCGAAGGGCGAGCTCCTGCTCCGCTACCGCGAGGTGCCGCTCGAGCTCGGCGACACGCGCTTTGAGGGCATTCAGCTCCCGCAAGATCATGTAGGCGGGCGGCTGACCTACGTAGCCCATGAGCGCCTTCGACATCCGGGAAGCTCCTCCCACTGCAGCGGCTTCGGGGTTACCGCTGCGCTCTGGTCCGCTGGGCTGGCAGGCCGCAAGGGTCGTCCAGCGCCGTGCGGAACGGCCGACGACTTACGTGCGTTTGTTCCCTGGGAGAGGAAGACCCAAGACGTGTGCGTGACCCTGCCCGATGCAGCCGGGCCGAACCGTTACCGCGTCTGGGCGGTCCCAGAGAGCTGATTTCACAAGCGGACTATAACACGTCCGCATGGAGGCGCCAAGCGAGCCCATCGAGACGAAACCGCCGTCCGACCAGGCACCCCCTGGGGTTCCCGGGACCCCTCCGGCGCCATCAGATCGCCTCGAACCGGTGGAACTCGCCGGTGGCCGGGACACGCTGGGCGTCCAGGTCCAGGACCTCGGCCCAGCGCGGCCCCTGGTGCAGGAACGCCTCGAGCTGGTCAAGGCGGTCGGGGTCGCCCTCGGCCTCCACCCGGACCGAGCCGTCGGGCAGGTTCTCGGCGTAGCCGGTGAGCCCCAGCTCGGCGGCCTTGCGCTGCACCGCCCAGCGGAAGCCGACGCCCTGGACCTCGCCCCTGACCACGGCCTTGAGCCGCATGGCGCTCATGGCTGGATCGTCACCGGCGTGCCCAGCGGCAGGGTCTCGGCCAGCAGGGAGATGGTGTCGTTGTCCATGCGCACGCACCCGTTGGACACCGGCTGGCCGAGCAGCCACGGCTTGTAGGTCCCGTGCAGGGCGATCTGGCCGTCGCCGGTCCCGAAGGTCTGGTGGACCTCGGAGTAGCCGGACAGGCCGAGCGCCCAGGCGCCGTAGGCGGCGGCCGAGATCTGCGGCGGCCTGAGCTTCACGGTCACGTAGAACCGCCCGGTCGGGGTGGGCGTGCCCGAGGTCCCGACCCCGACCCGGAACGAGCGCACCTTGCGGCGGTCCTCGAGCAGGCTGGCGGTGCGCGACGACAGGTCGACCACCACCTCGTGGCTGACCGGCCGGACGCGGACCTGGTCGCGCGGGACCCAGCCGCTGGAGCCGTTGGGCCGCCGGGGCAGCAGCACCTTGAGCCAGGTCTCACCGGCCGCCGTGCGCCGGGCCTCGCTGATCAGGAACGGGGTCGGGCTCCCCCAGGGCAGCTCCTGGGGGAACACCGCGATGATGTCGCCGCCGCCGGGCCGCGACCGGACGGTCACGTCCTTGGCGGCAAGGGCGACATAGGCCGGGGCGTCACCGAGCCGGACCACGCCCGCCTTGCGGACCGTGGTGGTCGTGGGGGCCGGGGGCCCGGCGGAGGGGTCGAGCGGGGCCGGCGCGGACGGCTCGGGCCCGCCGCAGCCGGCCAGGGCCAGGACCGCCGCGAGCAGCGCGACGGCGGCGGCGGGTGCACCGGAGCGGGCCTTCAGCTCTGACATTTAGGGCAATAGTACGTGGTCTGCCCGCCGTCAATGCGATCCAGGGCCAGGGGCGTGCGACAGCGCCGGCAGGGCTGGCCGTCACGCTGGTAGGCGCTGAGCTGGGGCTCGAACTCGCCCTTGTTGCCGTGCAGGTCCAGCCAGGGGGTCTCCCCCACCGAGACGCCGCGCAGGCGCACCGCCTCCTGCACCACCTCCTGGATGGCCCGGTGGAGCCGGCGCACCTCCTGGGCGGTGAGGCTGTCGGACTCGCGGTCCCAGCGCAGCCCGCCGGCCCACAGGATCTCGTCGGCGTAGACGGGGCCGATGCCGGCCACGAAGGTCGGGTCGGTGAGCAGGGTGCGCAGCCGGGCCGGCCTGGCGCCGAGCCTGGCCCCCAGAGCCTGCCAGGCCAGGGCGTCGGCCAGCGGGTCGATGGGGCCCCGCCACTTGTCGGCCAGCTCCTCGACCTCGGCCTGGCCGGCCAGGAACAGCTCGCCATCGTCCCCGAGGTCCAGGACGCGCAGGTCGCCGCCGACGGTGAAGCTGAGCACGGCGTCGGTCTGGCGGTCCACCGGGGCGGCGCTGCGCTGCTTGAGCAGCCGCCCGGCCGGGCCGAGGTCGATGACCAGGGCGGCCTCCTCCGGGTCGCCGTCCAGGCCGACCGCCAGCAGGGTCCCGAGGCGGGCGGTGGTGCCGAGCTTGAGGCCGGTGAGCCGGTCGGTGAACTCGGGGCGGTTGCGGTGGCGGCGCACCACCCGGGCCGCCCGCACCTCGACGGCCTTGATCTTCCGGCCACCGACCTCCCTGTCGAGGTCGTGGCGGAGGGTCTCGACCTCCGGCAACTCGGGCACAGGCTCCTCCGGCGGGCCGCCTCGCCCGAGCACCCCCGGGCCGGACGACGCGCATTCTAGCGGAGGAAGCGGCTCCGGCGGCGGTCGGCCAGGATGCGCCCGCCCGTCTGGCAGGTCGGGCAGTAGGAGGTCTCGCGGTCGCCCATCCAGACCGACCGGATGGTGTCGCCGCAGACGTAGCAGGCGGCGCCGGCACGGCCGTGGACGGCGAACAGGCGCTCGGAGGCCTTGGGGATGACCACCTCGTCGCCGACCTGGGAGGCCAGGGTGGCCCGGGCCTCGGTGAGGACGCCGACCAGGGCGGCGTGGAGCCGCTCCACCTCGGCCTCGTCCAGGCGCTCGGGGCGGGCGAAGGGCGACATCTTGGCCCGGTGGAGCACGTCGTCGCTCCAGGCGTTGCCGACCCCGGCCATGGCCCGCTGGTCGGTGAGCATGCCCTTGAGGGTGTGGCCGCCCTCGGCCAGGATGGCGGCCAGCCGATCGGTGGTGAAGTCGGGGTCGAGGGGCTCGGGGCCGAGGCCGGCCAGGGGCGGGACCTTCTCGACGTCGTCGACCAGCCAGACCGCGGCCCGGCGCTGGGTGCCGCCCTCGGTCATGGACAGGACCCGGCCGTCGTCGAAGTCGACGGTGAGCACGGCGACCTTGCGCGAGGCCGGCTTGGGGCCGAGGGCCAGGCGGCCGCCGAGCGACAGGTGCATGACCAGGCGCAGGTCGCCGAACTCCAGCCAGACGTACTTGGCCCGGCGGCCGGCCCCGGTCGCGGCCAGGCCGACCAGGGCGTCGATCGGGGGGTCGAAGGTCTTGAGGGCGGCCACCGAGACCACCCGGACCGCGGCCACCCTGGCCCCGCCCAGCCGGGCGGCCAGGTTCTCGGCCAGGACGTCGAGCTCGGGAAGCTCGGGCACGCTAGTCGCCCTCTGCGGGCACCACGTCGGTCTGGCCGGCGTCGCCGGTGCCGGTGACCATGCGGTCGGCGGCCAGCGACTCGAACGCCTCCCGGGCCGCCTGCTGCTCGGCCTCCTTCTTGGAGCGCCCCTTGCCGCTGCCGTAGGAGGTGCCGGCGACCGACACGGTGGCCGTGAACCGCTTGGCGTGGTCGGGCCCCTCCTCCTCGATCGCATAGGAGGGCATCCCGCCCAGGCTGGAGGCGGCCAGCTCCTGGAGCGAGGTCTTGTAGTCGAGGGCGGCGCCGCGGCCGGCGGCCTCCATCACCCGGTGCTCGAACAGCCGGCGCACCAGGGCGGCGGCCCGCGAGAGGCCCTTGTCGAGGTAGATGGCGCCGAGCACGGCCTCGAGGGTGTCGGCCAGGATGGAGGACTTGTCCCGGCCGCCCGACAGCTCCTCGCCCCGGCCCAGGCGCACGGCGTCGCCGACCCCGAGCTCGCGGGCCACCTCGGCGAGCACGTTCATGTTGACCGTGGCCGCCCGCAGCTTGGCCAGCTGCCCCTCGGGCAGGTCGGGGAAGGCGCGGTAGATGATGTCGGTGACGACCAGGCCGAGCACGGCGTCGCCGAGGAACTCGAGGCGCTCGTTGGTGGGCAGGCCGCCGTTCTCGTAGGCGTAGGAGCGGTGGGTGAAGGCCCAGACGTACAGCTCCTCGCCGCCGAAGCGGATGCCGAGGGCCTTCTCGATCGGCTGGCGCTTACTCGACCTCAACGACCTGACGTCCACCGTAGTACCCGCAGTTCTGGCAGACGGTGTGCGGCAGCTTGGCCTGCCGGCACTGCGGACAGGACGCATAGGTCGGGGCCACCGACTTCCAGTGGGACCGGCGGTGCCGGGTCTTGGCCCGTGGGGTCTTACGCTTGGGGACTGGCATCGTTGTCCTCCTTCAAACGGTCCTGCAGGCCGGCCAGGCGGGCCCACCGGGGGTCGATGTCCTCGGTCCCGGTGTGCCCGCAATCTATGGTGTTGCGGTCGGCGCCGCAGACCGGGCAGAGCCCGGCGCAGTCGGGGCTGTGCAGCGGGAAGGCCGGGAAGGCGAGCACGAGCGCGTCCCTGGCCATGGTGTCGAGCGGCAGCCGGTCGTCGGGCAGCACGGCGTAGCCCTCGTCCTCGTCCTCACCGGGGTCGAGGGCGAACAGCTCACGCACCTCGGCCTCGACCTCCTGGTCGAACTGGCGCAGGCAGCGGACGCAGCTGACCACCGCGGTGGCGCTGACCTTGCCGGTGACCAGGAGCCCCTCGACGACGCTCTCGATCTCGACGTCGACGGTGACGGGACGGTCGGGCGGGACCCAGGCGACCGGGGTCGCCAGGTCCTCGAGGGGCGCGCGCACCACCACATGACGGTGGGCGGCGGGCTTCTGGAGCAGCTCGCGGACGTCGACCGCGAACGCCGGTGCTGTGACGTGCTTGCTCATGGCAGATGACGATCTCGAGAGATTGCGCGGGGGCGGGCGGCGGGCACACAAAACAAACGGCGGAGAGCCACCGCAACGACTCAGGATAGCAGAAAGTCGCGGTCAGACGGGTGGCTGCTGGGCCCGCTCGCGCAGCCTGGCCACCACGAAGTCGGGGACCAGCCCGGTGACGTCGCCGCCGTGGCGGGCCACGTCCTTGACCAGGCTGGAGCTCAGGTACGACCAGGTGGGGTTGGTGGTCATGAACATGGTGTCGACCCCGGCCAGGCGGTAGTTCATCTGGGCCATCTGGAGCTCGTAGTCGAAGTCGGAGACGGCCCGCAGGCCCTTGATGATGGCGGTGACGTTGCGGCGCCTGGCGTAGTCGACCAGCAGGCCGGAGAAGGCGTCGACCTCGACCGAGGCCATCCCGACGGTGGCCTCCTTGAGCATGGCCAGGCGCTCCTCGAGGGTGAACAGGGGCTGCTTGGCCGGGTTGATCAGCACGGCCACGATGACCCGGTCGAAGCACCTGGCCGCCCGGGCCACGATGTCGAGGTGACCGTTGGTCACCGGGTCGTAGGTGCCTGGGCAGCAAGCGGTCCGCACGGATGGCTCTCCTGGCTCGGGTCGGCTAGGCCAAGGGTACCGGCTGGTCGGGGGTCGGGGCTGCGAGGGGGTCACGCCTGGTCCTCCGGCGCCGCCGCCGTGGCCAGGTGCAGGGCGGTGTCGCTGTAGCGGCGGGGCGGGGCCGGGACGAGCCCGGGGGGCCAGGGCGGGGCCTCGGCGCGGGCGGCCGCCTCGACCACGACCACCGCCGCCGGGGCCAGGGCGGTGCGGGCCAGCCGGCCGAGCAGGCCGGCGACCAGGCCGACCGGGGTGGCGTAGGGAGGGTCGAGCAGGACCAGGTCGAAGGGCCCGTCCCGCTGGGTCCGCACATACGTCTCGGCCCGGGTCCGCCGGACCTTCACCCTGTCGTCGAGGTCGAGGGCTTCCAGGTTGGCCCGGATCACCGCCACCGCCGGCGCCGCCTGCTCGACCAGCACCGCCGAGGCCGCCCCGCGCGACATAGCCTCGATGCCGAGCGCCCCGGTGCCCGCGAACAGGTCGAGCACCCGCGCCCCCTCGACCCGCTCCCCCAGCGTCGCGAACAGGGCCTCCCTGACCCGGTCACTGGTGGGCCGCGTGTCCTTCCCGGGGACGGTCAGCAGCCTGCGTCCCCCGAGCGACCCTCCGACAACCCGCACGGCACCACCTGAGGTCAGGACGGCAGATCGGCTCCCCACCCCGGCATGCTAGAACGATCCGACTCCAGGTCGTCGGTCCGGAGTTAGGTGGTCGAACGGCGGGGTACTGAGCCCGGGGGGGCCAAGGCCGTTCCCCCGCCGTTCAACCGGTCGGGCCGGCTCAGCCGTGGTGGGCCGAGCGGCCGTTGCCGGCGCGCCACCCGCCCCCGGGTGGGGCGGGGCCGCGTGCGCTGGTCGTCGCCCCCACGAGGGCGGGCTCGCCGTCCCCCGCGAGGGCCTGGTCAAAAGGGACGCCTCGGCGCCAGGTGCGCTCGAAGGCGTCGTGGAGGATCTGGCCGAGCCCGGCGTGACGCATGAGCAGGGACTCGGCGTGGCTGCCGGGCGAATCGGACCCCGGGACGGTCAGGTTGACCAGCACCACGTACCGGTCGACCAGCAGGTACAGGGTCTCGACGCGGTCGACGACCCGGACCTCGAACCCGGGCTCGCCGGCGAAGGCGGCCACCCAGTCCCGGTGGGGCTCGTGGTCCAGGGAGTCGCGGTCGAAGATGGTCCGGAACTGGACCCCGGCGGCCAGGCGCTCACGCATCCCCGGGCAGGCGGTCGGCTCCCAGGAGGTGTTGACGATGGTCAGCACCTCGTCCCTGGCCTGGCAGACCTCGTCGGCCATGACCGTCAGGAGCTGCTCACGGCGGCGCAGCATCTCCAGCGGCTCCTCGCCCGCCCCCGGCGACGGGCCGGCCCGGACGGCCAGCGCCTTCTCCAGGCCGTTGAGGGCCAGGTCGCGGCGGCGGGCCTGCTCGGCCTTGGAGGCCTCGAGCCGGCCGATGGCCTCGTTGGGCGGGACGGCCCGGAAGCGGGCGTAGCCGCTGCCGGCGACCTCGGTGCAGAGCCCGAAGCGGACCAGGGAGCGGATCAGCTCATAGGCCCTGGACCGGGGCAGGCCGGCCTCGGCGGCGACCTCGCTGACCTTGAACGCCCGCTGGGCCAGCATGCCGACATAGCAGCGGGCCTCTCCCTGGCCCAGGCCATGGCGGACGAGCCGGTCGATCAGATCCGAGTCACCAGACTGGGTCAGCGATCTGTCCTTCCCTAAGGGGACAACAGGAGCGAGCCGCAACAGTAGGCAGCGTGTGACACGAAGTCAAGATAGTCTCCACAGGGGCCGCCGCGGTCGCGCCGGGGCCTACCGGGGGCCCGGCCTGGCCGCGTCCCAGAGGAGGTCGAAGGCGGCCGTGAGCAGGTCGGTCAGGGCCGGCTGCTCGAGCACGACCCAGCTCCCCTGGCCGCTGACGAGCCCGGTCGGGTTGAGGCTGAGCAGGCACTTGCGCCGGTCGACGGTGGTCATCCCGATCGGCACGGCGTCGATGAAGCGGATCTGCTCGCCGCGCTGCTCGCGCTCGGCCAGCCGGCCCATGAACTGCGGGAACTCCAGGAACCCGGTCTCGTACAGAGCCCGGTAGCTGACACCCTCGCGGACCCCGACCTCGTCGCCGGCCCGCGGCCTGGTCCCCGGCGGGGTCATCCGGCGGGCCTGGACGACCTCCTTCTCGGCGCCGGCGGTGATGGCGTCGCGGCGGGCCCAGGCGGCGTCGGAGTTGCGGATCAGCTCGACGTACTCGAACGGGTCCTCGCCCTGGGGGGCCTCGTAGTAGCGGGCGAACAGGTCGGCCACCAGCAGGGCCGTGTCCTGGACCCGGTCGGCCTGCTCGAGCGCGCTCTGGTGACGCAGCCGCTGCACGACCAGCATGGGGTCGACGGCCTTGAACCGGGCCACCTGGCCCTGCTCCGGCCCGGCCGCCTCGGGCTCGAACAGCCCCTTGTCGACCAGCTGACGCAGCGCGTCGTAGGCCTTGGGCCGGTTGACGTCGGCCAGCTCGGCCAGCTCGGCCACCCGCAGCGGCCCCCGCCCGAGGGCGGCCAGGTACATCCGGGCCTCGTTGCGGCTGAAGCCGAACTCGGCCAGGTACTGGACGAGCTGCTCCTCGTCCGACCAGCCGCGGTTGTCGGTCGACATGGCGGGAGCCTAGTTGCTACAGCACCGATTGGCTACCCACGGGCCAGCCATTCGGCCCGGCCGTCGCCCAGGCGGGCCAGCACCTCCTGGCGCAGCCGGCGGTTGGCCGGGTCGGTCAGCTCCGGGTCGGCCTCGACCAGCGCGAAGGCGTCGGCCCGGGCCCGCTTGACCCAGTCGAAGTCCTCGATGAGCCGGGCCAGCTTGAGGTCGGAGAGGCCGGACTGGCGGGCGTCGAACACGGTGCCCTCGCCGCGGATGCGCAGGTCCTCGTTGGCCAGCTCGAAGCCGTCGTTGGTGCGGGCGATGGCGTCCATGCGGGCCCGGCCCTCGTCGGTCAGGGGGTCGGCGAACAGGACGCACAGGCCGGGGGCCTCGCCCCGCCCGACCCGGCCCCGCAGCTGGTGGAGCTGGGAGAGGCCGAAGCGGTCGGCGTCCTCGATCAGCATCACGGTGGCGTTGGGCACGTCCACCCCGACCTCGATGACGGTGGTGGAGACGAGCACGTCGACCTCGCCGGCCCGGAAGCGGTCCATGGTCGCCTCCTTCTCCCTGGCCGGCATGTCGCCGTAGACCAGCCCGACCCGGAGGTCGGGGAAGACCTCGGCCCGGAGCCGCTCGGCCTCGGCCTTGGCCGAGCGGACCTCGACCTTGTCGGACTCGTCCTTGAGGGCGCAGACCACATACGCCTGGTGGCCGCCGGCCACCTCCTCCCTGACCCGCTGGTAGGCACGCTCGCGCAGGGTGGCGTCGGCGACCACGTGGGTGGCGATCGGGGTCCGCCCCGGCGGCAGCTCGTCCAGGGTGGAGACGTCCAGGTCACCGTACAGGGTCAGGGCCAGGGTCCGCGGGATCGGGGTGGCGGTCATGATCAGCACGTGCGGGCTGTCGCCCTTCTCGCGCAGCCGGACCCGCTGGTGCACCCCGAAGCGGTGCTGCTCGTCGACCACCACCACCCCCAGCCGCCGGAACTCGACCCCCTCCGACAGCAGCGCGTGGGTGCCGACCACCAGGTCGACCTCGCCCGAGGCGACCCCCTCCAGGACCCGCTGGCGGCTGGCCCCGGTGGTGGCCGCGGTCAGCACCTCGACCCGCGGTCCCCCGAACAGCCCCCCGCCCTCCCCCAGCGGCTCCAGCAGCCCCCGGAGGTTGATGCCGTGCTGGTCGGCCAACACCTCGGTCGGGGCCATGATCGCCCCCTGCATCCCCGACTGGACGGCGCAGAGCAGGGCCCAGAGGGACACGACCGTCTTCCCCGACCCGACCTCTCCCTGGAGGAGGCGGTGCATGGGCTT
>JBJMHP010000225.1:0-2857 GCA_045807325.1 Actinomycetes bacterium | reverse complement strand
CCACCACCGCCGAACAGCGCGCCCAGCAGGCCCAGTCCGTGCAGTCGCCGGCCTTCGACGACGGCAACGGGGCGGCGGTGGCCTACGCGGACACCGGGACCCGGGAGTTCCCGGCCGAGCGGCCCAGCCGGCCACGCCGGGACCGCTAGGCCGTCCAAGACGGCGGGACGCCTCGACAGGACACCGGGCCGAGGCGTCCCGTCCGCCAACCAACCAGCCACCAGCCATCCCACGACAGAAGGGAACCTGCATGTCGGCACCGAGTATCGACACCGTCCAGAGCTGGCAGGGTCGCACCATGGTCGACCCGGCCGGCGACAAGCTCGGCACGATCGACGCCATCTACCTCGACGACGACACCGGCCAGCCCGAGTGGGCCCTGGTCACCAGCGGGCTGTTCACCGCCAAGGCCAGGTTTGTGCCCCTCGCTGGCGCCCAGGCCACCGGGGACAGCGTCCAGGTGCCCTACGACAAGGACCAGGTCAAGGCCGCCCCCAGCATGGAGGCTGACGGGCAGCTGTCCCAGGACGAGGAGGCCGAGCTGTACCGCCACTACGGCCTGGACTACACCGATTCCCGCTCCGACGCTGGCCTGCCCGCCGGCCAGGGCGACCGGGACAACGACGGCGTGTATGACGACGTGCAGGACACCGCCGTCGGCCATGACACCTCCGGGCCGACCACCGACCAGGCCATGACCCGCTCCGAGGAAGAGCTCCAGGTCGGCACCCAGACCCGCGAGGCCGGCCGGGCCCGGCTACGCAAGCACGTGGTCACCGAGACCCAGCAGGTGACGGTGCCGGTGCAGCGCGAGGAGCTGCGGGTGGAGCGCGAGCCGATCACCGACGCCAACCGCGACGCCGCCGTCTCCGGCCCGGAGATCTCCGAGGAGGAGCACGAGCTCACCCTGCGTGAGGAGGAGCCGGTGGTCGAGAAGCGGGCCGTGCCCCGCGAGCGCGTCCGCCTTGAGAAGGACACGGTGACCGAGGAGCGCCAGGTGTCCGAGGACCTCCGCAAGGAGCAGATCCAGGTCGACGACCAGGACCAGCTCCGCCGGCAGGACCGGCGCTGAATCAATCCGGTCCGGGGGGGCAGGGGCCGCCGGTCATCCGGCGGCCCCGCTCATCTCCCGACATCCATGAAGGAGCACCACCATGGCAGCTGACAACACCGTCTCCCGTTCCCTGCACGACCTCGGCCTGGCCACCTGGTTCGGCGGCTCGCTGATGGGCGCGGTCGGCCTCAACGGGGCCGCCGCCGATGTGGAGGAGCCCAAGCAGCGGCTGCGGGTGGCCAACTCGGGCTGGAACCGCTGGACCCCGGTCAACCTGGCCGGCATCGCCGCCCATGTGGCCGGCGGGGCGGTGCTGCTTGCCGCCAACAAGGGCCGGCTGACCAGCCAGCAGGGCGTGGCCTCGGCCACCGTGGCCAAGACCGCCCTGACCGGCGCCGCCCTGGCCGCCACGGCCTGGTCGCGGGCCCTGGGGGCCAGGCTGGACGAGGCCGCCGAGGCCCCGGTCTCCGGCGGCACCGACCCCAGCACCGACACCCCCGAGGACGTGGCCAAGGCCCAGCGCCAGCTCAAGGTGCTGCAGTGGGTGATCCCGGCCCTGACCGGGGCGGTGCTGGTCCTCAACGCCCGCATGGGCGAGCAGCAGCGCCCCGCCCAGGTCACCGGCGGGCTGCTCGGCCGCCTGCGCCCAGGACGAGCCGCCTGACACGGCCCAACGCAACCAACAAGCAGGAGCAGGGATGAGCCTGGACCAAGAGTCAACGGTGGCACCGGCGTCGGCGCCCAGGGGCCGATGGGGTGAGTACACCCAGCTGTCGCGGCAGATCAAGCAGGCCGGGCTCCTGGAGCGCCGGCGGGGCTGGTACGCGGCCAGGATCGGCCTCAACCTGGCCCTGCTCGCCGCCGGGGGGGCCGCCTTCGTCATCCTGGGCGATTCCTGGTGGCAGCTGCTCACGGCCGCCTACCTGGCGGTGGTGTTCACCCAGCTGGCCTTTATCGGCCACGACGCCGGCCACCGCCAGCTGTTCCGCTCCCGCCGGGCCAACGACCTGGTCGGCCTGGCCCACGCCAACCTGCTGGTCGGGGTCAGCTTCGACTGGTGGGTGGACAAGCACAACGCCCACCACACCAACCCCAACCACGAGGACCTGGACCCCGACATCAGCATCACCGCCCTGGCCTTCACCACCGACCAGGCCCGCTCCAAGCATGGGCTGGTCCGCCTCATCGCCCGCTACCAGGCCTGGCTGTTCTTCCCCCTGCTGCTGCTGGAGGCGGTCCACCTGCACCTGGCCAGCGCAAAGGCCATCCTCAAGGGCTCGGGGCGGGCCAACGCCATCCAGGGGCTGCTGCTCCTGATCCATACCGCCGCCTACCTGGGGGCCGTGGTGTGGGTGTTGTCGCCGCCGCAGGCGATCGCGTTCGTGATCGTCCACCAGGGCCTGTTCGGCCTGTACCTGGGCTGCGCGTTCGCTCCCAACCACAAGGGGATGCCGACCCTGACCGAGGCCGATCAGCTCGACTTCCTGCGCCGCCAGGTGCTGACCTCGCGCAACGTCCGCGGCAGCCGGGTGGTCGACTGGGTGTTGGGCGGGCTGAACTACCAGATCGAGCACCACCTGGTCCCCAGCATGCCTCGGCCGAACCTGCGCCGCGCCCAGCCGCTGGTGCGGGCGTTCTGCGCCCAGCATGGCCTGCCATATGTCGAGGCGAGCCTGTTCGGCTCCTACGCCCAGGCCCTCCGCCACCTCCACGGGGTTGGCGCGCCGCTGCGTCCGGCGGCGGTGGCCGAATGACCGCGGATGCACGGCCGGCCCGTGAGGACGGAACGATCGTGCGCGACCC
>JBJMHP010000224.1:0-4800 GCA_045807325.1 Actinomycetes bacterium | reverse complement strand
GCTTGTCGTCGTCGTAGCCCAGCCACCCGGCCGAGGTGGTGTAGGCCGGGTAGCCCTCGGCGGCCAGCAGCGCCTCCCGCTCCGGCCGGGTCGCCGCCCGCTCCCGCAGCATGGCCAGGGCCTTGGCCGGGGTCAGAGCGTCGGTCAGGTAGCGGAAGTCGACTAGGTCGACGATCTCCTCCGGCTCCAGGTCGACCAGCAGCTTCCACAGCGGCTTGCCGCGGGCCTTGGCGTACAGGTCCCAGACGGCGTTGACGACCGCGGCCGTGGCCAGGTGGACCACGCCCTTCTCGGGCCCGAGCCAGCGCAGCTGGCTGTCGCCGACCAGCCGGCGCCACAGGCCGCCCATGTCGGCGAACAGCTCCTCGGTCTTGGCCCCGACCAGCGCCGGGGCCAGGGCGCCGATGGCCTGCACACACAGCTCGGTGCCGCGGCCGATGGTGAAGCAGAAGCCGTGGCCGTCCAGGCCCGGGTCGCTGGTCCGCAGGATCAGGTAGGCGGCCGAGTAGTCAGGGTCGGGGTTCATGGCGTCGGAGCCGTCCAGCTCCCGGGAGGTGGGGAAGCGCACGTCCACGGTGTCGAAGCCGGTGATCTCGGCCCCGCCCCCGACGATCCCGGGCCCGCTCATCCCTTCACCGCCCCGACCAGCAGCCCACGCGAGACGACCCGCTCCAGCGCGATGGCCAGGGCGATGACGGGCAGGATCATGATCTGGATAAGCACCGACATGTACCACCACTGCGGTCCCCGGGTGGCGTTCTGGGCGGCCACGGTGAGCGGCATCGTCTGGGCGTCGGCGCTGGAGAGGAACAGGGCCAGCAGGTACTCGTTCCAGGCGAACACCAGCACGATGAGGAAGGTGGCGACCAGGCCGGGCACCGACAGCGGCAGGGTGATGGAGCGGAACACCCGGAACGCCGACGCCCCGTCGACCACCGCCGCCTCCTCCAGCTCCCAGGGGAGCTTGGCGAAGTAGTCACGCATCAGCCAGACGACGATGGGCAGGTTGGTGGCGGCGTAGGTGATGATCAGGGCGGTGCGGGTGTCCAGCAGCCGCAGGTGCTGGAAGAGCACGTAGATGGGGATCACCACCGCGACCGGGGGCAGGATCCGCTGGGAGATCATCCAGAAGGCGATGTCGCCGTTGGACAGGGTCCGCCGGAAGCGGCGGCCGACGGTGGCGGCCAGGATCGCGAAGCAGCCGGCGGCGGCGACCACGGCCAGCACCGGGGGCATGTCGAGCCCGACGGCGACGGCGACCAGGGCCAGGCAGCCGGCGGCGAGCCCGATCATCCCGAGGCGCGGCTTGTAGGGAAAGCGGACGAGCGCGTAGGCGCCGGCCGATCCGAGCAGCAGGGCCAGCACCGAGCTGCTGAGCGCGACCACCACGGTGTTGACGTACGGCCGCAGGGTGTCGTCGCGCAGGTCGACGAAGATGTAGCGCCAGGCGTCCAGGGACGGCCGGAAGTCGACGAAGGGCAGGTAGAAGGGGCCGCTGTTGACCTGGATGGGCAGCTTGAAGGAGGTGATGACCAGCCAGTAGAGGGGGAACAGGACCACCAGGGCCCAGCCGCACAGGACCAGGTAGGCGGCCAGCTTGCCGGCTGGCGGCAGGTCCTTGACCGAGCGGCGTCGCAGCGGGTTCATCGGCTCATGCCTCCGCGACCCGCCGCCGCACCAGGTTCACGAAGGACAGCGCGGCCACGGTCACGATGAACAGCAGCGAGTAGGCGACCGCGGCCGACTGGCCGAGGTCCAGGGTCCGCCAGCGGTTGTCGGCGTGCAGGCTGAGCGACTCGGTGGCGGTCCCGGGACCGCCGTTGGTGAGGACGTTGGGCAGGTCGATGATCTTGAACGCCTCGATGAGGCGGATGAGGATCACCGTGGTGCACACGGGCAGGATCGCCGGCAGGGAGATGTGGCGGAAGATCTGCCAGCGGCTGGCCCCGTCGACCATGCCGGCCTCGACGGTGTCCTGGTCCTGGCCCTCCAGGGCGGCCAGCAGGATGATGAACATGAACGGCGTCCACTGCCAGATGTCGCCGACCATCACCGCCACCCGCGCCCCCCAGGGGGTGGTGACCCACGAGAAGTCGCCCAGCCCCACCGCCACCCACAGCGGGTGCAGGGGGCCCTTCCCGGTGTCGGTCAGCATGCGGAACATGTAGGCGACCCCGACCGGGGTGATGGTCAGCGGCAGCAGGAACACCACCCGGAAGAAGCGCTGGCCGGGAAGCCCCTGGGTCAGCAGGTAGGCCAGGCCCAGCCCGAGCAGGAACTGGACCACGATCCCGACCAGCACGTAGACCAGGGTCACGACCGCCGTCCCGGGGCGGCCGCCGTCGGCCAGCAGGGTCCGGACCAGCAGCCACATGGCGGCCGCGGCGGCCGCGGCGCCGAGGACGCGCAGGACCATCCCCACCGGCGAGGCGCCGGCCCGCCAGGCCCGGTACAGGCCCCAGCCGAGCAGGCCCAGGCCGGCGCCGAGCACCAGCCAGCCGAGCGGTGTCGGCGACCGGGTCACCCCCAGGAAGTGGGCCCGCTCGTCCCCGGTGAGCAGGTCGCGGAAGTTGTCCAGGCCGACGAACCGGAACTCGAACCCGCCCCGCACCAGCTTCAGGTGCGACAGGCTGATGTACAGCGAGACCAGCAGCGGGTAGATGGACACGAACAGGATGGCCAGCAGCGCGGGCCAGATGAAGGCGGCCCGGACCGCGAAGCCGGCGCCCAGCGAGGCCCGCGACCGGAGCCGCGCCTGCTCCTCGATGGGCGGGCTGGACACGCGGCCCCGGCTCAGCCTGGCGGCGTCCATGTGGCTAGCGCTGGATGTTCAGGCTGTCGGCGTAGGCGGCCTTCTGCTCGTCGCGTCCCTCGTCGTTGGTGATCTTGTCCCAGCCCCGCTCGATCTGCTGCATGGCCTGGTCGCGGGAGATCTCCCCGGCCAGGAACTGGGACACCGCCGTGTCCAGGACCACGCCCTCGTACTGGGCCGACTTGGGGACCCGCAGGTCGAGGATCATGTTCGGGCTCTGGAGGCTGTCGCGGATCGCGCCCAGGTAGTTCTCGGCGGCCTCCTTGCTCATGCCGGCCTTGACCCACAGCTGGGTGTCCGCGAACTGGGAGGTGCGGTAGGGGTTGAAGCCGGTCTTGCCCAGGGTCACGTCGACGTTGGACTGGGCCGGGGCGCTCATGTAGGAGAGGAAGTCGTAGGCGGCGTCCTTGACCTTCTGGTCGACGGCGGCGTTGATCGCGCCCGACCAGCCGCCGAAGGCGGAGAACGGCGCGTGGTTGACCCCGTCGATGGCGTGCGGGCAGCGGGTGGCGTCGCAGTCGACCAGCTGGCCGCTGGCCCGGTCCAGCACCTTCCTTGACCCGGGCATGATCACCGTCCCGACCTTGTCCTGCACCGTCGAGGTCTTGGGGTCGATGGCCAGGGTGCCGATGTCCCCCCAGTCGGCCGACAGGGCGCAGCGGCCCGAGGTGAACAGCCCGCGGGTGTCGCCCACGTCCAGGTTCAGCTCGTCCTTGGGGGCGTACTGGGTGGTCTGCTTGTAGACGTCGAGAGCGGTGGCGAACGCCTGGTTGTTGACCAGCGGCTTCATGGTGGCGGCGTCGAAGAAGGCACCCTGGCTGGTCCCCTCGGCCTGCAGGTAGGAGCCGGCGACCGACCACGACATCCAGTAGGACTGGGCGGCCCGCTTCTTGGCGATGCAGGACCCGTAGTCGGGCTTGCCGTCGTTGTTCAGGTCCTTGCCCTGGTAGCGCTTGGCGATGGCCAGGTAGTCGTCCCAGGTGGCCGGCGGCTTCAGCCCGTCGCGCTTCAGCAGGTCGCTGCGGTAGTAGACCATCTGGAAGTCGCCGTCCAGCGGGACGGTGTAGGTGCGCCCCTTGTAGGAGGCGCTGAAGTCGCGGAAGAACGGCGCGATGTCGTCCCACTTCAGCGCCTGGTCGCCCTTGACCCGGTCGGTGATGTCCTCCAGGTACCCGGGCGGGACGAAGTCGCCCATCCACTGGGGGTCGAACACGAACGCGTCGTAGCTGTTGGTCCCGGTGGCCAGGTCGGTGAGGATCTTGTCGTACAGGTCGGAGAAGGGGACGGTCACGATCTTGACGTTCGCACCGGTGAGCCGGTTGAAGTCGGGGGCGCGCCGTTGCAGCGGCTCGGCGATCTGCGGCCCGGTGAAGGTGAGCACGGTGACCTCCACCCCCTTGTGCCGATCCGCCCCGGTGCCCTGGGTGGTGGACTGGGTCTTGTTGTCCCCGCCGCCGCTGCAGGCGGCGACCAGCAACGACGCGGCGGCGACGCACGCGGCCCAGCGGGAGAATGGACGCTTGGCCATGCTGTCCTCCCATGTTTCGAGGGGCCGCCATCGGCCCGCTCGGGCTCCCTCCCGGAGGACGTAACCGTAGCCGCAGAAACATCCGATGTCTAGAGCGGATTCAGCCGGCCGCCGGGTCGATGTAGCCGATGGTCAGCAGCAGGTTGGCGTACAGCCGCTGGTCCCCGGTGGCCACGGCCAGGGTCACCTCGGGGCGGCGGGTCAGCTCGTAGAAGTCCAGCCGGTCCACCACCTCGACCGGCAGGCCCGGCGGCAGGAGCGCCCGGTATTCGCCGAGCACGGCCGGGACGTCGGCGTCGTGGGGCCGCATCACCGCGGCCGCCTCCAGCGGCACCGTCGGCACGACCGCCTCCAGGACCTCGGTGACGGTCACCCGCCCCGGGGAGAGGTTCAGCCAGACGCGGCGGGCAGCCGCCGGCGTCGCGGTGGCGTGCGGGAAGTTGCCGTCGGAGATGAGCAG
>JBJMHP010000223.1:0-5806 GCA_045807325.1 Actinomycetes bacterium | reverse complement strand
CTCGAAGGAGCGGAGGAGCCGGTCCGGCGGCTGCTGGTCCATGCCCGGAACGTAGCGAAGTGAGGTGACGTCCAAGCGTTATGCGGCCACCCGGCCCGGCTCCGAACGCTAAGATGACCAGCGTTTGCGCTGGTCATCGAGGGTGGGGTGGAGGTGAGGGGATTTGAACCCCTGGCTTCCTCCGTGCGAGGGAGGCGCTCTGCCGGGCTGAGCTACACCCCCAGGTGGCGTTGGGATGGTAGCAGACGGAGGTCAGGGGTCGAACTAGCGGTTCGGCGTCGGGTGCTGGAGGGCTTCCAGCAGGCGGGTGAGGGCGGAGCGGGCGGTGGCGGAGATGTCGGGGCCGACGGAGGCGACGGAGGCGATCAGGGCGGCGATCTCGCCGGGGGTGAGGTGGACCGGGGCGACGGTGGGGGAGACGTCGAGGCGGAAGCCGCCGCCGGGGCCGCGGCGGGCGGCGATGGGGACGCCGGCGTCGCGGAGGCGGGCGATGTCGCGTTCGACGGTTCGGACGTCGACCCGGAGGGCGGCGGCCAGGTCCTCGGCGGTGGCGTGCCGGCCGGCGGCCAGGCGCAGCTCCTCGATCAGGCGGTGCTGGCGCTCGACCCGAAGCCTGGCCAGGTGGGGCTGGGTCGGCGCCACGGGTCGTGCCGCCACCATGGGATGCGCACCTTTCAGGAGAGACCGACCAAGGCGTGCCGGACTCTCATCGTAGGGTCCGGTGCATGGACACGACATCGCCATCCGACATCTCGGCCTTCCTCGACCGCTACGCCGAGGCCCTGGCCGCCGGCGACCTGCCGGGCATCGCCGCCTGCTACGCGCTCCCCGCCCTGGTCGTCGGGGACGCCAACACCATCCCGGTCACCGAGGCCGCCCAGGTCGAGGCCGCCTTCGCCGGCGCCGCCGACGCCTACCGGGCCCAGGGCCTGGTCGGGATCCGCCCCGAGCTGCGGGCCGTCGATCCCCTCACCGCCACCCTCACCCTGGTCGACGTCGCCTGGTCCTACCTGGACGAGGCCGGCGCCGCCCGCCAGCAGTCCTCCTACCGCTACCTGCTGCGCCGGTCGGACGCCGACCGCCTCGGCATCCAGGTGATGGTCGACACCACCCCGCAGCCCTGACCGGCCGGGCCGGTCAGTCGCGAACCGCACCCTCCGGGACCGGCTGGGGGGACTCCTGGCGGGGGCCGAACAGGCGGCCCTGGACCAGGGCGACGCCACCGACGACGATCAGGCCGCCGAGGACCAGGCGGATGGAGAACGGCTCGCCCAGCACGAGCACGCCGGCGGCGACCGCGACCAGGGGGACGAGGTAGGTGACCAGGGAGGCGACGGTGGCGCCGCTCTCCTGGAGGGTGCGGTAGTTGAGCAGGTAGGCGTAGCCGGTGCCGAGGGTGCCGAGCAGGACCAGGCAGAGGGCGGCCCAGGGGCCGAGATGGACCCGGCCGGCGGCGACGTCGACGGCGGCCACGGGGGCGAGCAGGAGGGTCCCGGCCAGGAGCTGGCCGAACGACAGCTGGAGGGCGGACAGGCCGGTGGTGAAGCGGTTGGCGTAGGCGAACCCGAAGCCGTAGCCGGCGCCGGCCACCACTACCGCGACCGAGCCGAGCAGGGAGCTGCCGGCGAGGTCGCCGCCGCCGACCCCGGCGACCACCGCCACCCCGAGGAAGCCGATGGCGATCCCGGCCAGCTGGGGCGGGCGCAGGCGCTCGCCGAGCAGGCCGGCCGCGAACCCGGCGGCGAACAGGGGCGTGCAGGCGTTCAGGACCGAGGCCAGGGCCGAGCTGATGTGCTCCTCGCCCCAGCCGATCAGCATGAATGGCAGGACGCTCATGGTCAGCCCGAGGACCAGCAGGTGGCCCCAGTAGCGGCGCTCGGGCAGGCCCTCGCGTCGGCGGACCAGGGCCACGGCCAGCACGGCCAGGCCGAGGGCGATCCGTCCCCAGGCCAGAAAGGTGGGCGGGGCGTCCTCGAGGATGACCTTGATGAAGAGGAACGACCAGCCCCAGATGAAGGCCAGCAGGAACAGTCGTCGCACGGGCACCCCGCAGGAGGTCGGACAGGAGGCTCGCTCCAGGCTACCCCCGCTCCAACACGGCCCTCGCCGGATCGGTTTCCCCCGCGACGATTAAGTCAACACATCCGTTGACAAATTCGGCGGGGCGGGCGCACCATGCCGGCAGCGTCATCGCGCAGCGATGGAGGTGTCGAGATGACCCGACCCGCCGCCGGTCGCCTGGCCGGAACGACCGCCCTTGTCACCGGCGCCTCCCAGGGGCTGGGCCGCGCGATCGCGCTGGCCTACGCCCGCGAGGGGGCTGCCCTGGTCCTGGTCGCCAGGCGACCCGATCCCCTGGACCGGGTCCGGGCCGAGGCCGAGGCTCTCGGGGCCAGGGCGGTCGCGGTCGCCGCCGACGTCGGCGACCCGGACGACGTCGAGCGGGTCGCGGCCGCCGCCCTCACCGCCTTCGACCGGGTCGACGTGCTCGTCAACAACGCCTCCGAGCTGGGGCCGACGCCCATGCCGTACCTGCTCGACACCGACCCGGACGCGCTGCGCCGGGTCCTGGACGTCAACCTGCTCGGCCCCTTCCTGCTCACCCGGGCCCTGCTCGGCCCCATGCTGGCGGCCGGGCGGGGGAGCGTGATCAACGTCTCCAGCGACGCCGGGGTGGTCGGTTACCCGGGATGGGGCGCCTACGGGGTGTCCAAGGCCGCCCTCGACCAGATGACCCGGATCTGGGCCAGCGAGCTGGAGGACAGCGGGGT
Organism: Actinomycetes bacterium; assembly: GCA_045807325.1. GTDB lineage: Bacteria > Actinomycetota > CALGFH01 > CALGFH01 > CALGFH01 > CALGFH01. The sequence continues at coordinate 3,035 of JBJMHP010000223.1, read as the reverse complement.
CCGGGTCAACGCCGTCGACCCGGGCGACATGGCCACGGCCATGCACGCCGCCGCCCTGCCCGATGACGACCCGGCCACCCTGGCCCGGCCCGAGGACCGCACCGAGGTGTTCGTCCGCCTGGCCGCCGGCGGCGGCAGCGGCGAGCGCCTGGAGGCGGCCGAGTTCGCCTCCGCCACCAGGTAGGGAGCGGCGGTGCGCAGCGCGGTCCGCTTCCGCCTCCCGCCCGAGCTCGAGGCGGCGGCGCCGCCCGAGGCCAGGGGGCTGCGTCGCGACCACGTCCGCCTGCTCCTGGTCGACCGGGCCACCGGGTCGGTCGACCACCACCGCTTCCACGAGCTGCCCCGGCTGCTCGAGCCGGGCGACCTGCTGGTGGCCAACGACTCCCGCACCCTGCCGGCCAGCCTGCTCGGCCACACCGCCGCCGGGGCGCCCCTGGAGGTCCGGCTGGCGGCGCGGGAGGGGGGAGGGCCCGGGCCGGTCGAAGGGGCGGGGCGGGCCGGGTCCCGGGAGCCAGGCGACGGCGCCGGGGAGGGGGTGGAGCGACCGGGATCCCGGAAGCCAGGCGACGGCGGGGACCGCTGGGCGGCGCTGGTCCTGGGGGTGCCGGCCGGTGGCGGCGACCCGGCCCTGGTCCCCACCGATGCCCGGCCCCCGGCCCCGGCCCTGGCGGCCGGGGAGCGCCTGGAGTTCGCCGGCGGGCTGGGCGCGACCGTGCTGGGACGGCATGAGGAGGCCGGCCCGCTGGTCTGGCTGGCCTTCGACCTGGCCGGGGAGCGGCTGGCCCAGGCGCTGCACCGGGCCGGGCGGCCGGTCCGCTACGCCTATGTGCCCCGGCCCTGGCCCCTGCACCAGTACCAGACGCTGTTCGCGGCCGTCCCCGGGTCGGCCGAGATGGCCAGCGCCGGCCGGCCGTTCACCGTCCAGACCTTGCGGGACCTGCGCCAGCAGGAGATCGGGCTGGCCACCATCAGCCTCCACGCCGGGCTGTCCACCTACGGCGACCCGGTGACCGACCGCCGCTACGTGCCGGCCGAGCACTACCTGGTGCCGGAGGCGACCGCGGCCGCGGTGGCCGCCTGCCGGGCGGCCGGCGGCCGGGTGGTGGCCATCGGTACCACCGTGGTCCGGACACTGGAGACCGCCGCCGCCGGCGGGGACGGGGTGCGGCCGGGGGCCGGGGTGACCCGGCTGCGGATCGGGCCCGGGCACCGGCTGGCCGCGGTCGACGGGCTCCTCACGGGCCTCCACGAGCCCGAGGCCAGCCACCTCGACCTGCTGGGGGCCTTCCTGGACCGCCCGGCGCTGGATCGGGCGTACGCGGCCGCGCTGGGGTCAGGCTACCTGTGGCATGAGTTCGGCGATGTCTGCCTGCTGCTTCCCGGCAGGTCGTGACCGCTGCGGGGTAGTCCGTCGGGCGACTCCGCAGAGTTGCCTGCTCAGATCTGCTTGCCTTACCTTCGTCCGTCTGCGGTGTGCCTGGAGTGAGCGCTCAGGCGAAGATGGGCGTTCGTGGAGGACGACCCTGAGCTGAACATGCTGGTCGGGCCGCCCGACCGGCCGGTCGGGCGGCGGAGCTTCCTGCGGACGGCCCCCTGACGCTCGGCACCGCCGCGACGAGCGGGTGCTGAACATCTACAACTGGAACGACTACTACATCGACGACCGCACCATCCCCCTGTTCCAGGCGCAGAGCAACCTGCGCGTCAACTACGACGTCTACTCCTCCTCCAACGAGGACCTGCTGGCCAGGATGCGGGCCGGCCCGACCGAGTACGACATCATCGTGCCGACCAGCTGGTTCGTCCCTACCTATCTGAAGCTCGGCCTGATCGAGCCGCTGCGCACCGACCTGATGCCCAACCTGACCGGCCGGGTCACGCTGCTGCGCGAGGTGACCGACCTGATCGGCTGTGCCCTCATCTACCTCGGCCACAGCCCCAACTCGATCAAGGACAGCGACCTGGCCGACGTGGTCAAGCTGGTCCGCTCCGTCAGGCCCAAGCTGAAGGGGTTCACCACCCAAGGAGAACTACGTGCTCATCCCAACGTGCAGGCCCGCATCTCCAGCTACATCAGCTACGGCACCCCGGTGTCGCTGGCCAAGTCGCTGCTCCCCGCCGGGCCCAGACCAAGCTGTCGATCGTCACCCTCACCGGCCAGAAGCTCGAGAAGTGGCAGGCGGCCTACGACGCGATTGTCAAGTAGCCTTCCCCGCATGAAGGAAGGCAGGCTCGTCGTCTGCGCCACCCCCATCGGGAACCTCGAAGACGCCTCGCCGCGGCTGGCCAGGGCGCTGGCCGAGGCCGACCTGATCGCCTGCGAGGACACCCGCCAGACCCGCAAGCTGCTCGCCCACCTGGGCGTCACCACCCGCATGACCAGCTACCACGACGTCGGCGAGCGGGAACGGGCCCAGGAGCTGGCCGACCGGGTGGCCGCCGGGCTGCGCCTGGCCCTGGTCACCGACGCCGGCATGCCGGCCGTGTCCGACCCCGGCTACCACCTGGTCGCGGCCTGCCTGGACCGCGGCGTGCCCGTCGAGGTGGTCCCCGGGCCCAGCGCCGCCATGGCCGCCCTGGTGGTCAGCGGGCTGCCCACCGACCGGTTCTGCTTCGAGGGGTTCCTGCCCCGCCGGCCCGGCCAGCGCGACCGGCGCCTGGCCGAGCTGGCCGGCGAACCCCGGACCATGGTGCTCTTCGAGGCCCCGCACCGGGTCCTGGCCACCCTGGACGCCATGGCCGCGGCCTTCGGGCCCGACCGGCCGGGCGCGGCCGTCCGCGAGCTGACCAAGCTGCATGAGCAGGTGCTGCGCGGCCCCCTGGGCGAGCTGCGCCGCCAGCTCGGCGAGCAGGGACCGCGGGGCGAGCTCACCCTGGTCGTGGGCGGCGCCCCCGCCGGGGCGGCTGCCCCCGGCGCCAACCCGGCCGACCAGGCCGCCCACGTGGCCATGCTGGTCGAGGGCGGGGCCAGCCCCAGGGACGCCGGCACGGCCGTGGCCGAGGCCACCGGCACCCCCCGCACGACCGTCTCCCAG
>JBJMHP010000222.1:0-18316 GCA_045807325.1 Actinomycetes bacterium | reverse complement strand
GGCGGTGGCGCCACTGGCCGCTGTGGGGGTCGAACCGGTAGTCGCCGAGCAGCCGGTGCCCGCGGCCGGCGAGCAGGTCGACCGCGCGTAGGGGCCGGCGCACGAGCAGCCGCCCCTGGCCTGGATGCCGAACAGGTCGTTCAGCATCGCCACCACCAGCTCGTGGTGCAGGTGGCGGTCGCCGTGGCGGACCCGGAAGGAGACGATCGGCAGCCGGGCCGCGTCCAGGTTGCCGAGCAGCTCCAGGTTGGGGTTGCGGCGCCAGCGGTCCAGCGCCCGGCGCAGGAACCGCTCCTCCCGCTCCCGGATCAGGTCGGTCCCGACGGCCTGCTTGAGGGCCACGACCAGCCCGGCCAGGACCGACTCGACGATCCCGGGGGTGCCACCCTCCTCCCTGGCCACCGGGTCGTCGAGGTAGCGGTGGCCGACCGGGTCGACAAAGGCGACGGTCCCGCCCCCGGGCACGGTCGGGACCCGGGTGCCGGCCAGGTCCCGGCGGACGACCAGGGCCCCGGGGGGTCTGGGGCCGCCGATGAACTTGTGCGGCGAGAAGAACACGGCGTCCTTGTGGTCGCCGGCCCCGGGGGCGCTGGCGGCCATCCGGATGGGCACGTAGGGGCGGCGGCCGAGAAGGCGCCGACCAGCCGGCGGCCGGTGTGGCGGGTCAGCTGGGCCTCCAGCTCGTCCAGGTCGACCTGGCCGTCGCCATCCTCGCCGACGGCGACGACCTCGGCGGGCGACTCGCGCCAGGGGAGCAGGTTGGAGTGGTGCTCGTAGGGGCCCACGAACACCACCGGCCGGTCGCCGGCCGGGCCGGCCCGGCCGTCCAGCTCCAGCAGGCGGACCAGCTTGGCCACGGCCGCCGATGGCGTCCTCGACGAAGCCCAGGGCCCGGCCCGAGGCGGTCCAGTCGGCGTAGGTGATGCGCCGCGGCCCGTAGGGCCCGGTCAGCACCTGGCCGTCGCCGATGACCGACGCCCTGATCCGCTCCACCAGGGCGGGCGCCGGGTCGGCGCCGGTGCGCTCCCGCTCGGCCAGGTCGACGGCCGTCATGGCGCCCCCCTGGTCAGCCGGTCTCCAGTGGCCGCCGCGCCCGGACCATCGGCCAGGCGACAAGGGCGTCCACCCGCTGGGTGAACCCGTGCCCCTCCAGGCACCAGGTCCTGGCATGCTCCACCGGCCCACCTGTCGAGGCCAGCACGAACCGGTCCACCACCCCGGCGGGCACGTCACAGCCCGGCTCGGGACAGGCGATCAGCTCCGGCAGCGCGGTCGCGGTCGCGTCCAGCTCCATCTCCCCCCACCTTTCCGCGGTGCATCTCCCGGCAGTCTGCGGCGGCGGGCGGCGGCCAGACTGTGCCGTGCGGCACCGGCCCCCGGTGCCGTTGGTCACGCCAGGCCGGCCAGCACCATCCAGCCCCCGTTCGGGCTCGACGGCCGGCGGAGCCGGCACCTGGCCGGGGAACAGCCCGGCCAGGGCGCCCATGACCACCCCCTCGTTGACGAACAGGGGCGAGGTCGTGTTGGCCTTGAACCAGACGGCCAGCAGGGTCGCCCGCTGCACCCTGGCCGCCGGGTCCTGGTGGTCGTCGAGGCAGTCCAGCAGGAGGGCGTCGGCGCCGGGCAGCTCGCCCAGGGCCGGGACCTCGGCCGGGTCGGCCGTCCAGACCTGGCCGGGCGCTCGGTCTCGGGCGGGGCCAGGGCCCCGTCCCGGCGGGCCAGCAGCACCGCCGGGTCGTGGGGATGGACCACCACCCAGCGCAGGCGGGTGCGCCACCGGTCCTCGTTCATGGCCGAACCCTAGCGGGGCCCGGCCGGCGGAGCACCGGCATGTCCGGTCCACCGCGGCACCAGCCGCGACCCGCAGATCCGGTGGACCCCCCAGGCCAGGCCGACGGCGATGAGCACGTCCCCGACGCTGAAGACGTTGCTGAGCGGCCAGGAGGCGGGCAGGGCGAACACGTCGCCGAGGAAGGCCAGGCGCGGGTCGGCCACGGCGGCCGAGTTCTGGAACCCGGGGGCGTCGGCAGGCAGCCCGGCCCGCTGCAGGGCGGCCGCCGACGCCGGCATGACCCCGCCGTTGGCGGCGATGACCAGCAGGTTGAGGGCGGCCCCGAGCGCGGCCAGGGGGATGCCCGGGACCCGCCAGTTGGCGGCCAGGAACACCGCCCCGACCGGGTAGGCGGCCACCAGCAGCAGCGAGCGCACCCCGTCGGGCAGCCCGGGGAGCCCGGTGGCCATGACGGCCAGGCCGAGGGCGGCGAAGATCGCCCACACCCGCCGCAGGCGGACCTCGGCCAGGGCGCCGAGCCGGCCACCGAACAGCGGCACGGCCAGCGCGCTCAGCACGACCACGGCGACGAGGACCACCCCGACACCCTAGTGGACGGCCCTGCTGCGCGAGCACCAGGCCGGCCGGGTCGACCTGGACGCCCCCGTTCACGACCTCCTGCCCTGGCTGCCCCTGCCGACCCCCTTCGGGCCGATCAGCCTGCGGCACCTGCTGGCCCACACCGGCGGGATCGTCTCGGGGATGGAAGGCTCCCCGTCGCCGACCCTGGAGGCCCTGGCCCTCGGCCAGACGACGCCGGGGTGGCCGCCCGGCCGGCGCGCCCACTACTCCAACGTCGGCTACGCCGTGCTCGGGCTGGTGCTGGAGCGGGTCGCCGGCTGCTCCTACGCCGAGGCCCTGCGGCGCAACGTGCTGGGCCCGTGCGCCATGACCAGCTCGGAGCCGGTCACCACGGCCGCGGCCCAGGCCCGCGCCCCGACCGGCCACCTCGAGCTCCCCGACGGCGCCCGGGTCCCGGCCCCCTGGGTGCCGACGGCGGCCGGGTCGGGGCGACCCTCACCGCCGCCGACCTCGGCCGGTTCCTGCGGGCCGTGGTCGCCGGCGACCCGCCGCTGCTGGAGCCGGAGCTCCGCCCGGCGATGCTGACACCCGCCCTCCCCCTGCCCGACGGCTCCGGCCACGGCTCCGGCCTGGGCGTCGAGGTCGACACCGAGGCCGGCTACCGGCGGGTCGGCCACCAGGGCGACTGCCCCGGCTACTGCAGCTACGCCTACGGGTGCACCGAGAGCGGGGTCGGGGTGGTCGCGCTTGGCAACGGCCCCTGGCGGGAGCCGGCCAGCCCGGCCAGCCCCTGGGCGGTCGTGGACCACGGCCTGGCCCTGCTCCGGGCGGCGGCGGCCGGGCTGGAGGCGCCCCCGGACCCGCCAGCCGCCGCCCCCGACCCGCCCGCCTCCGCGCCGGCGACCGCCCCGGCCGCGGAGGAGCTTCCCGGCGGCCTGGCGCCACTGGTCGGGACCTACGCCGCCTGGAACCCGTGGACCCCGGAGCTGCGGGTCCGCCCCGACGCCGCCGGCACCGGCCTGGTCCTGGTCTGGCCCACCGGCGACCAGGAGCCCCTGACCGCCCTCCCCGGCGACGCCCGCTTCCGCCTGGGCGACGACCCGGCCAGCCCCGAGCGGGCCCGGTTCACGACCTTGGTCGAGGGCCGCCCCATGCAGCTGGTGGTGTCCGGCTGGCCGTTCGACCGGGTCGACTGACGCCGCCCACCCGGCCACGTAGGATGTCGCGATGGACGAATCGGAGCAGGACCTGGACCGGACGCTGCGTCGCCAGGAGGCGTCGGGTGCGGTCACCGGCCTTGGCTGGCGGTACGTCCTCGGCCTGCTGAGGACCAGCCTGCCGGCCGGATCCCTGGCCGAGGCGGCCGACATCGCCGGCCGGGTCGTCGCCGCCTGCGGCGCCGAGGCCGACGGCCGGCTCTGGATCGACCTCCGCCGCGACCAGCTCGTCCTGAGCCTCCAGTCGCCGGCCACGGCCTCGGTCACCAGGCGGGAGGTCGCCCTGGCCCGGCGGATCTCGGAGGTCGCGGACGGGCTGGGAATGGCCACCGGCGCCGGGGTCGGCGGTGCCCCCCGGTCGGTCCAGGTCCTCGAGGTGGCGATCGACGCCATGGACATCGCCGCGGTCCGCCCGTTCTGGAAGGCCGCGCTCGGCTACGCCGACGAGCCGGGGCGGTCCGGCCCCGAGGACGCCCTGGTCGACCCCGTCGGTCAGGGACCGGCGATCTGGTTCCAGCAGATGGACGCCCCGCGCCCCCAGCGCAACCGCATCCACCTCGACATATCGGTCCCCCACGACGAGGCCCAGCGCCGGATCCAGGCCACCCTGGCCGCCGGCGGCAGGCTCGTCTCCGACGCCGAAGCTCCCGCCTTCTGGGTCCTGGCCGACCCCGAGGGCAACGAGGCCTGCATCACCACCTGGCAGGGCCGCGACCCCCCGGCCACCATGCCGACCTGAGCCGACCTGTGGTTTGGGTGGCGAAGCACGGCGACGAACAAGGAGGCACGGGCGATGACCAAGGTGGCCGCGGGCATCACGACCTCGCTGGACGGGTACGTGACGGGACCGGACGACGGGCCGGGCAAGGGGCTCGGGGAGGGCGGGGAGCGCCTGCACTGGTGGGTCTTCGGCGGCCCCTGGACCTACGAGGAGGGGGCCAGGGGCGAGCCGACCGGGGTGGACAAGCAGCTCCTGGACGAGGCCTTCGCCCGGGCCGGGGCGGTCGTCGGCGGCCGCAACACCTACGAGGCGGCCGGGGCCTGGGGCGGCCAGAACCCGTTCGGGGTGCCGTTCTTCATCGTGACCCACCGGCCGCAGGATGCCCCTCAGGACGCCGGGTTCGCGTTCGTGGACGGGCTGGAGGAGGCCGTTGCCCGGGCCCGCGAGGCCGCCGGCGGCAAGGACGTGCACGTCATGGGCGGGGCCGACGTCATCCGCCAGGCGCTGCGGGCCGGCTACGTCGAGGAGCTGACGATCTCGATCGCGCCGGTGATTCTCGGGGGCGGCAAGCGCCTGTTCGACGACAGCTTCCGCGGGACACTGCGCCTCGAGCACCTGGGGGTGCTCCAGTCGCCCTTCGCCACCCACATCAGCTACCGCGTCCTGCGCTGACCCGCGCCGACCGGCCCGTTAGAGTGGGACCAGGTTGCCGACCGACCAGGGAGTGGGTGCCGTGCAGCAGCGCAGACTGGGTCGAACAGGTCACCAGAGCTCGGTCCTGATCTACGGTGCGGCCGCCCTGGCCGAGGTCGACCAGGACACCGCCGACGCCTCGGTCCAGCTGGCCCTCGACGCCGGGATCAACCACTTCGACGTGGCCGCCAGCTACGGCGACGCCGAGCTGCGGCTGGGCCCGTGGATGAGCCGCATCCGGGACCGGATCTTCCTGGCCACCAAGACCGGCCTGCGCGACCGGGACGACGCCTGGGCCCAGGTCAACCGGAGCCTGGAGCGTCTGGAGACCGACCGGGTCGACCTCATCCAGATCCACGCCGTGGGCGACCTGGAGGAGCTGGACCTGGTCACCCGGCCCGGAGGGTCGCTGGAGGCGGTGGTGCGGGCCAGGGACGAGGGGCTGGCCGCCGCGGTCGGCATCACCGGCCACGGCCACCAGGCCCCGGCCACCCACACCGAGGCCCTGCGACGGTTCCCGTTCGACACCGTGCTGACCCCGCTCAACTGGGTGCTCGGCCGGGACCAGGGCTACCTGGCCGACTACCAGGCCCTGGTCGCCGAGGTCCAGGCCCAGGATGCCGGGCTGATGATCATCAAGGCGGCGTCGCGGCGGAACTGGCCCGAGCAGACCGGGCGCGCCTATACCACCTGGTACGAGCCGTTCGACGACCAGGAGCGGATCGACGCCGCGGTGGCCTGGGTGCTGTCGCGTCCCGAGGTGACCGGCATCGCCACCCCCGGCGACGTCCGGCTCCTACCCCTGGTCGTCGAGGCCGAGCGGCGCCTGGCCGAGACCGGCCCGGCCGCCGCCGGCGAGGTCCTGGCCCAGGCCGGCGACTACAGCTCCCCGTTCCTGCGCATGCCGTTCTGAGCTGGCGAGGCGTCGCGGTGGCCGAGGGCACCTCGGGGGAGGCGCTGGAGGAGCTGGCCGAGGCGCTGTACCTGGAGCGCCAGTACGCCGCCGCGGCCACCCACTACGAGCGGGCCTATGCCGCCTACCGCCGGGAGGGCCGGAGCATGGCCGCCGGGCGGGCGGCCCGCGCGGTCGCCTGGATCAGCGGCAACGTCCTCGGCGACTGGGCGGTGCAGAGCGGATGGTTCGGACGGGCCCGGACCATCCTCGAGGAGGCCGGCGCCGACCGGCCCGAGCGCGGCTGGGTGCTGCTGATCCGCGCCTACGCCGAACCGGACGCCCAGGTGCGAGAGACGCTGCTGGGCGAGGCCATCGCCGTCGGGCGCCGGTTCGGCGACCCCGACGTCGAGTTCGAGGCCCTGTCGTACCTGGGCGGCGTGTACCTGATGACCGGCCGGGTGGAGGAGGGCCTGGTCCTGTTCGACGAGGCCCTGGCGGCCATCTGCGCCGGCGAGCTGCGCGAGGTGGCGACCGAGGACTCGATCATGTGCGGGCTGTTCTGGGCCTGCGAGCTGGTCAACGACGTCCCCCGGGCCGACCAGTGGATGCGCGCCGCCGCCGACCTGCTGCGGCGACGCAACGTGGTCGCCGCCTTCTGCCGCGCCCACTACGGCGGCATCCTCACCGCGGCCGGGCGCTGGGACGAGGCCGAGACCGAGCTCGTCCAGGCGGCCCGCCACTTCGACCGGGGGATGCCGGAGCGGCGGGCCGCGGCCATGATCCGCCTGGCCGACCTGCGGGTCCGCCAGGGCCGCCTGGAGGAGGCGGCCCAGCTGCTGGACGGGCTGGACCGGCACCCGGACGCGGTCCGCACCCTGGCCGCCCTCCACCTGGCCCTGGGCGAGCTGGCCCTGGCCCGGGACCTGCTGGAGCGGGCCACGGCCGCCCCCGACGACCAGGTGCCGACGGTCGGCGAGTCGACCATGGTCGGCCCGCTGCTGGCCCTGCTGGTCGACGTCCTCCTCGAGGAGGGCGGCCTGGAGGAGGCCGAGCGCGCCGCCGGGCGGCTCGAGCTGGTGGCCAGGGCCCAGCGGGGGCCGTACCTCAAGGCCGCGGCCGCGCTGGCCAAGGGGCGGGTCTGTGTCGCCGGCGGCCAGGGCGACGCCCGGGCCTGCCTGCACGAGGCCCTGGAGGGGTTCGCCCGCGCCCAGCTGCCGATGGAGCTGGCCCGCACGCGCCTGGAGATGGCCCGGGCCCTGGTCGGGCGCGCCCCCGAGGTGGCCGTCGCCGAGGCCAAGGCGGCCCTGGAGGACTTCGAGCGGCTGGAGGCGGCCCGCCACGCGGATGCCGCCGGGGCGCTGCTGCGGTCGCTCGGGGCGCCCGTGCGGACCGGGCCCAAGGGGGTCGGCGCCCTCACTCGGCGCGAGGCCGAGGTCCTTGAGCTGGTCGGCGCCGGGCTGTCCAACCCCGAGATCGCCGAGCGGCTGTTCATCACCCGCAAGACGGTCGAGCACCACGTCGGCAACCTGCTGGCCAAGCTCGGCCTGCGCAACCGGGCCGAGGCGGCCGCCTGGGCCACCCGGCGGAAGCTGGGCCCCTAGATAGGGGACCTCCCCGATACTTCCCGGGGCCCGCGCCCGCATCCTGCACGCATCCCAATCGAGCAGGAGAACGGACATGGCCGACAGCCGCTATGACGCCATCGTGGTCGGGGCCCGCTGCGCCGGGTCGCCCACGGCCATGCTGCTGGCCCGCCAGGGCTGGAAGGTCCTGGTCGTGGACCGGGCGACCTTCCCCAGCGACACCATCTCGACCCACCTGCTGCACCCGCCGGGGGTGGCCGCCCTGCGGCGCTGGGGGCTGCTGGAGCGGCTCACCGCGACCGGCTGCCCGGCCATCCACACCTACCGGTTCGACTTCGGGCCGTTCGCGCTCTCGGGGGCGCCGGGGACCGACGACACCCCGGTCGCCTACGGCCCGCGCCGCACCGTGCTCGACCGGCTGCTGGTGGACGCGGCCGCCGAGGCGGGGGCCGAGGTCCGCGAGGGGTTCACCGTCCAGGACGTGGTCGTGGCCGACGGGCGGGTGGCCGGCGTCCGCGGCCACGGCCAGGACGGCCGGACGGTCACCGAGCACGCCCGGGTGGTCGTCGGCGCCGACGGACGCCACTCCCGGGTGGCAAGGGCGGTGCGGCCCGAGCAGTACCGCGAGCGGCCCCAGCTGCTGTGCGGCTACTACACCTACTGGAGCGGGCTGCCCATGGAGGGCCACTTCGAGACCTGGGTCCGCCCCGACCGCGGCTTCGCCGCCTGGCCGACCAACGACGACCTCACGGTGGTCATCGGCGGCTGGCCGTACGCCGAGCTGGAGGCCAACCGGCACGACGTCGAGGGCAACTACCTGGCCATGCTGGAGATGGCGCCGGACCTCGCCGAGCGGGTCCGGGCCGCCACCCGCGAGTCCCGCTTCGTCGGCACCGCCGTCCCCAACTACTTCCGCAAGCCGTACGGGCCCGGCTGGGCGTTGGTCGGCGACGCCGGCTACAACAAGGACTTCATCACCGCCCAGGGGATGCACGACGCCTTCCGGGACGCCGAGCTGTGCGCCGCCGCCCTCGACGAGGCCTTCTCCGGCGCCCGCCCCTTCGACGCCGCCATGGCCGACTACCAGACCACCCGCGACCGCCAGGTCCTGCCCATGTACGAGCTCACCTGCGAGCTCGCCACCCTGGAGCCGCCCCCGCCCGACCTCCAGCAGCTGCTGGCCGCGGCCCACGGCAACCAGGAGGCGATGGACGCCTTCGCCCGGGTGATGGCCGGGGTGACCTCCCCGGAGGAGTTCTTCTCCGAGCAGAACGTCGGCCGCATCCTGGCCCTGGCCCGCGCCTGAGGCGCCGGCGTCACCCGCGCCCGGCGTCCAGCCGGCCCAGGGCGCCCCGGAGGAACGCGTCGCGGCGCCGGACCAGGACGTCCCGGGTGAGATCGGGCCGGCCGGCCTCCTCCTCCGAGCCTCGCCGGACGTCGTCGGCCGCCTCCATGCCGAAGCAGACGGCGGCGTCGCAGCGCAGCGACCCGAGGTCGACGCCGGGCGGCCCGACGCCGGCGCAGTCCCAGTCGACCAGCCCGGCCAGGCTGTCGCCCCGCCACAGGGCGTTGCCCTGCCAGAGGTCGCCGTGCACGAGGACGTCGGCCTCGGCCGCCGCCAGCCCGGCCACCCGCTCCTCGGCCTCCGCCAGCAGGGGCCGGGGCTGCCGGCGGCGCAGGGCGGCGAAGTCGACGCTGGCGATTGGCCGGTCGCGTCTGGGCAGCGCCGGGCTGGGGGTCAGGGCGACGGCGTGCAGCCGGGCCGCGGTGCGGCCGAGTAACGCCCCAGGGCCGCCGCGTCGACGTCGGGCCGCCGCCCGAACCCGCCCCGCGCTCCTCACCGGCCATGGAGGAACCCTATGATCTACGTCACGGGTCGGGGAGCGCGAGAGGGGCTTGGAGCCATGGCGATGCCGGAGGGGCCGGCCGGCCGGGAGACGGCGACCCGGGTCACCTGTGTGATCGCCGGGTGCGGGCCGGCCGGGGCCATGCTGGGGCTGCTGCTGGCCCGGGCCGGGGTGGAGGTGCTGGTGCTGGAGAAGCACGGCGACTTCCTCCGCGACTTCCGCGGCGACACGCTGCACCCCTCCACCCTGCAGCTGTTCGACGAGCTCGGCCTGGCCGACGAGCTGCTGGACCTGCCCCACCAGGAGGCCACGGTCCTGAACGTCACCACCGACGCCGGCGACTTCACCCTGGCCGACTTCCGCCGGCTGCCCGGCCGCTACCGGTTCCTCGCCTTCATGCCCCAGTGGGACTTCCTCGACTTCGTCGTCGACCAGGCCCGGCGGCTGGCCTCCTTCGAGCTGCGCATGGAGGCCGAGGCGGTCGATGTGCTGGAGGAGGCCGGCCGGGTGACCGGGGTGGTCTACCGCGACCGGGACGGGGCCGTCCACCGGGTACGGGCCCGGCTGACGGTGGCCGCCGACGGCCGTGACTCGCGGCTGCGCCGCGCGGCCGGGCTGCGCCCCATCGAGTTCGGCGTGCCCATGGACGTGCTCTGGTTCCGCCTGCCCCGGCGCCCGACCGACCCGATGACCTTCGGCCGCCTGGCCGCCGGGCACCTGCTGGTCCTGATCGACCGGGGCGCCTACTGGCAGATCGCCTACGTCATCCCCAAGGCCGCGGCCGGGGAGCTGGACCCGGCCGGGCTGGAGCGCATCCGGGCCACGCTGGCCGAGCTGGTCCCGTTCCTCGCCGACCGCGTGGGCGAGCTGCGCAGCTGGGATGATCTGAGAACGCTGCGGGTGCAGGTGGACCGGCTGCGGCGCTGGTTCCGGCCGGGGCTGCTGTGCATCGGCGACGCCGCCCACGCCATGTCCCCCATCGGCGGGGTCGGCATCAACCTGGCCGTCCACGACGCCGTGGCCGCGGCCAACCTCCTCGTCGGGCCGCTGCGGGACGGCACCCTGGCCACCCGGCACCTGGCCAGGGTCCAGCTCCGCCGCCTCCTGCCCACCGTCGTCGTCCAGCGGCTGCAGCGCACCATCCAGGACCGGTTCCTGTCCCCACTGCTGGCCGGCCAGGTGCCCCCTCAGGGGCCGCTCGCCCTGCGGGTCCTGCGCCGCTACCCGGCCCTGCAGGCCCTCCCGGCCCGGGTGGTCGGCATCGGCCTCCTGCCAGAGCACGTGCGCGCCCCGGCGCTGCGTGCCCCCGAGGGCGCGGGCCGGCTCGACCCGGCCCGTCCCGGGCCTGGCGGCTAGCGGCGCTGCAGGATCCCCCGGACGAAGGCGGCCTGGCCGGCGTGCTGGAGGTCGTCGGCGATCACGCTGACCAGCCGCACCCCCAGGGTCACCGGCGGGTCCCAGGACCGGTCGACGACGCGGTCGAGGTCGGCGTCGACGAGCCCCTCCACGTAGCCGACGGTCTGCTGGTGGACGGCGTCGTGGTAGCCGACCACCAGCTCCCCCGAGACCCGGACGGCGGCCACGTCGGCCGGCCGGTGCCCGTAGCCGGTGGCCAGCGGGTCGAACGGCAGCCCGAAGCGGTCCACCCACCCCTGGGAGGTCCAGACCTGCTCGGCCCCGGCGACGCCGGCGACGTGGTCGTCCTGGATCCGGGTCAGGTGCCAGACCAGCCAGGCGATCGAGTTCGCCTCCGGGTCGACCTGGAAGGCCAGCTGCTCGGGCGACAGGCCGCCGACCACCCGGTGGACGACCCCGCGGACCCGGCCGAAGGCGTCGACCAGCAGCTCGGCGCTGGTCATGGCCGGCGGCCGCCCCGGCCGGCCTCCTGGCTGGCCATGATCTCCTCGGCCAGGCCGGCCATGCCCAGGGCCGCCGCCTCCTGGGCGGCCCTGTCGAGGAGGTCCAGGGCCCGCTCGCGGTCGTCCCCGCGGTCGCGGCCGAGCAGGGCCCGGGCGTGGCGGTAGCGGGTGTGGGCCAGGGCCGGGCGCGCCCCGATCCGCCGGTTGGCGGTCAGCGCGGCCGAGAAGTGCTGGTCGGCGGCCTGCCAGCGGCCAAGCAGGGCGGCCAGCTGGCCGAGCTGGAGCGAGATCGAGCTGCGGCAGACGCTGGCGAAGCCGACCACCACGCAGCGGTCGCCGTAGGGTGCCAGCAGCTCGTACAGCATGGGAGCGGAGCCCTCGTCGCCGAGGGCGGCGCAGATCTCGGCCAGCAGGGTCATGGTGGCCAGCCAGTTGGCGTCCCGCCGGACCCGGGACAGCCCGTTGGCGGTGAGCTGGTGCAGCTCGGTCTTGGCGGCCTCGGGCTCACCGGCGGCCAACTGCATGAGGGCCAGCGGCAGCCGCCAGGACGGGAAGTCCGGGAAGCGGTCGATGAAGCCCTCCAGGGCGCCCTCGAGGGCGTCGCGCCGGCCGCGCTCGTCGTCCAGGAACCACTGCTGCAGGGTGGCCGCGTTCTCGATCATGGCCGCGTTCGGGGCCCGCTCGCTGAGGGCCAGGGCCTCGCGGTTGAGCTCCACCACGGCCGCGAAGCGGCCCTCCATCATGGCCCGCGTGGCCCGCCACAGGGTCGGCCAGGCGAGCAGGTAGGACTGGCCGAGCGCCTCGGCCTCGGCCGCGTACTCGGCGATCTCGGCGTCGGCGACCTCGACGTCGCCGAGCTCCAGGGCGGTGATGATGCGCCACATCCGCCCCTGGAGGGACATGTGCCAGTCGCCGGCGCGGTCGGCCACCTGGTGCAGCTCGGCCGCCAGGTCGCGGCGCTCCTCGGCGTTCTCGGGCCGCCAGGTGGCGTACCAGCGGCCGTGCAGGGCGGCGGCAAGGGCGTGGGGGTCGCCGGCCGCCCGGGCCAGCTTCACCGCCTCGGCGCTGAGGGCGGCCCGCCGGTCGGCCACCTCGGGCTGCCGCTCGGGGTCGACCCAGTACAGGGCCGCGGCCAGGCGGCCGAGGACGCGGGCCCGCAGGGCCGGCGGCCCGCCGTCGAGCACCTCCAGGGCCTCCTCCAGCAGGTCGATGAGCTGCTCGTTGACCAGCCCGAAGTCGGCCAGCTGGCCGCCGAAGCCGAGCGCGGCCCTGGCGAAGCGGGCGTCGTCCCCGAGGGCCTTGGCGGTGTCGGCGGCCTGCAGGAAGCTGGTCCGAGCCCGCTGCTGGTGGCCGGCCCACATCTGGGCGTCGGCCAGGGCGAGCAGCAGGTCGCAGCGGCGGGCCCGGTCGGCCGGCTGCTGCAGGGCGGCCTGGTAGAACCGGACGGCGTCGGCGAAGGCGAACCGCCCCGCCGCCTGCTGGCCGGCCAGCTGCAGGTAGTAGAGGGACTTGGCGCTTCCCTGCTCGCCGGCGCCGTGCTGGAAGTGGTGGGCCAGCTCGCTGTAGCGGGGCTCGAGGTCGTCGGAGTAGACCTTCTCCAGGGCCTCCCCGACCCGGTGGTGAAGGGCGGCCCGGCGAGCCCCCGGCAGCCGCCGGTACAGGGCGTCGCGGATGAGCACGTGGGCGAACCGGTAGCGGTAGCCGATGTCCATGGCCGGGGTGACGAAGTCGAGGGCGATGACCTCGTCGAGCAGCTCCAGCAGGAGCGAGCGCTCGACCTCGGCCAGCTCGGCGAGCACGTCGATGGTGAACTGCTGGCCGATGACCGACGCCTTGTTCAGCACCTCCCGGGCCCGGGCAGGGATGAAGGCGAGCCGCCGCTCCACCGCCTCCTGCACCCCCTGGGGGACGAACTGGTCGAGGCCACGCTCGAACTCGGCCGCGTCCAGGCCCTCGGACAGGGGCAGGACCAGCTCCTTGAGGAACAGCGGGTTGCCGCTGGTCCGCTGGCGGAGCCGGGCCGCGAAGGCCTCCGGGATCTCCAGGCCGGCGGCCAGGGCGACATAGCGGGCGACCTCGGCCTGGTCGAAGCCCTGGAGGGTCAGCCGGACGGTGGCCGGCTCCCGGGTCAGCTCGGCCAGGGCCCGCACGAAGTCCTCGCTCTGGTCGGCCCGGGCGTCGCGGTAGGTGGCCACCACCAGCAGCCGGGCGTCGGCCAGCTCCCGGGTGAGGAACCGGAGCAGCAGCAGCGACGAGTCGTCGGCGCGGTGCAGGTCGTCCAGCACCAGCACCAGCGGGCGGTCGCTGACGGCCCGGCGCATGAACCTGGTCAGGGAGTCGAACAGCCGGAAGCGGTCCTGGTTCGGCTCCAGGCTGGGCGGGCTGTCCAGGTCGGGCAGGCGCTCGCGGACCTCGGCCACGACCTGGGCGACCACCGGGGCGTCGGCCCCGAGCCGGTGGCGCAGCCAGTCGACGTCGCGGCTCTCCAGCAGCTGGCGCAGGATCATCAGCCACGGCCAGTAGGGCGGCGCCCCGTCCTCCTCCCAGACGCGGCCCCAGATGACCTCCTGGCCGTCGGCCTTGACCTCGGCGGCCAGGCGCCGGACGAGGTAGCTCTTGCCGATCCCCATCTCGCCGGCGACCAGGACCAGGCGGCCCTGGCCGGAGCGGGCGCTGACCAGGGCCTCCCGCAGCCGCCCGAGCTCGGCCTCCCGGCCGACGAAGATCTCCCCCGCGGGAGCCTCGGCCGGCTCGGCCGGCGGGGCGGTGGCGCGGACGGCCGGCCGGTAGTCGTCGCGGACCTGCTGGCGCTGGATGTCCTGGTGGAGCTGCTGGAGCTCGCGGCTGGGGCGCATGCCGCGCTCGTTGTCGAGCAGCTGCAGGAAGTCGAAGTACACGTCGACGGCCTCGGCGGCCCGGCCGGCCCGGTCCAGGGCCAGCATCAGGCAGTGGCGCAGGTGCTCGTTGAACCGGTCGTTGCCGATCTCGATCGGCAGCTCGCGGATGACGTCGGCCTTCCGGCCGGCCATCAGGTCGGCCTTGGCCTTGGCCTCGACGGCGGCCCGGCGCTGGCCCTCCAGCCAGGTGATGCGGGGCTCGTCGCGTCCCTGGTCGCACAGGTCCTCCAGCGGCGAGGTGGCCCGCCACAGGGCGAGCGCCTCGGTCAGGGTGGCCGCGGTCCGGGCCGGAGTGGCGGCCGGGTCCTCCAGCGCCGCCCGCCCCTCGGCCAGGAGCCGCTCGAAGCGGAACACGTCCAGCCCATCGGACGCGACATTGAGCTGGTAGGCGTGGTTCTTGGAGAGGATGCGGGGCCGGGTCGCCTCCTCGTCCTGGCTGGCCGCCAGGAGCTGGCGCAGCCGCGACACGGTGCTGTGGAGCGAGTTGCGGGCCCCGGCCGTCGACCCGTCCCAGAGGGCGTCCAGCAGCCGGGCCACGGGCACGGGCTGGTTGGCGTTGAGCAGGAGGAAGGCGAGCACCGCGCGCTGGCGGGGCCCGCCCAGCTCGAGCTGGCGGCCTGCGTCTTCGACCTCCAGCGGCCCGAGGATCCTGAACCTCATACGGCTCCTCACTGCTCGGCCGCCTCGAGGGTCTCATACCCCGCGTCGGGTTCCATCTGAGTTCGGGGTATCGTCCGCGCTCCGCAAGTGCCTTGCAAGGGTCTTGTGCGGTTCTTGGGCTGGCTGTGCGCGTTGTGCGGGACGGGCCCGCCGGGGCTCCTTGCGGGCGGTGGCGCCGGTGATGAAAGCTCGGTCGCCGACCACCCGCAGGTGTCGAGTCCCTGTCCCTCAGGAGCCGTGCCCGATGCCGTCCCGACCCGCCTCGCCGGTGCCGCGCGCAGCTCCCCACCGGCCGGTGTTCCGCGCCTACACCGCCCGGAACCTGCAGGAGATCCCGCAGCTGGCCGGCCGCTCCGGCGACGACCTGCTGGAGATGCGGGCCGTGGCCGCCGTCCTGCCGTTCCGGACCAACCGCCACGTCACCGACGAGCTGATCGACTGGGACGACGTCGAGCACGACCCCATCTACCGGCTCACCTTCCCGTCCCCGGAGATGCTGGACCCGGCCGACCTGGCCACCATGACCAAGCTGCTGCGCGACGACGCGCCCCCCCAGCGGGTCGCGGCCGAGGCCCGTGACATCCGCCGGCGCCTGAACCCGCACCCGGGCGGCCAGCTGTCGCTGAACGTCCCCGCCGGCGGCGACCGGCCGCTGGACGGCCTGCAGCACAAGTACGCCGAGACGGTCCTGTTCTTCCCCGGCCCGGGGCAGATGTGCCACGCCTTCTGCACCTACTGCTTCCGCTGGGCCCAGTTCGTGGGCGAGCCCGATCTGCGGATGGCCGGCAACGACCCGGAGGTGCTCTGCGGCTACCTGCGCCGGCACCCGGAGGTGACCGACGTGCTGCTCACCGGGGGCGACCCGATGATCATGCGGACCGAGGTCCTGGCCCGCTTCCTGGAGCCGCTGCTGGCGGCCGGGCTGGAGACGGTCCGGACGATCCGGATCGGGACCAAGGCGGTCAGCTACTGGCCGTACCGGTTCGTCACCGACCCCGACGCCGACGAGCTGTGCCGGCTGTTCGAGCGGGTGGTCGCCTCGGGGCGGCAGCTGGCCGTCATGGCCCACTACTCCCATCCCAGGGAGCTGGGACCGGAGGTGGCCCGCGAGGCGGTGCGCCGCATCCGCGCCACCGGGGCGTCGGTCTACGCCCAGGCGCCGCTGATCCGGGGCATCAACGACGACCCCGGGACCTGGTGCCAGCTGTGGCGGACCGGCCTGGACCTGGGCGTGGTCCCCTACTACATGTTCGTCGAGCGCGACACCGGCCCCCGCAACCACTTCGAGGTGCCGCTGGCCAGGGGCTGGCGGATCTTCCGGGAGGCCTGGTCACAGATGTCGGGGCTGGGCCGCACGGTCAAGGGGCCGGTGATGTCGGCCACCCCCGGCAAGGTCCTGGTCGATGGGGTCACCGAGGTCGCCGGGCGCAAGGTGTTCGCCCTCCGCTACGTGCAGGCCCGCGACCCGGAGCTGGTCGGACGCCCCTTCTTCGCCGAGTTCGACCCCCGGGCGACCTGGTTCGACCAGCTCACCCCGGCGTTCCCCGAGCACCGCGAGCTCTTCCGGCCGACCTGACCAAGGCCGCTCTCAGCCACCTGCACGCCGGCCTCCAGGCCCCGGTGCTCTCGGCGTCGGCCGCCGGTCGGGCCGGGATTGGGCGGCGGCCAGCGCGGCCCCACGGGGCTGCATGCCGGCCGCCAGGGGCCGGTCCGGGCCCTGCAACGGGGCCAGGTGACGCTCGTCATGCAGCCGCGGCCCGCAGCGGGCCGCGCGACGCGGGAGGTGTCCGCCATGACGGGTCGGGACTGGGACGTCACCGCCGCCGAGGAGGAGCGGCGCAGCCGGGACTGGGACGCCCTCGGCCGGCGCGGCCAGGACAACCCGGGGCGCTGCCACCAGGAGGCCAGGTACCACCGCTGGCTGGCCAGGTCGGCGCGGCGCAACGCCGAGCTCGCCCGGGACGAGCGGCGCCACCGCCTCTGGTGAAGCGGCGGCCCGAGGAGAGGAGGGGACGATGCGACGGACCGGCGGGAACTGGATGAGCCCCCAGCGCTTCGCCTGGCGGCGCACCAGCGCCATCAAGGACCGCTACGAGCTCCGCGCCGGCGACGAGTGCCTGGCCAGGCTGACCCTGGGCGGGCTGCTCCTGCCCACCGCCCGGGTCGAGGCCGGCGGCTACGACTTCGACCTGGCCGTCGGGGGGATGGCCAACCGTCAGGTCACCATCGCCGACGCCCACACCGAGCAGGTCGTGGCCGGCTTCGAGCGGCGCTGGTCCGGCCGCAGCGGCGTGCTCCGCTTCCAGGACGGCGGGCAGCTGGAGTGGCGCCGGACCGGCTGGTGGCGGCCGGGGTACGAGTTCACCGACCGGTTCTCCAACCCGGTGGTGCGCTTCGCCGTGGACGGCGGCGTCGAGGGCTACGGCACCGGCGGCGAGTGGAGCCGCTCCATCGAGTCCCGGCGGGACCTGCTGCTGGTGCTCGCCCTGGGCTGGCTGCTGCTGCTGGTCGGCGGCGAGGCCAGGCTGCCGGCGGCGCCGGCCCGACCCGAGCCGTCCAGGACGGCGGCGGCCTGGCCGGCCGGCCAGGTGGTCCCCCACCGGGTCAGGGAGGTCGTCGACATCGAGGCCGCGGGCTGAGCGCCCGCCCTGTCCCACCGGGGCGCTATGGTCGCCGCCATGGAAGGCGAACCGGTCGCGCCCGCGGGCCCACCGCCCGACGGGATCGCCGTCGGCGACGATGGCCTGGCCCGGTGCTGGTGGGGCGCGGGCGACCCGCTGTACCGCCGCTACCACGACACCGAGTGGGGCCGGCCGGTGGCCGACGACCGGCGGCTGTTCGAGAAGCTCTCCCTCGAGGGGTTCCAGGCCGGGCTCAGCTGGTTGACCATCCTGCGCAAGCGGGAGCGCTTCCGGGAGGTGTTCGCCGGCTTCGACCCGGCGGCGGTGGCCCGGTTCGGCGACCGGGAGGTGGACCGGCTGCTGGCCGACCCGGGCATCGTCCGCAACCGGGCCAAGATCGAGGCCACCGTCAACAACGCCCGCCACTATGACGAGCTGGCCGGCGAGTTCGGCAGCCTGGCCGCCTACGTCTGGCGGTTCGAGCCGGACCCGGCGGTCCGCCCCCCGGTGGTCGACTATCCCACCCTGCTCCAGCTCGGCCAGAGCCCCGAGTCCAAGGCGATGAGCCGGGACCTGCGCCGCCGCGGCTGGTCGTTCGTGGGCCCGACCACCGTCTACGCCTTCATGGAGGCCATGGGCCTGGTCAATGACCACCTGGAGGGCTGCCACCGCCGACCGACGGTGGAGCGGGAACGCCAGCGGTTCCGCCGCCCCTCGGCCAGCTGATGGTTAGCCGGTTGGCCTCCTGGTCCAGGGTGGTGCCGAGGGCGGCGCAGGCGGACCGGAACCGGCGCCGCGTCCAGGCGGCCCCCGCTCGGAGATGCAGCACTCCAGATTCAGCACGACCAGGTCGGCCTGACCGAGCACGGCCCGGACCTCGGGCGCCACCAGGCCCTCGGGTGGCGTCCTGGCCAGGGCCTGGCCGACCCCGCGACCCAGCATGGTGTCCCCGACCAGCGCCACCGTGACC
>JBJMHP010000221.1:0-49343 GCA_045807325.1 Actinomycetes bacterium | reverse complement strand
CGACCTCACCGAGGACGGTTAGCAGGTGGTCGATCTGCTCGGGGCACTCGCCCGCCGGCGTTCTGGATCCTGTGCTCGGCGTCGGTGCCCTGCTGGTCACCGACACCCTCTACAGCATCATCCAGCTGACCGGCGGCTACCACAGCGGCAGCCCGATCGAAACCGGCTGGATGACCTGGTACGCCTGCTGGGGCGCGACCGCGCTGCACCCCACCATGCGCGACCTCGCCGACCTGAGCCGCCGCCGGGTGACCAGGGGCGACCTGGCCGGCGGGCGGAAGCTGCTCGACTCGCTCGAGGAGGACATCCGCGGGGAGGTGGCGGCCCTGCGGCGGGTGATGGTCGAGCTGCGTCCCCTGGCCCTGGACGAGTGGGGGCTGGTGGCGACCCTGGGCGACCACGCCGCCGCCTTCCGCCAGCAGACCGGGATCGCCTGCACGGTCGAGGCCGAGCTGCCGGTGTGGCGGGGCGGGGCCCAGGAGACGGTGCTGCACCGGGTCGCCCAGGAGGCCCTGACCAACGTGGCCAAGCACGCCCGGGCGAGTCGCGCCTGGGTGTCGCTCCGGGTCGTCGGGGACCGGGGGTGGCTCGAGGTGGGCGACGACGGCGCCGGCTTCGCCACCACCCGGGTGGCCGACCACCTCGGCCAGGACCACTTCGGCCTGGCCAGCATGCGCCGGCAGGTCGAGATGGCCGGCGGGGTCTGGCAGGTCCGTTCCCGGCCCGGGCAGGACACCACCGTCACCGCCACCCTGCCGGTCGCCGGCGCCGGCGGGCGGCGGAGCCGCCGCGCCGGCCCGGGCCGGTCAGGCAACCTACAGGCGGCCGCGACGGCGGCTGAACAGGAACAGCACCAGCAGCACGATGATGATGATCAACAGCAGTGTGCCGAGCCGCATCTCGCCTCCCTTCGGGTCGAGCGCCGGCCTACCCGGCCGGAGGGCAGGCTAACCAACCAAACCGGCGGAGGATCCTTGAGCCTGTCCGGGGCAGGCGGTAGGCTGCCGCCAAACAGGTGTTCGAGAGATGTTCGAGCGGAGCGGAGGGTCGGCCATGCGGGTGCTCGGGGTCGACCCGGGGCTCGGTCGCTGCGGCTGGGCCGTGCTGGAGCGGCGCGGGGGGCGGGTGGTGGCCGTCGGCTACGGCACTGTCCACACCGACGGCGAGCAGGTCGCGCCGCGCCTGGCCACCCTGGCCGCGGGGCTGCGGCAGGTGCTGGCCGTCCATCGGCCCGAGGCTCTGGCCATCGAGCGGCTGTTCTTCAACGCCAACGTGCGCACGGCCATGACCGTCGGCCAGGCCTCCGGGGTGGTGCTGCTGCTGGCCGCCGAGCACGGCCTTGAGGTCTCGGCCTACACCCCGCCGCAGGTCAAACAGGCTGTCACCGGGTCGGGGAGCGCGCCCAAGGAGCAGGTCGGCTACATGGTCAAGGCCCTACTGGGCCTGGCGGCGGTGCCGACCCCGGCCGACACCGCCGACGCCCTGGCCGTGGCCCTGTGCCACCTCAACCACGCCGGCCTGACCGGCCCCGGCACCGGAGCGGGCGCCGGCACCGGGGGTGCGCTCGGGGCCGCCTCGACCGCCGACTGGCTTGCCCGGGCCGCCCCCACCTCACCAGGGCTCCGTACCCCGAGGGCCGGGCGGTGATCGCCAGCCTGCGCGGGCGGCTGCTCGAGGTGCTGGCCGACGGGGCCGTGATCGAGGTCGGCGGGGTCGGCTACCGGGTGTTCCTGACCCCCAAGGCCATCGCCACCCTGCCCCGCGAGGGCGAGGTCCTGGTCCACACCGTCACCTATGTGCGCGAGGACACCCTGGCCCTGTACGGCTTCGCCACCACCGACGAGCGCCGCGCCTTCGAGCAGCTGCTGACGGCCACCGGGGTCGGGCCCAAGCTGGCCCTGGCCGTGCTGGCCGTGCATTCCCCCGATGCCCTGCGCCGCGCCGTCAGCGCCGGCGACGCCGACGCCCTCACCCTGGTCCCCGGGATCGGGCGCAAGGGCGCGGCCCGGCTGCTGCTGGAGCTGAAGGGCAGGCTCGGCGACGGCGAGCCCGACCTGCCGGTCGAGACCGACGGCCGCCCCGCCTACGCCGAGGTCCGCGAGGCCCTCGGCGCCCTCGGCTACGGCCCGGCCGAGATCAAGACCGCCCTGGCCGCCCTCCCGCCCGACGCCGGCGCGCACTCGACCGAGGAGCTGCTGCGCCTGGCCCTGCGCGGCCTGGGGACCAGCCGATGACCGACCCCGGGATCCTCGACCCCTGGCCCGACGAGGGCGACCGGGCCAGCGAGGGCAGCCTGCGCCCGCGCAAGCTGGACGAGTTCATCGGCCAGGCCCGTATTCGCGAACAGCTCGGCATCGTGCTCGAGTCGGCCCGCCGGCGGGGCCTGCCCCCCGACCACCTGCTGTTCTCGGGGCCGCCCGGGCTGGGCAAGACCAGCCTGGCCGCCATCGTGGCCGCC
Organism: Actinomycetes bacterium; assembly: GCA_045807325.1. Lineage (GTDB taxonomy): Bacteria > Actinomycetota > CALGFH01 > CALGFH01 > CALGFH01 > CALGFH01. The sequence goes on along the minus strand of JBJMHP010000221.1, from coordinate 46,885 downwards.
GAGCTCGGGGTCGGCTTCCGGGTCACCTCGGGCCCGGCCCTGGAGCGGGCCGGCGACCTGGCCGCCATCCTCACCGGCCTGGAGGCCGGCGACGTCCTGTTCGTGGACGAGATCCACCGCCTCCCCCGGGCCGTCGAGGAGGTCCTGTACCCGGCCATGGAGGACTTCCAGATCGACGTGGTCCTCGGCAAGGGCCCGGGGGCGCGCAGCCTGCGCCTCGACCTGCCCCGGTTCACCCTGGTCGCGGCCACCACCCGCACCGGGCTGATCACCTCGCCGCTGCGCGACCGCTTCGGCTTCTCGGCCCGGCTCGACTACTACGGGCCGGCCGACCTCCAGGCGATCGTCACCCGCTCGGCGTCGATCCTCGGGGTGGCCATCGACCGGGCCGGGGCCGAGGTCCTGGCCCGCCGGTCCCGGGGCACCCCCCGGATCGCCAACCGGCTGCTGCGCCGGGTCCGCGACTACGCCGAGGTCCGGGCCGACGGGTCGGTCGACGAAGCTGTGGCCGAGGCCGCCCTCGAGCTGTTCGAGGTCGACCGGCTGGGGCTGGACAAGCTCGACCTGGCCCTGCTGCGGGTGCTGTGCGAGCGCTTCGGGGGCGCCCCGGTCGGCCTGGCCACCCTGGCCGTCTCGGTCGGGGAGGAGCAGGACACGGTCGAGGACGTGGCCGAGCCGTACCTGCTCCAGCTCGGCTTCCTCCAGCGCACCCCAAGGGGCCGGGTCGCCACCGCGGCCGCCTACGCCCACCTCGGCCTGGCCGTCCCCCGCGGGACCGGGGCCGCGCCCAGCCCCGGTTCGCTCTTCGATGAGGGCCAGGAACCTGCAGAGAGCCCGTAGAGTAGGATTGCCGCTCGCGTCGGCCCCTCCGGAGGTCCTGGACACCATGGAAGGCAGCGGGTCCCTCATCTTCCTCGTGCTGATTTTCGGCGTCTTCTACTTCCTGCTCATCCGCCCGCAGCAGCGCCGGCTCAAGTCCCTCCAGTCACTGCAGTCCTCGCTGCAGCTGGGCGACGAGATCATCACCTCGGCGGGGTTCTTCGGCACCATCCGCCGCTTCGACGGCGACGTGGTCACCATCGAGCTGTCCCCGGGGGTCGAGGCCCGGGTCAACCGCCGGGCCATCTCCGGCAAGGTCAACCCCGAGCCGGCCGAGGACACGGCCGAGGTCGCCGACGAGGAGGAAGAGGAGCGGCCCGAACGATGAGCCTCCCGGAGCGCCGGCCCAGCGCCGGCGAGCTCCGCCTGCTCGACCAGGTGGCCGGCCACAAGGTCATCCAGACCTACATCGCCCTGGCCGACCAGTTCACCGGCCGGCTCGGCTACACCGAGCACGGCTACCGCCACGCCAACCTGGTCGGCCACATCGCCTTCAACATCCTCGACCGGCTCGGCTACGACCGGCACCTGGCCGAGCTGGCCTCGGTCGCCGGCTACCTGCACGACGTCGGCAACGTGATCTCACGCCAGAACCACCCCCAGACCTCGGCCCTGCTGGCCATGCCCATCCTCACCGAGCTCGGCATGGCCACCGAGGACATCGGGCTGGTCATCGGGGCCATCGGCAACCACGAGGAGGAGCTCGGCCATCCCGTGTCGCCGGTGTCGGCGGCGGTCAACATCGCCGACAAGTCCGACGTCCACCGCTCGCGGGTGCGCAAGGACGCGCGCGTGGAGTTCGACATCCACGACCGGGTGAACTTCTCGGCCACCCACTCCTTCGTGCGGGTCGACGCCACCGGCCGCACCATCACCCTGGAGCTCCAGATCGACACCGCCGTGTCCGACATCCTGGAGTACTTCGAGATCTTCCTCACCCGCATGATGATGTGCCGCCGGGCCGCCGAGGGCCTGGACTGCAAGTTCCGCATGACCGTGAACGGCCAAAGCCTGCTCTGAATCGCTCGAACTGCCGAGAAAACCGCTAGGCTCTGTGTTCCGAGTTCCGAGCCCCTCGCAGCACGAAGGAGTCAGACGTCCGTGCCAGGAGCCCGCCGTTACGTGATCCCCCTGCTGATCGTGTTCCTGCTGGTCGGGGCGGTCTGGGGCGTGATCATGGTCCAGGGCATCAAGCCCCGGCTCGGCCTCGACCTGAAGGGCGGGTCCACCGTCACCTTCGTGCCCACCAACCCCCGGGGCGGCGCCCCCACCACCGAGCAGCTCGACACCACCGTCGACATCATCCGCAACCGGGTCAACTCCAAGGGCGTGGCCGAGTCGGAGGTCAGCGTCGAGGGCGGCAACATCGTGGTGTCGATCCCCAACGTGCCCAACCCCGACGACGTGATCGCCGCCGTCGGCACCACCGCCCAGCTCCAGTTCCGCCCGGTCAAGGAGATCGTCGGGGCCAGCGACCCCAGGTACAAGCAGGCTCCGTTCAACGCCGTCGACTGCGCCAAGCCCGAGACCTATGCGAACAAGGACATCCCTGACAAGGACGTCGTCCTGTGCGCCCGCGACCAGGCCGGGCAGCTGCGGCCCGAGGCCAACGCCCCCAAGCTGCTGATGGGCCCGGTCGCCCTCGGCGGCACCGACATCGCCTCGGCCCGGCCCCAGCTCCAGCAGGCCGGCCAGGGCGGGGTCACCACCGGCCAGTGGGAGACCCAGCTCAACTTCAACGGCGCCGGTGGCCGCAAGTTCCAGGAGCTCACCGGCAAGGCGGCCTGCAACCCCGACAACGACCCCAAGCGCCAGATCGCCATCACCCTGGACGCGGTGGTCATCAACTACCCGCCGGTGGCCTCCGACGTCCAGTGCAACCAGGGCATCAGCGGCGGCTCGGCCGTCATCACCGGCCAGACCCAGGCCGAGGCCGAGAACCTGGCCCCGCTGATCTCCTCGGGCGCCCTGCCCCTCAAGCTCGACCCCCAGAGCCGCACCACCGTCAGCGCCACCCTGGGCGCCGACTCGCTGCACGCCGGCCTGATCGGCGGGGCCATCGGGCTCGGCCTGGTGTTCCTGTACGTGCTCCTCTACTACCGTGGGCTCGGCCTGGTGGTCTGGGTCGGCCTGGCCATCGCCGCCGCCCTCAACGTCGGCATCGTCATCCTGATGGGCCAGTGGATCGGCTTCACCCTGACCCTGGCCGGCATCGCCGGGCTGATCGTGGCCGTGGGCATCTCGGCCGACACCTACGTGGTGTTCTTCGAACGGCTCAAGGACGAGGTCCGCGAGGGCAAGACCCTGCGCACCTCGGTCGACCGGGGCTGGCAGCGCTCGTTCCACACCCTGGTCTCGGCCAACGCGGTGTCGTTCATGGCCGCGCTGATCCTCTACCTGCTGGCCATCGGCCCGGTCCGGGGGTTCGCGTTCACCCTCGGCCTGGCCACCCTGATCGACTTCTTCGCCGCCTGGTTCTTCGCCCGGCCGGCGGTCTCCCTGCTCACCCGACTCCGCCTGTTCCAGGAGGGGCGCTTCGTCGGCATCCGTGCCGCCGTCTGACCCCGCAAGGAGGATCCCGTCCGTGTCCCTCGCCAGCCGCATGTACCACGGCGAGACCAGCTACGACTTCGTCGGTCGCCGGCGCCTGTGGTTCTCGATCTCGGCCGTGCTGGTGCTGATCTCCCTGGTCAGCCTGGTGTGGCCCGGCCTCAACTTCGGCATCGACTTCAAGGGCGGGGCGGTGTTCCGGGTCCAGCCCGAGCGGCCGGTCACCGAGGCCGAGGTCCGCCGGGCCGTCGGGCCGGCCGCCGAGGTCGTCCAGGTCACCGAGCAGGCCCCGGTCCAGGTGATCGTCCAGACCGAGGAGCTGCCCGCGGCCGAGGTCACCCGGATCCGGACCGGGCTGGCCAGGGTGTCCGGCGTCCAGCTCAACGCCGTCTCCACCGAGTCCATCGGCTCCAAGTGGGGGAGCACGGTGTCGCGCAAGGCGGTCATCGCCCTGCTCGTGTTCCTGGTCGTGGTGACCGTCTACGTGTCGCTGCGGATGGAGTTCAAGATGGCCGTGGCCGGGCTGGTGGCCCTGCTGCACGACCTCATCATCACCGCCGGGATCTTCGCCCTGTCCCGCTTCGAGGTCACCCCGGCGACGGTGATCGCCCTGCTGACCATCCTCGGCTACTCGCTGTACGACACCGTGGTCGTGTTCGACAAGGTGCGGGAGAACACCGGCTCGCTCACGGCCATGTCCCGCACGACCTACTCCCAGGCGACCAACCTGGCCATCAACCAGACCGTGATGCGGTCGCTCAACACCTCGATGGCCTCGCTGCTGCCCATCCTGGGGCTGCTGCTGGTCGGCTCCTACCTGCTCGGCGCCGAGACCCTCAAGGACCTGGCCCTGGCCCTGTTCGTGGGCGTGGCCGCCGGCGCCTACTCCTCGATCTTCATCGCCCCGCCGCTGGTCGCCATGTGGAAGGAGCGGGAGCCGCGCTACGCCCAGCTCCGGGCCCGGGTCGAGCGCCTGGCCGCCCAGGGCCCCAGCGCCGAGCGGCCCGAGCGCCCGGAGCGGCCGGTGCGGGCCGCCACCGGCACGGCCCGGCAGGCCGGCAGGCCGGCCGCCCGCGAGGGCCGGTCTCGGCGCGCCCCGGCCCCGCCCCCCGAGCCCGAGCCCGAGCTGGCCGAGCACGACGAGGAGGACCTGGAGGAGGCCGCCGAGACCGAGTCGGCCGTCGTCGCCCAGACCCCGGCCCGCCGCCAGCCCCAGAAGCCACGCCCGACCCAGCAGCGACGTAAGTCGTCCGGGCGCCAGCAGTCCCGCCCGGCCAAGCGCCGCCGGCGCTAGTCCCCACAGGAGGACGCCACCGTGCCCATCGACATCCAGCGCCTGCGGGCCCTGGTCCGCGACATCCCCGACTTCCCCAAGCCGGGGATCGTCTTCAAGGACATCACCCCGCTGCTGGCCAACGAGGTCGCCTTCTCCTCGGTGATCGACGAGACGGTGGTCCACTTCGGCCGGGGCAACGTCGACAAGGTGGTCGGCATCGAGGCCCGCGGGTTCATCCTGGCCTCCCCGGTCGCCTACCACTTCGGGGCCGGCTTCCTCCCCGTCCGCAAGGCCGGCAAGCTGCCCTACCAGGTCGAGGCCGAGGAGTACGCGCTCGAGTACGGCACCGCCACCCTGGAGCTGCACGCCGACGCGGTGGTGCCCGGCGAGCGGGTCCTGATCGTGGACGACGTGCTCGCCACCGGCGGCACCGCCCGGGCCGCGGCCCGTCTGGTGGAGCGCCTCGGCGGCAAGGTCATCGGCATCGCCACCCTGATCGAGCTCGAGTTCCTCGAGGGCAGGAAGCGGATCGAGGGCTACGAGTTCTTCAGCCTGATCAGGTACTGAGGTGGCCACCCCCGGGGGCGAGGTCCCCATCCACGTCGTGGTCGAGATCCCCAAGGGGTCCCGCAACAAGTACGAGCTCGACCACGAGACCGGCCGCATCCGCCTCGACCGGATGCTGTTCAGCCCGGTCCACTACCCGACCGACTACGGCTTCGTGCCCGACACCCTGGCCGAGGACGGCGACCCCCTGGACGCCATGGTCCTGCTGGGCGAGCCGAGCTTCCCCGGCTGCGAGATCCAGGCCCGCATCGTCGGCATGCTCGACATGGCCGACGACAAGGGCCCCGACCAGAAGCTGCTGGTCGTCCCCCTGACCGACCCCCACTGGAACTACATCCACGACATCGACCAGGTCCCCCCGCACCTGCTGCGCGAGATCGAGCACTTCTTCGCCGTCTACAAGCAGCTCGAGGACAAGACGGTCGAGACCTTCGGCTGGCGCGACGCCTACGTCGGCCACGTCATCCTCGACCAGGCCATGGCCCGCGGCGCCGAGCATCGCCAGGCTGGCCACGGCGGGAGTACCGTGGGAGCCTAGTCGCCAGCTGGTCGCCCTCGACCACATGACGGGCGACGGACGACCAACCTGGGTGGGGCCAAGCACGATGTCGCAGCAGCATCCGACGGCGGTCCCCGACGGGCTGGCGCTCGACCGCGAGCCCCAGCCCGGCGTCGGCGTGCCCGGCGACAACGGGACCGCCGCCGAGGCGGTCACCCGGCCCTATGACGCCGGGTTGCCGCCCGAGCCGGCCGTGGAGCCGCTGCTCCAGCGGGTCCGCCAGCGCAACCCGCGGGCCGACACCGCCGCCGTGGGCCGCGCCTTCGAGCTGGCCCGCGAGCGCCACGCCGGCCGCCGCCGGGCCTCGGGCGTCCCCTATCTGGCCCACCCCCTGGGGGTGGCCACGGTGGTGGCCGACCTGGGCCTGGACGCCGTGTCGGTGGAGGCCGCCCTGCTGCACGACGCCGTCGAGGAGGGCCTGCTGTCGCGGGAGGAGATCGGCGAGCAGTTCGGGCCCGAGGTGGCCAAGATCTCCGAGGGCCTGGGCAAGCTCGACCGGATCGGCTACGAGGGCCGGGAGGCGGCCCAGGCCGAGATCATCCGCAAGATGGTCATCGCCATGGCCCGCGACATCCGGGTGCTGGTCATCAAGCTGGCCGACCGGCTCCACAACATGCGCGACATCGGCTACCTGGACCGCGAGGACCAGGAGGGCAAGGCCCGCGAGGTCCTGGAGATCTACGCCCCCCTGGCCAACCGGCTCGGCATCCACCACATCAAGTGGGAGCTGGAGGACCTGGCCTTCGCCACCCTGTACCCGCTGCGGTACGAGGAGATCGCCCGCATGACGGCCGAGCGCCAGCCGGCCCGCGAGCAGTATGTCGCCGAGGTCATCGAGCAGGTCAACGCCCAGCTCAAGCTGGTCAAGCTGCGCGCTGTGGTCAGCGGCCGGCCCAAGCACTACTACTCGATCTACGAGAAGATGGTGGTGCGGGGCAAGGAGTTCACCGACATCTTCGACCTGGTCGGGGTGCGCATCCTGGTCGACTCGATCAAGGACTGCTACGCCGCCCTCGGGCAGGTCCACGCCGTCTGGAAGCCGGTCCCGGGCCGGTTCAAGGACTACATCGCCATGCCCAAGTTCAACCTCTACCAGTCGCTGCACACGACCGTGGTGGGGCCCCAGGGCAAGCCGCTGGAGATCCAGATCCGGACCAAGGCCATGCACCGCACCGCCGAGTACGGGGTGGCCGCCCACTGGCGCTACAAGACCAAGGACGGCAAGCCGGCCACCGAGCAGGAGATGGGCTGGCTGCGGCAGCTGATCGACTGGCAGCGGGAGCTGTCGGACCCGCGCGACTTCATCGAGAACCTCGAGACCGACCTGTACGTCGACGAGGTGTTCGTGTTCACCCCCAAGGGCGACGTGATCCAGCTCCCGGCCGGGGCGACCCCGATCGACTTCGCCTACGCCGTCCACACCGAGGTCGGCCACCGCTGCGTCGGCGCCCGGGTCAACAAGCGGCTGGTGCCCCTGGAGCACGCCCTGGAGAACGGCGACAACGTCGAGATCTTCACCTCCAAGGCCCAGGACGCCGGCCCGTCGCGGGACTGGCTGGCGATCGTCAAGACCCCGCGGGCCCGCAACAAGATCCGCCAGTGGTTCGCCCGCGAGCGCCGCGAGGACGCCATCGAGGCCGGCAAGGACGCGCTGGTCCGGGCCATGCGCAAGGCCGGCCTGCCGCTGCAGAAGCTCACCCAGGGCGGGGCCCTGGCCGCCCTGGCCGCCGACATGCGCTTCGCCAGCCTGGAGGCGTTCTACGCCGCCGTCGGGTCCGGGCAGACCTCGGCCCAGGCGGTGGTCAGCCGCCTCCAGGCCGACCTGGGCGGCCAGGAGCAGGAGGACGACGACGACGACCTGGTGCTGGAACGGGCCGTCCGCCAGACCCGGCCCCAGCCGGCCAGCCGCGGCGTGGTCGTCAAGGGCGTCGACGACGTCTGGGTCAAGCTGGCCCGCTGCTGCACCCCGGTGCCCCGGGACCCGATCATCGGCTTCGTCACCCGCGGCCACGGGGTCAGCGTCCACCGCGAGGACTGCCCCAACGCCGACAACCTGCGCCGCGACCAGAACCGCATCATCGAGGTCGAGTGGGACACCTCCGGCCCGAGTGTGTTCGCGGTCACCATCCAGGTCGAGGCCCTGGACCGGACCAAGCTGCTGCGGGACATCACCGAGGTCCTCTCCGACCACCACGTCAACATCATGTCGGCCCAGGTCGCCACCGGCCGCGACCGGGTGGCCACCCTGCGGTTCACCTTCGAGCTGGCCGACATCTCGCATCTGGCCCACGTGCTGTCCACCGTCAAGCGGGTCGAAGGCGTCTACGACGCCTTCCGCGTCGTGCCGCACGCCGGGAACGGCGCCGGGGACCGCTAGGTGCGGGCCGTGGTCTCCCGGGTGGCCTGGGCCCGGGTGGTGGCCGACGGGGAGCTGACCGGGGAGATCGGCCCCGGGCTGCTGGTCCTGGTCGGGGTCACCCACGGCGACACCGAGGCCGACGCCGCCTGGCTGGCCGCCAAGCTGGCCGCCCTGCGGATCTTCGACGACGGCCAGGGCAGGATGAACCGGTCGCTGGCCGAGGTCGGCGGGGGAGCGCTGGTGGTCAGCCAGTTCACCCTCTACGGCGACGCCCGCAAGGGCCGCCGCCCCTCCTATGTGGCCGCGGCCCCGCCCGAGGTGGCCGCCCCCCTGGTCGAGGCCGTGGCCAAGGCCCTGGCCGGGGCCGGCGTCCCGGTGGCCACCGGCCGCTTCGGCGCCTCCATGCGGGTCGAGTCGGCCGGCGACGGCCCGGTCACCATCCTGCTCGACTCGGCCCGCAAGCTCTGACCGGTCCGGTCAGGAGACCTTCACGGTGACCTTGTCGATCCAGACCGCCTGGGTCGGGGTGTCGCCGGTCTGGCCGCCGAGGGGGACCTTGGCGATCTTGTCGACCACGTCGCGGCCCTCGACGACCTCGCCGAACACCGAGTAGTCGGGCCGGAGGCCCTTGGAGTTGTCCTGGAAGTCGATGAAGAACTGGCTGCCGCCCGAGTTGGGGCCGCTGTTGGCCATGGCCACCGAGTACTTCCCGTAGGCGGCCGGGCTGGAGGGCAGCTCGTCCTTGATGGCGTAGCCGGGGCCGCCGCGGCCCGTGCCCTCGGGGTCGCCGCCCTGGATGACCCCGATCCCGGCCGCCCCGCCGGGCACGATCCGGTGGAACCAGGTGGAGTCGTAGAAGTGCCTGCCGGCCAGGAACACGAAGTTGGCCGTGGTCTCCGGCGCCTTCTTGGGGTCGAGCCTGATGGTGACGCCGCCGCAGGAGGTCTGGAGGGTGGCCAGGTAGGTCTTGTCCGGGTCGACCTTGGTCGTGGGCGGCTTGCTGAAGGTCGGGTGCTGCACCTTGGGCGGGATCTTGCCGCCGCAGGCGACCTGGGCGGGGGCGGTCGGGGCCCCGGCCCGGGCGTCGTTGAACTGCGCCGGCGCGGTGGTGGCCGCCCCGGCGGCGGTGGTGGCGGCCGCGCCCGCCGGGCTGTCGTCGTTGCCGGTCAGCCACAGCCCCCCGGCCACGGCGGCCACGACGACGACCAGCCCAAGCGTCCCGTAGGTGAGCAGCGCCCGGCGCCGCCGGGCCCGCTGGCGCTCGGCCTCCCGCCGGGCCCGGAGCCGGTCCAGCTCCCGCTTGCGTGTCTGCTTGGACATCGACTCCCTTCCCGCTCCGGCTGAAGCCCCGAGTCTATCGGCATCCCGGGGTCCCGGCGGGAGCCGTTCCGGTAGCATGCGGCCATGCTCGTGACCGGATTCCCCGCCGGGACCTTCCAGACCAACTGCTGGCTGGTCGCCGCCGAACAAGGCGCCGAGGCCCTGGTCGTCGACCCGGGTCAGGACGCCCTGGCCGGGATCGAGGAGCTGTGCCGCCGCCACCGCCTCAAGCCGGTGGCGACGCTGCTCACCCACGGCCACCTCGACCACGTCTGGACCGTCGCCCCCCTGGCCGGCGCCCACGACATCCCGGCCTTCCTCCACCCGGCCGACCGCCACCTGCTCACCGACCCCCTGGCCGGGTTCGGCCCCGAGGCAAGGGCCGCCTTCGGCGGGCTCGAGCTTCAGGAACCCGACGACGTCCGTGAGCTGGCCGACGGCCAGGCGGTCGAGCTGGCCGGCCTGCGCCTGCACGTCGACCACACCCCGGGCCACACCCCCGGGCACGTCACCTTCCGGTCGGCCGCCGAGGGCGACCAGCCGGGCCACCTGCTGGCCGGGGACCTGGTGTTCGCCGGCTCGATCGGCCGCACCGACCTGCCCGGCGGGTCCACCGAGCAGATGCTGGCCTCGCTGGCCTCCCGGTTCCTGCCCCTGCCGGACGACATGGTGGTGCTGCCCGGCCACGGCCCGACCACCACCGTTGGCCGGGAGCGGGCCACCAACCCGTTCCTGACCGGGCTGGACCCGGTCGGGGGCAAGCGGCCGTGAGCGTCCGGTTCGAGGCCCCCAAGGGCACCTTCGACCACCTGCCGCCGGCCTCGGGAGCCAGGGCCGAGGTCGAGCGGATCATGCTCGAGCAGGCCCGCCTGGCCGGCTACCAGCCGATCGAGACGCCCATCTTCGAGGACACGGCCGTGTTCGCCCGCGGGGTCGGCGAGGCCACCGACGTCGTCCAGAAGGAGATGTACACCTTCACCGACAAGGGCGGCCGCTCCCTCACCCTGCGGCCCGAGCTGACCGCCGGGATCGTGCGGGCCCTGATCGAGCACGGCCGGCTCGCCGGCGGCCTGACCAAGGTCGTCTGCTCCGGCCCCCAGTTCCGCTACGAGCGGCCCCAGGCCGGCCGCCAGCGCCAGTTCACCCAGGTCGACATCGAGGCCATCGGCCGCGACGCCCCGGCCATCGACGCCGACGTGATCCTGGTCGGTCATGAGGTGTTCCGGCGCCTCGGCATCCCGGTGACCCTGCTGCTGACCAGCCTGGGCGACCCGGTCTGCCGCCCCGCCTACCGGGAGGCCCTGCTGGGGTTCCTGCGCGGCCTGGGCGACCGGCTGCCGGCGGCGGCCCGGGCCCGGGCCGAGCAGAACCCGCTGCGGGTCCTGGACATGAAGGACCCGCTGGTCGAGGAGCTGACCGCCGACGCCCCGCTGATGCGGGACTACCTCTGCGGGGCCTGCAAGGCCCACGACGAGGCGGTGCGGGAGCTGCTGGCCGCCGTCGGCCTGGAGTGGGTCGAGGCCCCCCGGCTGGTCCGCGGCCTCGACTACTACGTCCGCACCACCTTCGAGTGGCAGGCCGAGGGCCTGGACGCGGCCCAGAACGCCCTTGGGGGCGGCGGCCGCTACGACGGGCTGGCCGAGGCCCTCGGCGGCCCCCATGCACCGGGCATCGGCTGGGCCCTGGGGCTGGACCGGACGGTGCTCGCCCTCGAGCGGGCCGGCCGGCTCCCGGCCGACCCCTGGCGGCTGGACGCCCTGGTCCTGCCGCTGGTCCCGGCGGCCACGGTCCCGGCCCAGGTGCTGGTCCGCGACCTGCGCCGGGCCGGGCTGGTGGCCGACCTCCCCTATGCCGAGCGCACCCTCAACGGCCACATGAAGGCGGCCGCCAAGATCGGCGCCCGCACCGTGGTCATCCTGGGCGAGCAGGAGCTGGCGGCCGGCCAGGCCGCGGTCCGCGACATGGCCGCCCGCCGGCAGCACCCCGTCCCCCTGGCCGAGGTGGTCGACGAGGTCCGCCGGGTCACCAGCGGAGTCGCGCCATGACCCGGCCGCTGCTCGGCGCCATGCGCAGCCACGCCTGCGGCACCCTGCGGGCCGGCGACGCCGGGACCGAGGTCCGCCTGGCCGGCTGGGTGGCCCGCCGCCGCGACCACGGCGGGGTGGCCTTCCTGGACCTGCGCGACGCCTCCGGGGTCGTCCAGGTGGTCGTCCGCCCCGACGAGACCCCGGCCGCGGCCGCCATCCGCAACGAGGACTGCGTCCGGGTCGCGGGCACGGTCAGGGCCCGCCCGGCCGGCAACGAGAACCCCGAGCTGCCCACCGGCGACGTCGAGGTCGCCGCCGCCGACGTCGCGGTCCTGGCCCCCTCCGCGACCCCGCCGTTCCCGCTGGAGGGCCGCACCGACGCCGACGAGACCCTGCGCCTCCAGTACCGGTACCTGGACCTGCGCCGCCCGGCGGCCCGGCGCGGCCTGGAGATCCGCGCCAAGGCCAACGCCACCCTGCGCCGGGTGCTGGCCGACCGCGGGTTCCTGGAGGTCGAGACCCCGTACCTGACCAAGTCGACCCCCGAGGGGGCGCGCGACTTCCTGGTCACCACCCACCTGGCCCCCGGCCAGTTCTACGCCCTGCCCCAGTCCCCCCAGCTGTTCAAGCAGCTGCTGATGGTGGCCGGGATCGAGCGCTACTACCAGATCGTGCGCTGCTTCCGCGACGAGGCCCTGCGGGCCGACCGGCAGCCCGAGTTCACCCAGCTCGACCTGGAGCTGTCCTTCCTCGACGAGGAGGACGTCTACGCCCTGGGCGAGGAGCTGATGGCGGCCGTCTGGCGCGACGTCCTCGGGATGGAGCTGCCGGTCCCGTTCCCGCGTCTCACCCACGCCGAGGCGATGCGCCGCTTCGGCACCGACAAGCCCGACCTGCGCTACGGCATGGAGCTCGTCGATTTGAGGCCGGTGTTCGTCGGCACCGGGGTCGGGATCTTCGCCGCCGCCCTGGAGGCCGGCGGGTCGGTGCTGGGCCTGCGGGTCGAGGGGGGAGCCGACCTCACCCGCAGGCAGCTCGACACCCTCACCGAGCAGGCCAAGGCCCGGGGGGCCAGGGGCCTGGCCTGGGTCGCGGTCGAGGCCGACGGGCCGCGGTCGCCCCTGGACAAGTTCTTCACCGACACCGAACGCGACGCCCTGCGCCAGGCCACCGGCGCCCGGCCCGGCGACCTGCTGCTGGTGGCCGCCGACCGCACCCCGGTCGCCCAGACCGTCCTCGGGGACCTGCGGGTGCGCCTGGCCGCCGAACGCGGCCTGGTCCCCGAGGACGACTGGAAGTTCCTGTGGGTCACCGAGTTCCCCATGTTCGAGTGGGACGAGGAGGCCAAGCGCTGGGACCCGGCCCACCATCCCTTCACCGCCCCGTCCCCCAAGTGGGCCGACACCTTCACGGACGCCCCCCAGGAGGCCACCGCCCGCGCCTACGACCTGGTCCTCAACGGCTACGAGCTCGGCTCGGGCAGCATCCGTATCCACCGCGCCGACGTCCAGCGGCGCGTGTTCGAGGCCCTCGGCATCAGCCCTCAGGAGGCCGAGGACCGCTTCGGGTTCTTCCTCAAGGGCCTCACCTTCGGCGCCCCCCCGCACGGCGGCTTCGCCTTCGGCCTCGACCGCCTCGACATGCTGCTGGCCGGCACCCCCTCGATCCGCGACGTCATCACCTTCCCCAAGACCCAGTCCGGCGCCGACCCCCTCACCGGCGCCCCCACCCCCGTCCCCCCCGCCCAGCTCGCCGAGGTCCGCCTCCGCCCCCTCGACCCTCGACCCAAGCCCCAGGACCGAGGCTGACCAGCCGGCCGGGGGATCGGTTGCCGGGGTGGGGGGGTGGTGGTTCAATGCGGGTCTCGGCAGCGCCCGACGATGTTGGTGGCCGGCTTTTCGTTTGCGCCAACACTTCGACGTAGGGGACCGTACTCCGGTCGGGGAAGGCACCCGGCTTCGGCTGCGGGTACCGGAAACGGCTGGGGCGGACCCCACCTGTTCCTTCGAGAGCAGGTGCAAACGTCGACCGGTCACGGCACTCGTGGAGCGCTGCCGCCAGGGCCCGCCCGGCCGCTGAGGCGCCGGGCGGGCCCTGGCGCGCTCAGGCCGAGGATGCACCGGCCGAGCGGCTACGATGGCCCGACCATGGACCTGTTCTCGGAGCGGGCCGACCGGCTCGGCGACCAGGAGGCGCCGCTGGCCGCGCGGATGCGGCCGCGGACCCTGGAGGAGTTCGTCGGCCAGAGCCACGTGCTCGGGCCCCACAGCGCCCTGCGGGCCCTGATCGAGGCCGACGAGCTGCGGTCGGTGATCCTGTGGGGGCCGGCCGGGACCGGCAAGACCTCGCTGGCCCACATCATCGCCAACGCCACCCGGTCCCATTTCGAGGAGCTGTCGGCGACCAGCGCCGGGGTCAAGGACGTGCGGGCGGTGCTGGCCGCGGCCCGCGAGCGGCTCGGCGCCCTGGGCCGACGCAGCATCCTGTTCATCGACGAGATCCACCGGTTCAACAAGGGCCAGCAGGACGCCCTGCTGCCCGGGGTCGAGGACCGCACGGTGGTGCTGGTCGGGGCGACCACCGAGAACCCGTTCTTCACCGTCAACGCCCCCCTGATGAGCCGCTCGCTGCTGTTCCGGCTGGAGCCGCTCGGCACCGGGGAGCTGGAGACGATCGTCACCCGGGCCCTGGCCGACCCCGAGCGGGGCCTCGGCGGCCAGGACCTGACCCTCGACGACGACGCCCTGGCCCACCTGGTCGACCGGGCCGACGGCGACGCCCGCCACGCCCTCAACGCCCTGGAGGCGGCCGCCCTGGTCGTCACCGCCAAGCCGGGGGGGTCCGGGGGACCCCAGGGGGGTCCACCGGAGAGTCGGGCCACCCGGATCACCCTGGCCGACATCGAGGACGCCCTCCAGCGGCCCCGGGTCACCTACGACCGGGCCGGCGACCAGCACTACGACGTGGCCAGCGCCTTCATCAAGTCGATCCGCGGCTCCGACCCCGACGCCGCCCTCCACTACCTGGCCCGCATGCTGGCCGCCGGCGAGGACCCCCGGTTCATCGCCCGCCGGCTGGTCATCTCGGCCTCCGAGGACGTCGGCCTGGCCGATCCCCAGGCCCTCCCGGTGGCGGTCGCCGCCTTCCAGGCGCTCGAGTTCGTCGGGCTGCCCGAGGCCCGCCTCAACCTGGCCGAGGCGGTCGTCTACCTCGCCCTGGCCCCCAAGTCCAACAGCGCCTACGCCGCCCTGGGGGAGGCCACCCGCGAGCTCGAGGAGGCCCGGCCGGGCCGGGTCCCCAGCCACCTCCAGTCGGCCTCCTACCCGGGCGAGCGCAAGCTCGGCATCGGCGTCGGCTACGTCTACCCCCACGACCACCCCGACCACTGGGTGGCCCAGCGCTACCTGCCCGAGGGCCTCCGCGGCGGCTACTACCGGCCCTCCGACCAGGGCCAGGAGGCGCGGCTGGCCGAGGCCTGGCGGCGCCGCCGCGGCCAGCCCCCCGACCCACCGGCCGACGGCGACCCTGACGGCCGACCCGACCGGCAGGAGCGCGGATGAGCCCGGCCGCGCCCGCGGCCGGCGGGTCGGCGATGGCCCGGCGCATGTGGCAGGCCCTGGAGACCCTGCACATGACCGTCTACTTCGCCCCCGAGCCGCGCGACGCCTACCGCCGGGCCGGGCTGCGCGGCGGCTGGATGGGGTACTTCGCCTCCCGGTCGGCCGCCATGGGCCCGGTCCCGGCCGAGGTGGTGGTGGCCACCTTCTACAACTTCCACCCGCGCATGGTGCACCGGGCCATCCCCGACGCCTGGGGGTTCGCCCCGCCGGAGGCGGTGCTGGCGGCCCGGCTGGAGGGCGCCGACGCCGCCCTGCGGCGTCTGCTCGGCGGCTGGGCCGAGGGCCCCGAGGCCGCCGAGGCGGCCGCCCTGGGCCGCCGGGCCATGGAGGGCCGCGACCCGGCCGGGCGGCCGCTGTTCGCCGCCCACGCCGCCCTCGGATGGCCCCAGGACCCCCACCTGGCCCTGTGGCACGCCGCCACCCTCTACCGCGAGTTCCGCGGCGACGGCCACGTCGCCTGCCTGCTCGCCGACGGGGTTGACGGCTGCGAGGCCCACGTCCTGGCCGCCGGCGCCGGCCAGCTCCCCGGGGCGTTCCTGCGCGAGTACCGGGGCTGGTCGGAGGAGGAGTGGGCCGCGGCCGCGGCCCGGCTCCGGGCCCGCGGGCTGGTCACCGGGGACGGCCGGCTGACCGAGGCCGGCCGGGCCACCCGGGCCGCCATCGAGGACCGCACCGACGACCTGGCCGTGGACCCCTGGCGGCACCTGGGCGAGCAGGGCTGCGCCCGGCTCCTCGACCTGCTGGGGAGGCCGACCCGGCTGATCGTCCAGGGCCGCGGGGTGCCGTTCCCCAACCCGGTCGGCCTCCCCGAGCCGGCGGCCTGACCGGCCGGCGCCCCCGCGAACCGGAATGCGGCCGGCCCCACGGCTGTTGGCCCCGGTACCCTCTGGTTCCATTCCCTGCACCCTCACCCCCCTGGAGCGCCGCCATGACCGACGAGTGCACCCATCTGGACCAGATCCGTGTCGAGAGCACCAACCAGCCCGGCTGTCAGGACTGCCTGGCCACCGGCGGGACCTGGGTCGAGCTGCGGCTGTGCGTGGAGTGCGGCCGGGTCGGCTGCTGCGACAACTCGCCCAACCGCCATGCCACCAAGCACTTCCAGGGCACCGGGCACCCGATCATCCGCAGCTACGAGCCGGGCGAGGACTGGTGGTGGTGCTACGTGGACGAGCTCGCCTTCGAGCTCGAGGGGGCCGAGCCGGCCCGCCCCGGCGGTTGACCCACGACCGCCGCTGGACGCTGCTGGTGGTCTGCCTGGCCACCGGGGTGCTGCTGCTGAACGTGTCCGCGCCCAGCGTCGCCCTGCCCGCCGTGGGCCAGGCCCTGGGGGCCGAGCTGAGCGTGATGCAGTGGGTGGTCAGCGGCTACTCGCTCGCCCTGGCCGCGACCCTGCTCACCGCCGGCACCCTGGCCGACCTGATGGGGCGGCGGCGCATGTTCCTGGGCGGTCTGGCCGCCTTCGCGGCCGCCTCGGTGCTGTGCGCGGCCGCGCCATCGCCGCTGGTCCTGATCGCCGGCCGGGCCGTCCAGGGGCTGGCCGGGGCGGTGCTGCTCTCCTCCTCGCTCGCCCTGCTGGCTCAGGACTTCACCGGCCCGGCCCGGGCCGGCGCCCTCGGCGTGTGGGGGGCGACGGTCGCGGCCGCGTTCGCGGTCGGCCCCCTGGAGGGCGGGCTGCTCACCGAGTCGTTCGGCTGGCGGGCCATCTTCGCCCTCGACGCCGCGGTCGCCCTGGCCTGCCTCCCGGTGGCCGCCCGGCACCTGCGTGAGTCGCAGGACCCGGACGCCGAGCGGGTCGACTGGCCGGGCACGGCCACCCTGAGCCTGGGCCTGTTCTGTGGGGTGTTCGCCCTCACCCGCGGCGACGTGCTCGGCTGGGGGAGCGGGGTCATCGTGGCCACCGCCGCCGCGGCGGCGGTGCTGCTGGCCGCCTTCGTGGCCGTCGAGCGGCGCCAGCGCGAGCCCATGCTCGACCTGCGCCTGTTCGCCATCCCCACCTTCATCGGGGCCTCGGTGGTGGTGATGGTCCTGGCCGCCTCGACCTTCGGCCCGTTCCTGTACCTGACGCTGTTCCTGCTGGACGCGGCCGGGGCCTCCCCGACCGCGGTCGGGCTGCAGCTGCTCCCCCTGTCGGTGGCCGCCCTGGTGGTGTCGGTGCTGGGCGGCCGCTTTGCCCAGGTCCTGCCCGTGCGGGCCGCCCTGCCCGCCGGGCAGCTGCTGTGCGCGGCCGGCCTGCTGGCCATGCGTGGGCTGGAGGCGACCTCCCCCTGGACCGTCATGCTGCCCGGGCTGCTGGTCCTGGGGGTCGGGATCGGCCTGTCCAACCCGGCCGTGACCTACGCCGCCCTCGGTGTCGTCCCGGCCACCCGCAGCGGCATGGCCTCCGGGGTCAGCAACACCTTCCGCCAGGTCGGGATCGCCATCGGCATCGCCGCCCTGGGCATCCTGCTCCCGACCCACATCGAGGCCGACCCGGCAGCCTTCGCCGACGCCCTCGACCACATCCTGCTGGTCAGCGCCGGGATCGCCACCGCCGGGGCCGCCCTGGCGGCGGTCCTGGTCCGCCAGCGGGACTTCGTGGTCGACCCCGTCCCGGCCCGCTCCTGACCGGGCCCTCCGGCGCGGAATCCCTCTCCCTCCACGGTCGGGTAGACTCCCGGCGGCTCCAGCGCGCCATCCCCCGAAATCCGCGGGCCGGACCGGGTCGGACCGGCTAAGCTGGAGCGTTCCGGACCCGACGGACGACGAGGAGCAGAACCCGTGAGCCTGCTGGCCATCGCCTGGACGATCGTCGCCTTCCTGGTCGGCGCGCTGGTCGTCGTGCTGTGTGTCGTGATGGCCAACCTGTTCCGGGTGCTGACCTCGACCAAGGACCTGATCGACGGGGTGACCTCCCAGACCGTGCCCCTGCTGGGCGAGGTCAACACCACCGTGACCATGGTCAACCAGGAGCTCACCCGGGTCGACGGCATCCTGGCCACCGCCGAGGGGGTCACCGCCTCGGTGGGCGGCATGCTCAACACCGTGTCGGCCACCATCTCCAGCCCCCTGGTCAAGCTGAGCGCGCTCGCCTACGGGCTGCGCAAGGCGGCCGGCACCGCCTTCTCCGACGACCAGCCGGGCCGGGGCCGCCGCCGTGGCCGGAGGCGGCGATGAGCCCATGAAGCGCCTCTTCTGGGGGCTGGTGGGCCTCGGGATGGGGGCGGCCATCGGCGTGGGCGTGATGCGGTGGGCGTCGCGGACTGCGGACCGGCTGGCCCCCCAGTCGCTGGCCGAGGAGCTGGTCCAGACGGCCACCGACTGGCGTGAGCGCCTGTCCGGGGCGCTGGCGCAGGGCCAGGCGGCCATGGCCGAGCGGGAGGCGGAGCTGCGAGCTCAGCTCGCCGAGCCGGGGAGCGGGGCCCGTTAGCGCCTTGGCCCGGTTCGGCGAGGCGGCCGGCTCCCGACCCACGAACGCGAGGTCCAGACCATGAACTCCACCGACATCCGCCGCCGGTTCACCGACTTCTTCGTCCAGCGCAACCACCGGCTGGTCCCCTCGAGCCCGCTGATCCCCAACGACCCGACCCTGCTGCTGGCCAACGCCGGCATGAACCAGTTCAAGCCGTACTTCCTGGGCGAGGTCGAGCCCGACTTCCGCCGGGCCACCAGCGTGCAGAAGTGCACCCGCACCTCCGACATCGAGATCGTCGGCGACCGCAGCCACTGCACCTTCTTCGAGATGCTGGGCAACTTCTCCTTCGGCGACTACTTCAAGGAAGGCGCCATCGCCTACGCCTGGGAGCTGGTCACCGAGGGGTTCGGGCTGGAGCCGGACCGGCTGTGGGCCACCGTGTACCTGGACGACGACGAGGCCTTCGGGCTGTGGCGCGAGATCGGCGTCCCGGCCGAGCGCATCCAGCGCCTGGGCAAGGAGGACAACTTCTGGGACATGGGCGTGCCCGGTCCCTGCGGGCCCAGCTCGGAGATCCACTACGACCGCGGCCCCACCTTCGGCCCCGACGGCGGCCCGGCCAGCGAGTCCGACCGCTACCTCGAGATCTGGAACCTGGTGTTCATGCAGAACGTCCGGGGCGAGGGCGAGGGCAAGGACTACCCGATCCTCGGCGAGCTGCCCGAGAAGAACATCGACACCGGCATGGGCCTCGAGCGGGTGGCCATCCTGCTCCAGGGGGCCGACTCGATGTACGAGACCGACCTGTTCGCCCCGGTGCGGGCCGAGGTCCAGGAGCTGTCGGAGGCCAGCTACGGCAAGGACGACCGGGTCGACCGGTCGATCCGGATCGTCACCGAGCACGGCCGCACGGCCAGCTTCCTCATCGCCGACGGGGTGCTGCCCTCCAACGAGGGCCGCGGCTACATCCTGCGCCGGCTGCTGCGCCGCTCGGTCCGGCACCTGCGCCTGCTCGGGGTCGAGGACCCGGCCCTGGCCCGCGTGTCGGCCAGGGTGGTCGACACCCTGGGCGAGGCCTGGCCGGAGCTGGTCGCCCAGCGCTCGCTGATCGAGCAGGTGGTGGCCAGCGAGGAGGAGTCGTTCTCCCGCACCCTGCGCCAGGGCTCGACCCTGCTGGACAGCGCCATCCGCCGGACCAGGGAGCAGGGCGTCCCCATGCTCGCCGGCGACACCGCCTTCCAGCTGCATGACACCTACGGGTTCCCCTACGAGCTGACCCTGGAGGCGGCCGCCGATGCCGGCCTGGAGGTCGACGCCGACCGCTTCCAGGAGCTGATGGAGGACCAGCGCCGCCGGGCCAAGGAGGCTCGCCGCGAGCTCGACGCCGACCTGCGCCGCCTGGAGTCCTACCGCGACCTGTCGGCCCGCCACGGCCGGACCACCTTCGTCGGCTACGAGACCACCACCGCCGAGGGGCGCCTGCTGGGCCTGCTGCGCGACGGGGAGGAGCTGGCCGCGGCCTCAGAGGGCGACCAGGTCGAGCTGATCCTGGACCGGACGCCGTTCTACGCCGAGGGTGGCGGCCAGGTCGGCGACACCGGCCTGGTCCGCACCGGCGGCGGGGCCGTGCTCCAGGTCACCGACACCCGGCCCGGCCTCGAGGGCTTCTACGTCCATACGGCCCGGGTGGTGTCGGGTGAGCCCCAGGTTGGCGACCAGGTCCACGCCGAGGTCGACGCCGACCGCCGCGAGGCCGTGACCCGCAGCCACACCGCCACCCACACCCTCCACTGGGCGCTGCGCGACCAGCTGGGCGAGCACGCCCGCCAGCAGGGCTCCCTGGTCGACGCCGGCCGGCTGCGCTTCGACTTCGCCCACTTCCAGGCCGTCCCGTCCGAGCAGCTGGCCGAGATCGAGGCCTCGGTCAACCGCCAGCTCCTGGCCGACCCGGACATCAAGGTCTGGCACGGCACCCTGGCCGAGGCCGAGGCCGCCGGGGCGCTGTCGCTGTTCGGCGAGAAGTACGGCTCGGTGGTGCGGGTGGTCGAGGTCGGCGACTTCTCCCGCGAGCTGTGCGGCGGCACCCACGTCGGCCACGGCAGCCAGGTCGGGCCGGTGCACGTGGTCGGCGAGGCGTCGATCGGGGCCAACCTGCGCCGCATCGAGGCCCTCACCGGCCTGGAGGCGCTGCACTACGTCGACCGCGAGCGCCAGCTCCTGGCCGAGGTGGCGGCCCTGCTCAAGACCCGGCCCGAGGACGCCCCCGAGCAGCTGCGGCGCCGCCTGGAGGCGCTGGCCACCGCCACGCGGGAGCTGGAGCGGCTGCGCGTGGCCGGGCTGGAGGGCCTGGCCGCCGACCTGGCCGGCCGGGTCGCCCGGGAGCCTGGCGGCTGGCTGGTGGCCGAGCGGGTGCCCGACGCCACGGCCGACGACCTGCGCCGGATCGCCAGCTCGGTCCGCGACCGGGTCGGGGCCGGGCCCGGGGTGGTCGTGCTCGGCTCCGAGGTCCAGGCCAAGGCGGCCATGGTCGCCCTGCTCACCACCGACCTGGCCGCCTCGGGCGCGGCGGCCCGGGACGTGCTGGCCAGGGCGGCCAAGGCGGTCGGGGGCGGCGCCGGCGGCAAGGGCGACCTGGCCTCGGCCGGCGGCCGCGACCCGAGCCGGCTGGACGAGGCGCTCGGCATCGCCAGGGCCGACGCGCTGGGACTGCTCGAGGGGGGAGACGGGGGGTCCGGGGGCCTCGAGGCGAGGCCCGCGGAGAACCGGGGCCCCGTGGGATGACGGGTCGCGTCCTCGCCCTCGACGTCGGCAGCCGACGTCTGGGGGTTGCCGTGTCCGACCCGACCGGGACGGTGGCCAGCCCGCTCGCCACCGTCCCGCGCCGGACCCCGGCCGAGGACGCCGCCGCCCTGGCCGCCCTGGCGGCCGAGCACGACGCCACCACGGTGGTCGCCGGCCTGCCCCTGACCCTGGCCGGCGCCGAGGGCCCGGCGGCCAGGGCCGTCCGCGCCTACCTGGACGAG
This sequence comes from Actinomycetes bacterium, assembly GCA_045807325.1. Lineage (GTDB taxonomy): Bacteria > Actinomycetota > CALGFH01 > CALGFH01 > CALGFH01 > CALGFH01. Next base: position 25,311 of record JBJMHP010000221.1, on the reverse strand, counting down.
CTGCGCCCGCTGCTGCCCGGGCTGGCCTTCGAGTTGGTCGACGAGCGGCTGTCCACCGTGGCCGCCGAGCGGGCCCTGGTCGGCGGCGGGGTCCGCCGCCGCGACCGGCGCCAGGTCGTCGACCAGGTCGCGGCCAGCGTCTTCCTCCAGACCTGGCTGGACCGCCGGGCCGGGAAGGCCGGACGGTCGTGAGCCGGGCGGAGCGGCGGCTCCGGATGCGCCGGCGCCGCCGCGGGGTGCTGGTGATGGGGCTGCTGCTGCTCCTGGCCGGCGCGGGCGTGTTCCAGGCCCTGCAGTGGAGCGCGGCCAGGGAGAAGAAGGCCCCGCCGCCCGGCCAGCCGGTGACCATCACCGTCGCCAGCGGCCAGAGCAGCGTGGAGATCGGCCGGGCCCTGCGCGACGCCGGGGTGGTGGACAGCGTCAACCGCTTCCGCGACGTCGCCGAGGAGCGCGGCCTGGACAGCCTGCTCAAGCCGGGCACCTACAAGCTCGAGACCGGCATGAGCATCGACGCCGTGCTCGACATCCTGGCCAAGGGGCCCAGGACCGGGATCCCGTTCACCATCCCCGAGGGCTACACGGTGGCCCAGATCGTCGACACGATCGCCGCCACCAAGCAGTTCACCAAGGCCGAGCTCCAGCAGGCCCTCAAGAGCAAGGACCTGATCGTCCCCCGCCGGCCCAAGGGCGTGACCTCGCTGGAGGGCCTGCTGTTCCCTGACACCTACGGCATCGAGCCCGACGACACCGCCATCGGCGTGATCCAGAAGATGCTCGACCAGCTGGAGGTGGTGCTGTCGCGCTACCAGCTCTCCACCGCCCCCCAGAAGCTCAGCCCCTACCAGCTGCTGATCGTGGCCAGCATGATCGAGCGGGAGGCCAAGGTGGAGGCCGACCGGCCCAAGATCGCCGCCGTCATCTACAACCGGCTGGCCGCCGGCCGGAAGCTGGAGGTCGACGCCACCGTGCGGTACGCGGTCGGCCACGCCCGCCTGACCGCCCAGGATCTCGGCTCCCCCTCGCCGTACAACACCTACGTCCACACCGGCCTGCCCCCGACCCCGATCGCCGCCCCCGGCGAGGCCGCCATCCGGGCCGCCCTCCAGCCGGCCGACGGCGACTGGATCTACTACGTGCTCGCCTCCAAGGACGGCGGGCACGCCTTCACCAACAGCTACCAGGAGTTCCTGCGCCTCAAGGCCCAGGCCAGGGCCAAGGGCCTCCTTTGACGTCCCCTTCGCCCCTAAAGGGTGAGGATTCCCAGGGCCGCTCATGCGGCAGTTCCCGGGGGGGTTCCTGCTTCTGTCCCCGAGGGGGTTGCGGCCACCGCCAGGGCAAGCCCTGGTCTCACATAGCCTCCGCAGGCAGTAACCGCCCGTCCGGCGGCCAGAATGTTGCGTGCGGCGTTCACGTCGCGGTCGTGGGCGGCCGCGCACACCGAACAGGTCCAGGCGCGGACCTTGAGTCCGGCCTGCCCCTTCGGCCCCGTCTTGGCGCCGCAGGCGGAGCATTGCTGCGAGGACGGACACCACCGGTCGATGCGGACGACCATGCGGCCGTACAGGTCGGCCTTGTAGGCAAGCATCGCGGTGAACTGCCCCCAGCCCACGTCGTGAAGGCTCTTGGCGAGCTTGGATCGGCCGAGGGCCGCCACGTTCAGGTTCTCCAGGTAGACCACTTGGTTATCGCGGATCAACCGGGTGGAGAGCTGGTGGTGGAAATCCCGGCGGGCGTCGGTGACGCGGGCGTGGCGTCGGGCGACCTTGCGCCTGGCCTTGTGCCAGTTGGTCGACCCCTGCTGTCGGCGGCTGAGGGTGCGCTGGGCGCGGCGGAGAGCCCGCTCGGCCTGCCGGAGCCAGCGCGGATTGGGGACGGTCGTGCCGTCCGACAAGGCGGCGAGGACGTGCAGGCCCAGGTCGACGCCAACCTCACGCTCAACCGCAGCCAGTGGGTTGCGGGCGACCTCCACGACGAACGAGGCATGGTAGCGGCCCGAACAGTCCAATGTCACGGTGACGGAGGACGGTGGGGCGGGCAGCGGCCGGGACCAGCGCACGGCCAGGTCCCCGACCTTCGGCAGCGACAGGCGACCGTTGGCAAGGATGCGGAAGCGGCTGTTAGCGGTGAACCGCGCCGCCTGCTCGCCGCGCTTGCTCTTGAACCGGGGCTTGCGGACGCGGAGCTTCGCCTTGGGGTTCCTCATTGCCCGCTCGGCCTTCAGGTCTCGAAGCTCGCGGAAGTAGTTGCGGTAGGCGCGGTGGAGGTCCGCGACCGACTGCTGCAGCACTACCGCCGAGACCTCGGCAAGCCAGGCCCGCTCGGGAGTGCGCTTGGCCTGAGTCGTCACCAGCCTCAGTACCTCGCCATCTGGGATGAACGGTCGCCCGGCCATGTGGGCGTCCTCCCGCAGCCGCAGTGCGTCGTTGTAGACGACCCGGGCGCAGCCGAACGCACGCGCGAGCGCTTGGCGCTGTTCGGCGGTCGGTTCAAGGCGGTACCGGTACCGGAGTTGCATGCCAAGCAGTATCCCTCGCTGATGCGACACGACGTGCGCACAGGCCACCATCCTGTGCTCACCCCCCATGCCCACCTGCTCGTCCACCTTCCGCCTACGGTGGCGCTGTCCCGCATGGGTGACTCCCTCAATGGTGTCTCATCGCGGCGGCTGAGGCGGGAGTCTCCACAACTAGCCCAGCACCATTGGCGGGCCAAGCGACCCTGGGCCGGCTCGTACTCCGCCGGCAGCATTGCCGGCGACCCGGTCAGCGTGCTCCGTGCCCATCTCGAGCAGCATTGCGAACCGGATAGTGCGCACCCCCGCCCTGAAGGCCGGGGCACTCCCGCGGAGTCAAGGTAGCCGTGCCCGTCGCCGCCGTGCTCGGCTGGCCGCTGGCCCACACCCTGTCCCCGGCCCTGCACCAGGCCGCCTACCGCGCCGCCGGCCTGGACGGCTGGTCCTACGAGGCCCGCCCGACCCGGCCCGAGGAGCTGGCCGCGGCCCTGGAGGAGGTCAGGTCGGGCCGGCTCGCCGGGGTCAACCTGACCACCCCGCACAAGCAGCCGGCCGCCGCCCTGGTCGACACCCTGGAGCGGCCGGCCGACCAGCTGGGCGCGGTCAACACCGTGTTCGTGCGCGAGGGCCGGCTGGTCGGCGCCAACACCGACGTCGCCGGGGCCGTGTGGGCCCTCGGCAGCCAGCTCAGCCTGCGCGACCACCGCTGGCCCGGCACCGGCCCGGTCGTCCTGCTCGGCACGGGCGGCGTGGCCCTGGCGGTGGCGTTCGCCTGGAGCCGCGTGGCCACCGCCCGCCGCCACCAGGGCCTGCCCGTCCCCCCGCTGCGGGTCGCCGGCCGCGACCGCGGCCGGGCCGCCGCCGTGGCCGGCCTGGCCGACGGCGCCGGGCTGGCGGTGGACTGGGCCGAGGCGGCTGAGCTGGTCGCCGCCGCCGACGTGGTCGTCCAGGCCACCACCCTGACCGCCAGGGGCGAGCCCGTCCCCGGCCAGGACCGCCTCCGCCCTGGCGTCCGCGTGCTCGACTGCAACTACGGCCCCGACAGCCAGGGGCTGGTCTCGGCGGCCCGGGAGGCCGGGGCGGCCGCCGCCGCCGACGGCCTCGGCATGCTCTGCGCCCAGGCCGCCGGCGCCGTGGTCAAGATCGCCCAGGTCCGCCCCGACCTGGACGCCATGGCCGCCGCCGTCGGCCTCCCCTGGCCGGCTCCCGCCTGACCCTTCGACTGATCTGAAAGAAATGTCGCACGTCTCCGGGAAACGCGGTTCCCTAACCTGAAAGAGCTCTTTCAGGTCGGAGGGCGCGGTGGCGAGGACCGAGCGGCGACTGCAGATCACCGACAGCAAGGTGCTGGCCGCCCTGGCCCATCCCCTGCGGGTCGCCCTGCTGTACCAGCTGAACGCCCTCGGCTCGCGCACGGCCAGCCAGTGCGCCCAGGCGCTGGGGGAGACCCCGGCCAACTGCAGCTACCACCTGCGCCAGCTGGCCAAGGTCGGGCTGGTGACCAGGGAGGAGTCCGGCAACGGCCGCGAGCGGCCCTGGCGGTCGGTCTACACCGGCCTGAGCCTGTCCCCGACCCTCGACGACCCCGACCCCGAGGTCGTGACCGCCGCCACCGCGACCAGGGCGTCGCTGGCCAACATCGAGATGGAGGAGCACCTGCGCCTGGCCCGCCAGTACCTGCGGCTGGAGCCGCGCGCCTCCAAGGCCTGGCGGGACGCCGCCTCGATGGCCAGCTACTCGCTGCGCCTCACCCCCGAGGAGCTGGAGTCGCTGGCCAAGGCCTTGGATGCGGCCATCCGGCCCTTCATCGGGCTGACCCGCAACGACCCGCCCGAGAGTGCCCAGCCGGTGCACCTCGACTTCAAGGCCTTCCTGCGCCCGGAGGCCCTGACATGAAGGCCGGCTGGGCCCTGCTGCGCCGGCGCGACTTCGGCCTGCTGTGGGCCGGCGGCCTCATCTCCGAGACCGGCGACTGGTTCCTGCTCGTCGGCCTGCCGTTCTGGGTCCTCCAGGAGACCGGCTCCAGCCTGGTCACGGCCTCGGTGTTCCTGGTCGGCCTCCTGCCGGGCTGGTCGTCGGGCCGCTCGCCGGCGTCCTGGTCGACCGCTGGGACCGCCGACGTACCCTGGTCGCGGTCAGCCTGGCCGAGGCCGCCTTCCTGCTCCCCCTGCTGGCCGTCGACGGCCGCGACCGCCTGTGGATCGTCTACCTGGTGATCGCCGTCGAGGCCACCCTCGCCCAGCTCAACGACCCCGCCCGCAACGCCCTGGTCCCCACCCTGGTCCCCAAGGACGACCTGGTCGGCGCCAACGCCCTCATCGGCCTCAACACCAACGTCGCCCGTCTGGCCGGCAGCCCCCTCGGCGGCATCCTGGTCGAGGTCGCCGGCCTCCCCGGCCTGGTCATCGGCGACGCCGCCTCGTTCCTCCTCGGTGCGGCGCTCATCGGGCTGGTTCGTCCGGTCGGAGTGGGTCGCCAGGGCATGGTGGGGGGTCCGGGCACCATGGACGGTCCGGCCACGGTGGAGCACCCGATGGCCGTGGACGCCCTGGCCACCAAGGACGGGCCGGTCCCCCTCGACCCCGCGGTCAGCCTGGACCCCGCGCCCACCCGGGATCCCGCGCTCACCGCCGAGCCCTCCGTCACCGCCGAGCGGGCGCGCTCCAACTCGGCCTCGCGGTTCGCGGACCCCCGGAGGGGGAGCGTAGCCGACGGCGAAGCGGAGGGCTCGGGGCTGTCCACAGCCCCCGTTCAGGGGGCCGCCGCCGAGCCCCGTGGGATGATGGGGGCTGGCGAGGAGGCTGGAACCGGGGCGGCTGCTCGGCGTCAGCCTGCTCGTCTTCGCCGTGATCGACCTGGCCATGTGGAACGGCCCCCTGGTGACCACGAGCCAGTGGCTGTACCTGGGGCTGTTCGTGGCCGCCGGGATCCCGGGGATCGGCTTCCTCATCGGCCTGACCGCGCTGGTCCAGGAGCGCACGGAGGACGCCTACCTGGGCCGGGTGTTCGCCACCTACTACGGCGCCTTCAACGGCCTGATGGCGCTCGGCATGCTGCTGGCCGGGCTGCTCGGCGACACCGTGGGGGTGGTCCCGGTGCTCAACGGCCAGGCCGGCCTGTACCTGCTGGCCGGCGTCGTCGCCGTGGCCACCCTCGGCCGGGCGCGGCCGGCCGGCTACCCGCGGACCTCGAAGCGCGAGCGCATCCCGTTGGCGTAGTGGTTCTCCTTGGTGCCGTCGGCCTCGGTCTCCAGGATGTTGCAGAACAGCGCGTAGCGGCCGGCAGTCAGCTGGAAGGTGCCGGTGCAGTGCTGTCTGGAGGGGAACGGCTCGATCTCGCCCACGAACGCCCCCTTGGGCAGCTTCTCCTCGTCGACGGTGCCGGCGGCGGCCAGTGGCAGCTCGGCCGGGTCGTCGGCGCGGACGACCACCAGCTCGTGGGCGTCGGCGCCGGTGTTGTTGGCGTCGAAGGTGACGGTGCCGGCGGGCACGTCGGCCCGGGCCGGCACCACCGACCACTCCTTGAGCTCGACCGCGATGGTGGCGTCGCTGGAGCCGGCGTCGCCGACCGGCTTGCAGGCGGCCGCCTGCCCCGAGGCGGTACCGCTGCCCGAGGCCGTGCCGCTCCCGGAGGCGTTGCCGCTGGCACTGGCCGACTGGCCACCGTCGACGTTGCGCACCCCGGTCCCGTCGTCCGACCCACAGGCGGCCAGCAGCAACGCCAGGCCGATCCCCAGCCCGGCCAGTCGGGGCCCCGTCCGGTTGCGCACCCTCCCACCCTCCATTATTTAGGCTTCCCTAAATCCTCGCCGGCGCAGCCTACGGAAGCCGGCCAGACGATGTCCAGCCCCGGCGGCCGACGCCGCCCACATGGCCAGGGCGACCAGCCAGGCCCCGTGCAGGCCCCAGGTCCACCAGCTCATGGCCAGGTAGTCCGGCAGGACCAGCCGCCAGGCCCGGGACAGCGGGTTGGCGGTGGCGGTCGGGTCCACCGCCCAGGTGACCCGCCCGGCGGCGCCCTCGACGACCAGCCACAGGTGGGCCAGCACCCCGACCCCGGCGGCGACGGCCAGCACGGCCAGGGGCAGGACGACCACGACCTGGCGGCCCCCGAACCACCAGCCGTGCATGGTCAGGGCGACGAAGCTGGCCACCAGCCAGCCGGCGGCCAGCGGGGCGGCCAGGGCGGCCCAGCCGCCGGGACGGCGCCTGGCCAGGGCGGCGACGGCCGGCACGGCCAGCAGCCAGGCCGGCTGCCAGGCGGCCAGCCCGAAGCCCCGGTCGACCAGCAGGCCGACCAGCCGGCGGCTGCGGCCCAGGTAGTCCGGTTCGGTGCCGACGACCGACAGCTCACCTTGGAGGAAGTGGTCCCCGGCGGCGTACGGCGTCCAGCCTCCGTACCACCACCGGTGCAGGACCAGGAAGGCGACCCCGGCGGCGGCCAGCGACCCGGCCAGGACCAGGGCCCGCCGGCCGCGCCCGGTCCTGACCAGCCGCCAGCAGGTGACCAGGGCGATCGCCGCGGCCACCGGGGCGTACTTCACCCCCAGCCAGGGCAGGGCCACCACCGCCCCGCCCACGACCAGGGTCGCCCGCCCGCCTGGGGCCGCCGGGGACAGCAGCGCGGCCACGGCCGCCAGCACGGCCAGGGCCGCCGGGAGCTCCGGGTAGACCTGGCTGCCGTAGACGGCCAGGGGCGGTGAGCAGCCAAAGCCCCCGGCGGCCAAGGCCGCCGTGCCAATCGGCACGCCCAGGCGGCGCACCGCCGTCCAGAGGGCCAGGGCGGCCAGCAGCCCGGCCATCGCCGCCATGGCCAGCTTGGCCCCGACCCAGCCGCCGACCGCCACCGGCCCGGCCAGCAGCAGCGGCAGCAACGGGTCGTGCGGGCTGAGACGCCGCCCTCCCGCCAGCGGCTCGGTCTGCTCGGGCAGCGGCAGGGCGTGGAACGGCCGCCAGCGGCCGTCGGCCAGCTCGTCGCCGATGTCGAGGTCCCGGTCCTCGGCCAGGCTGGTCGCGGTGAGCAGGTACTGCGGCTCATCGGCAGTGGTCCGGGTCCCATGGGTCGCCGACACCGCGATCCCGGCCGCGGCCGCCGCGAAGGCCAGCATCCCGACCACGACCATCGCCCACCAGACCCGGGCAGCGTCCGGTGGCGGGAGTGCCGATTCGTTCCCCCGATACCGGGGGGCCTTCCGTGACCGGGCTCCCCGTCCGGTCTCCCGGGTAGCCTCCGGCAACCCGGATCTCGGCCCGGTCTCCTGGGCAGCCTGCAGCGACCCGGATCCCGGCTCAGACCCCCGGTGGGGGAGCGTAGCCGATGCAGGAATCGGGTGCGCCGGGCTGTCCACGGCCGGGTCCCGTGGCGGGGGAGCCGGATCCCGTGGCGGGGGAGCCGGGTCCGGTGGCTTTGGCGCCAGGTCCAGCTGGGCCTGAGGATCCATCGGGGCCCGGGGACCCGCCCAGCCCGATAGACCTGCCCAGGCCCGGGGACCGCCCCGCATGTCAGGTCGGCGCATTGGCGTCGCGGACGACCAGGAACCAGGTGAGGGTTCCTGACAGCAGGAGGAGGGCGAGGGCGGCCAGCCGGCCGGGGTGGGCGCCGCCGGTGACCGACCGCTCGGCCGCCGCCACGGCCACCGCGAACAGCCCCAGGGCGAGCAGGGCGACGGCGACGACGACGATCTTGCGGGACAACCGGCCTCCATGTTTAGGTTCGCCTAAATCCTAATCATCGGCCCTCTGGTGTCCAAGTCGAGGAGTGAGCAGCCCGCCATGGCCCTGCGCCTGCCAGCAGCGCCCGTGCCGCCCGGCCTCGGCCCGCCGGCCGGCTCCGGGCCGGTGGTGCTGTTCCTGCCGGCCCATGATGAGGAGGCGACGGTCGCGGCCGTGGTGGCCAGGGTGCCGGCGCTGGTCCTGGGCCGCCGGGTCGACTGCCTGGTGGTCGACGACGGCTCCGGCGACCGCACCGCCGAGCTGGCCGCCGCCGCGGGCGCGACCGTGCTCTCGGTGGCAACCAACCGCGGGCTGGGGGCGGCGGTGCGTCTGGGGCTGGCCGCGGCCGTCGAGCGGGGCGCGGTCGCGGTCGCCTTCTGTGACGCCGACCGCGAGTACGACCCGGGCGAGCTGGAGCGGCTGGTCGCCCCCATCCTGGAGGGCCGGGCCGACTACGTGGTCGGCTCCCGCTTCGCCGGGGAGATCGGGCGCATGCTGCCCCAGCGCCGCCTTGGCAACCTGGCCCTCACCGCCCTGCTCCGGTTCGTGGCCAGGGCCCCGATCGGCGACGGCCAGAGCGGCTTCCGGGCCCTGTCGCGGGCGGCCGCGGCCGACGCCGAGATCGTCCACGACTACAACTACGCCCAGGTGCTCACCCTCGACCTCCTGGCCAAGGGCCACCGCTACCTCGAGGTCCCGATCGGCTACCGGTTCCGCACCACCGGCCGCTCCTTCGTCCGCCCCATGCGCTACCTGCGCCGGGTCCTCCCGGCGGTCTGGCATGCGGTCAACCGGCACCAGCCCGCCCAGCGCACACAACCCGCTGGGCGCGCTTCAGCCCTCACCCGGTGGGCGCGCCCCAGCCCCTACCCCGAGTGGGCGCCTCGGCTGGGCGCGGCTCAGCCCAACCCCGGCTGGTGGGGCCCCGAACGGGAGGGTAGCCCGCAGCCGGGAGGGGCGCTCGGCGCTGTCCACAGCCCCGGCTGGCCGGGCCGTAGCCGACCGGGGAGGCGTGTGCGCGCCGTGGTCCACAACCACGGCTGGTCGGGTCAGTCCTGAACCACATGGCTGGTGAACCGCTCCCGCGCCGCGACCCACGCCGCCTGGTCGAAGGTGCCGTCGGGGGCCAGGGCGTCGGCGGCGGCCCAGGCCATGGCCAGGGCGTGGTGGGTGTTGTCGTGGACGAACAGGCCGAGGCGGCCGAAGCTGAGCAGGGCCGGCTGGGCGGCCGCCCAGGCGTCCAGGGCCTGGAACGGGGTGGCGTAGCCGACCCGGTAGACCGGGTAGACGTTGGGGAGGCGTCGGACCGCCACCCGGCGGACCGGGCCCGGGTCGGGGAGACCGCGGTCGGTCAGGGTGGCCCGGACCAGGCCGGCCAGCCGGTCGTTGCCGGCCCGCCACAGGGCGCCGTCGCGTGAGCAGGGCAGTTCGGCGCAGAGCACGGTCCGCCCCGGCGGGTCGTCGCCGTCGCGGTAGTTGGCCGGCTCCGACACCCTGCTGACCGGGGTGGCGGGGTCGGGCAGGTAGTGGGCGTCATAGGGGCTGTAGCGGCCGCCGTCCACCACCAGGTAGACGAGCAGCATGGCCCGGAAGCCGAGCTGGCCGGCCGCCTCCAGCACCGCCGGCGGCGGGGCCGGGGTGGTCATCCGGGCCAGGGCGGGCAGGGGCAGGGTCGACCAGACCCGCCGGGCCGCGACCGTCTCCCCGCCGGCCAGGGCCACGGTGGCCCCCTCGGGGCCGAGCTCGACCCGCTCGGCCGCGGTCCGGTACCGGAGCTCCGCCCCGGCGTCGGCGGCGGCCGCGGCCAGGCGCTCGCAGATGGCCCCGAAGCCGCCCCGCGGGTACCAGAACCAGGGGCCGTCGCGGCCGGCGCCGCGGGCCACCCGGGCCAGCAGCCGGCCGGGGGAGCCGGCCGAGACCCGGCGGCGGGCCTGCTCGCCGGCCAGCTCGCTGGGGTCGAGGCCCCACAGCTTGCGGGCATACGGGAAGTAGAAGCGCTCGCACATGGTCGGCCCCAGCCCGGCCCGCAGGGTCTCGGCGAAGGTGTCGGCCCGGGGCCGCCGGGCCCAGGCGGTGGCGGCGTCGGCCGCCGCCCCGGCCGCGAACGACGGCGGCAGCCGGCGGGCCAGGTCGGCCGGCCGCAGCGGGAACCGGATCCAGCGGCCCTCCAGGAAGATGCGGCCGTTGCGTGGGCGCCGTTGCAGCTCGTCGCCGAGCAGCCCGCGCAGGTCGTCCAGGATGCGGGGCTGGATCGCCGGGTGCAGGCGGTGGCTGCCGTGGTCGACCCGGATCCCGTCCACCTCGAAGCTGGCCGCGGCCCCGCCGGGGCCGGGCGCCCGCTCCAGCACCACCACCCGGTGCCCGGCCCTGGCCGTCCGGTAGGCGGCGCCCACCCCGGCCGGCCCGGCCCCGAGGACGACCAGGTCGACGGGCTCAGCCAGAACGCCGGGCAAGTCTCGACGTCGTATTCACCGGTGCCGCACCTTGCCCGGGCTCTCCGCATGCGCGTCGGGCATCGTTGCCCGGCGTTCTGCGGCGCGCGGGTAATGGTGTCCAGGTTGGAGCGCGGCTCGTCCAGCAGCACCGACGGGCGGGTGACCAGCGCCACCCACGCTCAGGTGGGGGAACAGGGCGCCGGCGGGAGCGGGATGAGGCATGCCTAAATCCTACCTTCCGTGGGACCGGAACCAACCTTGACAACAGAATGTAAAGGTTTGTAGGCTGCCCGCCATGCGCGTGGGAGACGCCGCCCGGCGGGTCGGGACCAGCGCCCGGATGCTGCGGTACGCCGAGCAGCTCGGGCTGGTCGCCCCGGCCCGCACCGCCGCCGGCTACCGGGACTACGGCGAGCGAGACCTCCAGGCCGCGACCGGCGCCCTCCGGCTCCAGGAGCGGTACGGGGCGACCCCGGCCGCCCTGGCCTTCGGCCTGCGGGCACTGGAGGACCCCGAGGTGGCCGGGTCGCTGCGGGCGCTGGCGCGCCTCGTCCGGCGGGCCGACCCCGACCCGGTGACCGCCCTCGACTTCGAGACCGCCAAGGCCAGGCGCCTGCTGCGCCTGGCCTCCTGACCCGGGAGAGGTGCCAGCCCTGGACACGCTGCTCAAGGACCCCGGCCTGGCCCCCGAGGGCCGGCGCAAGATCGACTTCGCGGCCAGCCGCATGCCCGTGCTGGGCGCGGTCGCGGCCGAGCTGGCCCGCACCCGGCCCCTGGCCGGCCAGCGGATCGCCGCCTGCCTGCACGTCACCACCGAGACGGCCAACCTCTGCCGGGCCCTGATCGCCGGCGGGGCCGAGCTCGCCCTGTGCGCCTCCAACCCCCTGTCGACCAAGGACGACGTGGCCGCGGCCATCCACGAGGAGCTCGGGGCGGCCGTGTTCGCCGTCCACGGGGCCGACCGCGACACCTTCCACCGGCAGGTCGACGGCGTGCTGGCCAGCCGGCCGACGCTGCTCGTCGACGACGGGGCCGACCTCACCGCCACCGTCCACACCCGCCGCCGCGACCTGCTGGCCGGGATCGCCGGCGCCACCGAGGTGACCTCGACCGGGATGCTGCGGGCCCGCAACATGGCCCGCGAGGGCGTGCTCGCCTACCCCCTGCTGGCCGTCAACGACGCCGCCACCAAGCACCTGTTCGACAACCGCTACGGCACCGGCCAGTCGACCATCGACGGCATCCTGCGGGCCACCAACGTCCTCCTGGCCGGCAAGGTCGTGGTGGTGGTCGGCCACGGCTGGTGCGGCCGCGGGGTGGCGTCCCGGGCCCGCGGCCTGGGCGCTCGGGTGGTCGTGTGCGAGGTCGACCCGCTCAAGGCGCTGGAGGCGGTGATGGAGGGCTACCAGGTGCTGCCGGTGGCCGAGGCGGCCCGGGTCGGCGAGGTGTTCGTGACCGTCACCGGCAACCGCGACGCCCTCACCCTCGAGCACCTGCAGGCCATGCCACCGGGCGCCATCGTGGCCAACGCCGGCCACTTCGACCTGGAGATCGACGTGGCCGCCCTGCGCCGGACCGCCACCGACGCCACCGAGGTCCGACCCGGCGCCGTCGCCTACACCCTGCCGGGCGGAGATCGGGTCATCGTGCTGGCCGAGGGCCGGCTGGTCGGGCAGAGCTGCGCCGAGGCCCACCCGGCCGAGGTCATGGACCTGACCTTCGCCACCCAGACGCTGGCCGTGGCGCGGCTGGCCACGGCGACCGACCCGCTCCCGCCGGGTGTGCACCCGGTCCCGGCCGAGGTCGAGGAGCGGGTCGCCCGCCACAAGCTGGCCGCCCTCGGGGTCCGCTGCGACGACCTCACCCCCGCCCAGCAGGGCTACCTGCGCGGCTGGCGGCTGGGCACCTGAGACCCGGCTGGAGAGCGAGCAGGATCTGGACAGCGCCCACGCCCGGTCGGGCGAAGCCCGGTTTCGGCACAACGTCCTGAGGTTGACAACCTGCTCGCCGGTGGCCGGCGGGCAGGTAGGCTTCCCGCCCATGACACCACTCGCCGCCGCCTCGCTCGCCGGTCTGCTCGGCCTGGCCGCCGGGTCGTTCGCCAACGTGGTCATCGACCGGGTGCCGCGGCGCGAGCCGGTTGCCCGGCCGGGGTCGCGCTGCCCCTCCTGCGGCGCCCCGGTCGGCTGGCGCGACAACGTCCCGGTGGTCGGCTGGCTGCTGCTGCGTGGCCGCTGTCGATCGTGTCGGGCGCCCATCTCGCCCCGCTACCCGCTGGTCGAGCTGGCCATGGGGCTGCTGTGGTTCCTGCTCACGCTGCGGCTGATCACGGCCGGGCTCGGTTGGGCCGTCCCCGCCTACCTCACCCTGGCCTTCATCTGCCTGGTCCTGGCCGTGATCGACGCCCGCACCCGGCTGCTGCCCAACCGCATCACCTACCCGGCCTTCCCGTTCCTGCTCGGCCTGCTGCTGGTGGCCAGCCTCGGCCTCGGTGACCTGGGTCGGCTGGCCCGGGGACTGCTGGCCGCCGCCGCCGTTGGCGCCTTCTTCCTGCTGCTGGCCCTGATCTCGCCGCGGGGCATGGGCCTGGGCGACGTCAAGCTGGCCCCGACCCTCGGCCTGGCCCTCGGGTGGCTGTCGTGGGGGACGGTGGCGGTCGGGGTGTTCGCCGGCTTCCTGCTCGGCGGCCTGGCCGGCGTCGGCGCGATCCTGCTGCTTGGCCTCACCCGCAAGTCGTTGCTGCCGTTCGGCCCCTGGCTGGTCGCTGGCGCCCTGCTCGGCGTCCTGGCCGGCGCCGACGTGGCTGCCTGGTACGCCCGCGCCCTGGTCGGCTCCTAGCGGCAATCACGCTTCCCAGAACCCGTCCGGCCTGCCGGCCCAGGGGGCCGGTTCCGCTAGCATCCGCTCGATGCTGCGCTATCTGACCGCCGGGGAGTCGCACGGGCCGGCGCTGGTCGCCGTGCTCGAGGGGCTGCCGGCGGGCGTGCCCCTGACCAGCGACGAGATCGCCCGCGAGCTGGCCCGGCGCCGGCTCGGCTACGGCCGCGGCAAGCGCATGCGCTTCGAGGAGGACCGCCTCGAGGTGCTCGGGGGCCTGCGCCACGGCCGCACCCTGGGCTCGCCCCTGGCCCTCCGCATCGACAACAGCGAGTGGCCCAAGTGGACCGAGGTGATGAGCCCCGACCCGGTCGAGGACCCGGAGGCGACGGCCACCGGCCGGGGTGTGCCCCTGACCCGGCCCCGGCCCGGCCACGCCGACCTGACCGGCATGCAGAAGTACGGCTTCGAGGAGGCCCGGCCGGTGCTGGAGCGGGCCTCGGCCCGCGAGACCGCGGCCCGGGTGGCCGTCGGGGCGGCCGCCAAGGCCCTGCTCGCCCAGGTCGGGGTGGCCGTGCTCAGCCACGTGGTCCGGCTGGGCCCGGCGGCGACCCGGTCGCGGGCCGTGCCCACCGCGGCCGACCTCACCGAGATCGACGCCTCGCCCGTCCGCTGCCTGGACGGGGAGGCCGAGGGCCGGATGGCGGCCGCGGTCGACGCGGCCAAGGCGGCCGGGGACACCCTGGGCGGGGTGTTCGAGGTGGTCGCCCGGGGGCTGCCGCCCGGCCTGGGCTCCTACGTCCAGTGGGACCGCAAGCTGGACGCCCGCCTGGCCGGGGCGCTCATGAGCATCCAGGCCATCAAGGGGGTCGAGGTCGGCGACGGCTTCGCGGGCGCCGCCCGCCCCGGGTCCAGGGCCCACGACGCCATCGTGCCCGGCACCGGCGCGGGCCGGCCCCGGCGGCGCACCGGGCGGGCCGGGGGGATCGAGGGCGGCATGTCGACCGGCGAGACCCTGCGGGTCCGGGCGGCCATGAAGCCGCTGTCGACCCTGGTCCGGGCCCTGGACACCGTGGACGTGGCCACCGGGGACAAGGCCAGGGCGGTGGTCCAGCGCTCGGACGTGACCGCCGTCCCCGCCGCCGGGGTCGTCGGCGAGGCCGTGGTCGCCCTGGTCCTGGCCGACGCCCTGCTCGAGAAGACCGGCGGCGACTCCCTGGCCGAGGTCCGCCGCAACCTCGATGCCTACCTGGCCGGGCTGGGCTGTTAGGCTTGCCGGCATGCGTCAGATCCTGCCCACCATCGTGGTCATCGGGTTCATGGGGGCCGGCAAGACCTCGGTCGGCCGGCTGGTCGCCCGCGCCCTGGGGCGGGAGTTCGTCGACACCGACCTGATGATCGAGCGGGCCGCCCATATGACCATCGCCGAGCTGTTCCGGCGTGAGGGCGAGCTGAGCCTCCGGCGGCGGGAGATGGCCGCCATCGACCGGGCCATCTCGGTGCCGGGCCGGGTGATCGCGGTCGGCGGCGGCGCCGTGCTGTCGGCCGAGAACCGCACCGCCCTCAAGCAGGCCGGGCTGCTGGTCTACCTGCGGGCCACCCCCGAGACCCTGGCCGGCCGCCTCACCGGGGTCACCGACCGGCCGCTGCTGGGCGACACCGCCGACCGGGCCGGCCGCATCCGCGACCTGCTGGTGGCCCGCGGCCCCATCTACGAGACGGCCGGCGACGTGGCCATCGACACCGACCGGCGCAACGTCGAGCAGGTGGCCGTCGAGGTGATGGAGTGGTACCGGCGCCGGGTCGGCGCCCTGGCCGGCCGTTGAGCAAAGATCCAGCCGGCAAGTGGTCCGCTTCGTTGGCGTCGGAGGAGGCCCGGGAGGCTCCGGTGGCGCGGGTGCGGGTGGCGACCGGCGGGGCCGGGTACCCGGTGCTCATCGGGACCGGGCTGGTGGACCGGCTGGAGGAGCTGCTGCCGCCGCTCCCCGGGTCCGAGGCGGCGGCCGTGGTCGCCTCGGCGCCCGTGGCCGCCGTGGCCGACCGGGTCGGTCGGGCCCTCGGCCGGCGCGGCCTGGCCGTCCACCGGCTGGAGGTCCCGGCGGGGGAGGAGGCCAAGCGCCTTGAGGTGCTGGCCGGCCTGTACGAGCGGCTGGCCGCCGTCCCGACCCGCCGGGCCGACCCGGTGGTGGCCGTCGGCGGCGGCGCCACCACCGACGTCGCCGGGTTCGCGGCCGCCACCTGGCTGCGCGGCGTCCCCCTGGTGAACGTGCCCACGACCGTGCTCGGCATGGTCGACGCCGCCATCGGGGGCAAGACCGGGGTCGACCTGGACGCTGGCAAGAACCTGGTCGGGGCCTTCCACCAGCCGGTGGCGGTGGTGGCCGACCTGGACACCCTGGCCGGGCTGCCGGCGGCCGAGGTCCGCTCCGGCCTGGCCGAGGTGGCCAAGGCCGGGCTGGCCGGCGACCCCGCCCTGGCCGAGGCCCTGGCCCGCTGGGCCGGCCCGGCCGTGGCCGCCGACCCCGACGCCCTCGCCCCCCTGGTCGAGGGGGCGGTCCGGGTCAAGGCGGCCGTGGTCGCCGCCGACGAGCACGAGCAGGCCGGCGACGGCCGGGTGGGCCGACTGGTGCTCAACTACGGGCACACCCTCGGCCACGCCCTGGAACGGCTGGCCGGCTACCGGGGGCTGCGGCACGGGGAGGCGGTGGCGCTGGGCATGGTGTTCGCGGCCAGGGTGGCCGAGGCGATCGGGCTGGCCCGGCCGGGCCTGGCCGACGGCCACGTCCGGCTGCTGGGCGCCCTGGGCCTGCCCGTCGGCGGGGTCCGCCTCGACCCCGACCAGGTGCTGGCGGCCATGGCCACCGACAAGAAGCACCGCGGCGGCCTGCGCCTGGTCCTGCTGCGCCGCCCCGGCCAGCCCGAGGTCGTCCCCGCCCCCGACCGCCAGGTCCTGGTCGCCGCCATCAGGTCCTTGGAGGACCCGGCATGAAGACCTGGCCCGTGGCCGGCCAGGGGCCGCTGGTGCTGGTCCTGCACGGGCCGAATCTGTCTTCGCTGGGCCGCCGCGACCCCGGCCACTACGGCACCCTGGACCTGGACCAGATCATGGACCGGCTGGCCAAGCTGGCCGGCGAGCTCGGCCTGGCCGTCGAGGGCCTCCAGTCCGACCACGAGGGCGACCTGGTCGAGGCCCTGCTGGCCGCCGCCGGCCGCGGGGTGGCCGCGGCCGTGTGCAACCCGGGCGCGCTGGCCCACACCTCCTATGCCGTCCGCGACGCCGTCGAGGCCGCCGGCATCCCGGTGGTCGAGGTCCACCTGTCCAACGTCCACGCCCGCGAGCGCTGGCGCCACCACCTGGCCGTGGCCCCGGTGGCGGCCGCCGTGATCGCCGGCCTGGGCCCGGCCAGCTACGACCTCGGCCTGCGGGCCGCCGCCGACCTGCTGGCTCGCCGCCCCTGAGCCGGGTTGGCAAGATGGACCGGGGCAGCCCGGGGGAAAGGATCACGCGTGCCCAACGACGGTCATGCCTACACCGAGGCCAGACGCCAGGCCCTGCGCGGCCTGCTGGCCCACGCCGACCTGTCGGCCCTGCTGGTCACCAGGCCGGCCAACGTCCGCTACCTGACCGGCTTCACCGGCACCTACGGAGCCCTGCTGCTGCTGCACGACCGCACCGTGTTCTTCACCGACGGCCGCTACCGCCACCAGGCCGAGGCCGAGGTCCCCGGGGCCGAGGTCGTGCTCGCCCCCGGCGACCTGGTCGGGGCCGTCGGCGGGGTGGTGCGCACCTCCGGCGACGGCCTCGGCTTCGAGCCGGCCGGGCTCACCTGGGGTGAGGGCCAGCGGCTGCGCTCGGGCCTGCCCGGCCAGGCCGTCATGCCGGCCCCGCCCCTGGTCGAGGAGCTGCGCGAGGTCAAGGACGAGCGCGAGCTGGCCGCCATGCGCGAGGCGGCCCGGCTCGGCGACGAGGCCCTGGCCGGGCTGCTCCCGACCCTGCGGGCCGGCATGACCGAACGCCAGGTCGCGGTCGACCTGGAGCTGGCCATGCGCCGCCTGGGCGCCGACGGCCTGGCCTTCGGAACCATCGTCGCCTTCGGTGAGCAGGCCGCCGAGCCCCACCACCGCCCCGGCGACCGGCCGCTGGCCGCCGGTGACCTGGTCAAGCTCGACTTCGGGGGCCGGGTCGACGGCTACTGCGCCGACATGACCCGCACGGTCGTGCTCGGCCGGGCCTCCCAGCGCCAGCGCGACCTGCACGAGCTGGTCCGCGGCGCCCAGGCGGCCGGGCTGGCCTGCCTGCAGGCCGGGGTGGCCGGCGGCGAGGTCGACCGGGCCTGCCGCCAGCCGATCACCGAGGCCGGGCTGGGCGACTCCTTCCCGCACCCCACCGGCCACGGGATCGGCCTGGAGATCCACGAGGCCCCCCGGCTGCGGGCCGGCTCACGGGACCGCATCGCCGCCGGCACCCCGGTCACCGTCGAGCCCGGCGTCTACCTGCCCGGGTTCGGCGGGGTCCGCATCGAGGACCTGGCCGTGGCCCGCCCCGGCGGCCACGAGCTGCTCACCACCACCCCCAAGGAGCTGCTGGAGCTTTGACATCCTCCCTGCCCTGGCCGGACAGGGATTCCCACGGGCTAGGCGACAACCCCGAGCGTGGGTGGTTCGCGGTTCAGCGGCCCGGGCGATTCCTGGCCTCCCCGCGCAGCAACGACCTGTCCGGCCGCCGCGATGTTCCTGGCCGCGTTGTAGTCCGCGTTGCCGGTCCATGCGCAGGCGACACAGCGGTAGGCCGTTTGGCTCTGGCGGCTCTCCGCTGCCACGTGCCCGCACGCCGAGCAGCGCTGACTGGTATAGGCGGCGGGGATCTTCACGACCCGGCCAGGAGCCTTGTGCTCCAGCCGGTTCACCAACCCGCCCCACCCGGCGGCGAGGATCGCCTGGTTCAGCCCGGCCTTCTGCCGGACGTTGCGGCCAGGCTGCTCGACGGTGCCGCTGGCGCTGCGGGTCAGCGCCCGCACGTCCAGGTCCTCGACGCAGATCAAGTCGAACCGCCGCGCGAGGTCGGTGCTGACCTGCTCGGTCCAGTCCCGGCGACGGTCGGTCTGCCTGACCTTGAGGCGGGCGATAGCGAGCCTGGTCTTCTCCCGGCGGCGCGACCCCGTGCGCTGGCGGGCCAGGCGGCGCTCCAGCAGCCGAAGCCGCAGCCGCTCGCCCGGGCGCAGCCCAGGAGCCTTGAGCAACTTACCGGTCGAAAGCGCGACCGACACTGCAACGCCCCGGTCGACCCCGACCACTTGGCCGTTGCCGGGCGCGGGGATGGCGGGTGGGACTGCCGCGAAGGCGACATACCAGCGGCCGGCGCGGTCCCGGGTAACCCGGTAGGACCTGGCGGCGGGCACGGCACGGGACCAGCGGAACCTGACCCAGCCGAGCTTGGGGACCAGCACCACACCCCAACCGCGGCTCACGCGCCGCACGTCCTGGGGGTCGACGGCGACGATCCGGAAGCCTTCGCGGCGTCCGCGTTTGCGCCACGACGGCGGGGACGGTGCGGCTGGCCGCTGCTCCGGCGGCGTGATGGCGTGGCGCATGCGCCACTGCTTGAGCGAAGCGAACCAGGCGGCGTAGGCGGCGTGAAAGTCCCGCAAGGCTTGCTGTTGGACGATCACGCTGCCCGTCGCCAGCCACGGGGACGCGGCCCGGGCCTCCGAAAGCTGCCGGCACTGCTCGCTGTACCCTGGCACCGGGCGGCCGGGCTGCCACCACTCGCGCTGCTCCACCGCCAGGTTCCACACGTACCGGGCGTGCGCACAGTGCTCCAGGAGTGCTTTCTCCTGCGCGGCGGTGGGGTACAGGCGGTAGCGGCTCATCACCGGAACCTAGCAGCTACCTGCGACAACGAAGGGAGGGAGCGGCGTGGAGCCCCTGGCCGGAAGGCCGAGGCCGCCACGCCGCAGGCGCGGTGAACCGCGACCTGGCCGAGCTGGCCGAGCGGTACTTCCAGGTGACCATGGACGCCTCGCCGTTCGAGGCCACCGTGTACGGGGTCCACGGCTGGGACGCCGAGGTCCCCGACCTGTCGGAGGCGGCCGAGGCCGAGACCGACCGCCGGCTGGCCGACCTGCAGCGCCGGCTGGCCGGGATCGACGGCGCCCCGCTCGACCCCCAGGACCGCATCACCCTGGCCATGCTGGGCCGCGGCCTGGCCGACCGCCGGGCCGAGCTGGCCGCCCGCTGGCCCGAGCTGACCGTGTCGGCCACCCAGAGCGGCATCCAGACAGCCGTGCTCGGCCTGGTCCCCAAGGTCGCCCTGGCCACGCCAGCCCAGGCCGCCGACTACACCGAGCGCTGCGCCAAGCTGGGCGGCTGTCTGGACCAGGCCGGCGACCGGCTGCGGGCCGGGCTGGCCAACGGCCGCACCCCGCCGGCCCTGGGTGTCCGCGCGGCCATCCTCCAGCTCGACACCTACCTGGCCGGCCCGGTCGCCGACGACCCGCTGCTGGTGCCGCCGCCCCCGCCGGGCGTCGACGCCGGCAGGTTCCGCGACCGGCTGGCCGAGATCGTCGCCGGGTCGGTCCGGCCGGCCATGGCCCGCTACCGCGACCTGCTGGCCGGCCAGGTCACCGACCGCGCCCGCCCCGACGACCGCTGCGGCCTGGCCCACGTCCCCGGCGGCGAGGCGGTCTACCTGGCCGCCGTCGGCCGGCACACCACCACCGACCGCGACCCGGCCGAGCTCCACCAGCTGGGCCTCGACCTGGTCGCCGGGCTGACCGACGAGTACCGGGAGCTGGGCGCCAGGGTGCTCGGCACCGCCGACATGGAGCAGATCCTCCACCGGCTGCGCGACGACCCGGCGCTGCGGTTCGGGACCGCGGCCGAGATCCTCGCCTCCGGCCGCGACGCCCTGGCGCGGGCCACCGCCGCCCTGCCGGCGGTCGTCGGCCGGGTGCCCAAGGCCCCCTGCCGGGTCGACGAAATGAGCGCCTATGAGGCCAGGGACTCCGTGCTCGGCTACTACCAACCGCCGGCCGCTGACGGCAGCCACCCGGGCGTCCACTGGCTCAACACCTCGGCCCCCGAGACCCGGACCCGCTACGAGTACGAGGCCCTGGCCTTCCACGAGAGCGTGCCCGGCCACCACGTCCAGTTCGCCCTGGCCCAGGAGCTGGAGGAGCTGCCCCGGTTCCGGCGCTTCGGCTACGTCACCGCCTTCAGCGAGGGCTGGGCCCTGTACACCGAGCGGCTGGCCGACGAGCTCGGCCTCTACTCGGGCGACCTGGAGCGCTTCGGCATGCTGTCGTTCGACAGCTGGCGGGCCTGCCGGCTGGTGGTCGACACCGGCATGCACGCCTTCGGCTGGGGCCGCGACCAGGCGATCGACTACCTGCTGGCCAACTCCGCCCTCACCCGGACCAACATCGAGAACGAGGTCGACCGCTACGTGGCCGATCCCGGCCAGGCCCTGGCCTACATGGTCGGCCGCCTCGAGCTGGTCCGACTCCGGGGCCTGGCCCAGGACCGCCTGGGCGGCCGCTTCGACCTGCGCGCCTTCCACGACCTGGTGCTGGGCACCGGCGGCGTCCCGCTGACCGTGCTGGCCCAGGTGGTCGACCGACACCTGGTAGGGTGACGGAATGGCGACCACCAATGACCTCAAGAACGGCATGACGCTCAACCTCGACGGCAACCTCATGAACGTCGTCGAGTTCCAGCACGTGAAGCCGGGCAAGGGCGGCGCGTTCGTCCGCACCAAGCTCAAGAACGTCCGCACCGGGCGCACCCTGGACAAGACCTTCCGGGCCGACGAGCCGGTCGAGGTGGCCATCCTCGAGAAGCGGGAGATGCAGTACCTGTACCGCGACGACACCGGCTTCCACTTCATGGACACCCAGACCTACGACCAGTCGGCGGTCGACGCCGACGCGGTCGGCGGCGCCGCCAACTGGCTCAGCGACGGCGCCACCCCCTACGTGACCTTCTACGAGGGCACCGCCATCGGGGTCGAGCTCCCGGCCGCGGTCGAGCTCGAGGTGACCGAGACCGAGCCCGGCGTCAAGGGCGACCGGGTCTCGGGCGCGACCAAGCCGGCCACCGTCGAGACCGGCGCCCTGGTCCAGGTGCCGCTGTTCGTGGAGACCGGCGACCGGATCAAGGTCGACACCCGCTCGGGGGCGTACCTGACCCGAGTGCAGTGAGCGACGAGGTGACCGCGCCAGGCACCCGCTCGGCCGCGCGCCGGCGCGCCCTCGACATCCTGTTCGAGGCCGACCTGTTGGACCGGCCCGTGGCCGAGGTCCTGGCCCGCCACCGCCATGACCCCGAGGCCGGCGCCCCCGACGCCTACACCGTCGAGCTGGTCGACGGCGTCGCCGGGCTCCTGCCCGAGCTGGACGCCCGCATCACCGACGCCGCCGAGCACTGGACGATCGAGCGGATGCCGCTGGTCGACCGCAACCTGCTCCGCCTGGCCGCCTTCGAGCTGGCCGCCCGGCCCGAGGTCCCCACCGCGGTCGTCCTCGACGAGGCGATCGAGCTGGCCAAGCTGCTCTCCACCGCCGACTCGGGCCGGTTCGTGAACGGCGTGCTGGCCCAGATCGCCTCCCAGGTCCGCGGCGGCTGAGGCGGCGACCGGGCCGCGGACGGGGCCGCGGCGTCCCGTTGTTGCCGGGCCGGCCTCGGGCGGCCCAGTATTCGCGCATGGCTGACCGTGCCTCCCGTCCCAGGCACCTGGCCGAACCCTCCAGGCGGTTCGGCCTGTCCCCGCTGCAGCAGCTGTTCCTGGTGGCCATGCTCAGCCTGGCCGCCATCTCGGCCGTGATCGCCCTGCTGACCCGCGACACCGGGACCGCCCGCGGGCCCGCCGGGCCGGCCACCACCCGGGCCCAGGCCGCCGCCACCACCGCCCCGGCAACCACGGGCCCGACCACCACCGGCCCGGCGCCCCAGCCGATCCGCCCCACCCCGGGCAACCTCCTCGCCGACGGCGACTTCGAGCGCGACCTGGGCGGCTGGACGGCCCTGGGCCGGGCCACCCTCCAGCGGGTCCAGGGCGGGGCGTCGGGCCGCTGGGCGGTCGCGGTCGCGCCAGGCCCGTCCTCCGGGCGCCCGGCCGGCCTGGTCCGGCGGGACGCGGCCACCACCCGGGCCGACACCACCTACGAGGGCGTGGTCTGGGTCCTCGCCCCCGACGGCGGCCAGGTCGTCCTGGCCCTGCGCGAGCTCGCCGGCGGCCGCGAGGTCAGCGCCGACCAGGCCGGCTACACCCTGCCCGGCGGCCGCTGGCGGCAGCTGGCCGTCGAGCACCGCACCGCCGCGCCCGGCTCCAGCCTGTCGCTCGAGGTCGTCGCCCAGGACCTCCCCGGCCGGGGCCGCCTGCTGGTCGACTCGGCCGACCTCCAGACCGAGGAGTGACCCGGCCGAACCGGCCGATCCATACGTATGGTTCCGTAGTGTTGCGGATGCGTCCGTCTGGGCAGGTTTCCGTATCGTCAAGAGAGCGCAGGCTCTCCGGGAGACCGCGCGGCATGGGCGTGCGGCGACCGGACGCCGACACACAGGAGGAGTCGGTTCTCATGCGGTGGCGCCGAGCAACCACGATCGGCCTGACCGCGTTCGCCCTCCTCGCCCTCGCCCAGCCCGCGAGCGCCGTCACCTACGTCGGCCTCGACGACCTGACCTGCGACGGCGCCACCACCATGGGCACCGGCATGCCCGAGCGGACCCGCCTGGACGTGGCCCTGGTCGACCCCGCCTCCGACCGCACCCTGTCCCGCGGCCGGATCACCACCACCACCGCCGGCACCTTCGAGTGGCAGGCCAAGGTCTCCCTGAGCGGCATGCGCGCCGTCCGGGCCGTCGTCCGCACCCCCGGCAAGGCGACCCCACTGGCCTGGGTCGAGCACTCCCTGGCCCGCTCCTGCCCCCTTGCCTACACCGGCCCCAACCGGACCCTCCCCCTGGTCGGCGTCGGCCTCAGCTCCTTCACCCTCGGCGTCCTGGTGCTGATCGCCTTCGCCTACCAGGGCCGCCACACCGCCCCCGGCGGCCGCCACCTGGCCGCCCCGTACCGCACCCGCCAGACCGCACTGCGATAATTCGGCCGGGGTGCCGGCATGCTCACCGATGCGCAGATCGACCACTTCCGCACGTTCGGGTTCCTGGTCCTGCCCGGCTCCCACCATCCCGAGTTCTCGGCCGTCGTGACCGCCTGGGACCGGCGCCACCCGGCCCCCATCCCGAGCGGGTCGCGCTCAGGCGTGCTGGTGGTCGCCGCTCTCGTGCAGCAGGTCACGCATGACGTCGCGCAGGCCCTCGAGGGCGTCGGCGGCGACGGTGGCGTCGACCCCCTGGACCTCGCCGACCCCGACCACGAAGGCGTTCGGGCTGGTCGAGCGGAGCCGGCGGACCAGCACCTCGGGCCGGGGACCGGCGGCACTGGCGTCCAGCACCAGAAAGCGGGCCCGGCGCTCCACCGCCTCGGCGTAGGCCGCCTCGGGCCCGTCGGCCTCACCCACCACCTCCCACTCGGCCGTCACCGCGGCCCGACGCAGCGCAAGCCGCCGCTCCGCTTCGGCGGCGGCAACGACAATCCGGACAGCAGTACACATGAGGCAGGCTCCACGGTGGCGGGTACACGACGACCGGGCGCCATTCAACCAGCCCCCGCCACGACAGGCGCCAGCGTAGCCCATCGCCGGCCACGGCGACCCGGGCTGTCCACAGTCCCCAAGCGGATGGACGCTCGGCGCTGTCCACGCCCCGGCGGTGTCGTCGACCCATTCGGGTTGTCCCTACCTGGGTTGGCCAGGCTGCCTGATGGGCGGGCGGGTCCCCGCCGCTTAGCCTCGACCTGGCAAGATCGAGGCGACACCCAAGGAGCGGGCGATGGCGGTCGAGCAGGCGGCGGGGACGCCGGGAGGCGGGGGGATCTGGCGGGTGCTGGCCGCGCCGCTCCAGCTCCGCACCTGGACGGCCACGATCTACCTGCTGGCCAGCATGTTCGTCGGCCTGGCCTGGTTCAGCATCCTGTCCGTCGGCCTGGCCCTCGGCGCGGGCCTGCTGATCATCTGGGTCGGGGTCCTGGTGCTGGCCCTGACCCTGCTGGCCTGGCGGGGCGGGGCCTGGCTGGAGCGCCGCTGGGTGCGGGCCATGCTGGGCGTCCACATCCCCGAGCCGTACCGGCCGATCCCCCCCGGGTCGCTGTGGCGGCGGGCCCGGGTGCTGGCCGGCGACCCCGCCACCTGGAAGGACCTCACCTACCTGATCCTGCTGTTCCCGCTCGGGATTGTCTGGTTCGTGGTCACCACCACCCTGTGGAGCTTCGGGCTGGGAGGGCTCACGGCGCCGCTGTGGTACTGGATCCCGTCCTCCGGCGAGGTCGCCCTGTTCAGCAACGGCGACCGCAGCTACTTCGTGCTCGACACCCTGCCCGAGGCGCTCCTGGCCTGCGTGGTCGGGGCCGCCCTGTGCGTCGTCGCGGCCTGGGCGGTCAAGGCCATGGCCACCGCCCACGGCGCGCTCGCCCTGGCCCTGCTCGGGCCCAGCGACAGCCAGCTGCGGGCCAGGGTCGAGGCCCTCCAGGCCAGCCGCGATCGGGCCGTCGACTCGGCCGAGGCCGAGCGCCGCCGCATCGAGCGTGACCTGCACGACGGCGCGCAGCAACGGCTCGTAGGGCTGCGCATCCAGCTCGAGCTGGCGGCCGCTCGGCTGCGGCCCGACTCGCCGCGCGAGGCCGACGTGCTGATGGAGCTCGGCGGCGGGGTCGACGCGACGATCGACGAGGTCCGCTCGCTCGCGACCGGCGTCTACCCGGCCGTGCTCGCCGAGCAGGGGC
>JBJMHP010000220.1:0-12342 GCA_045807325.1 Actinomycetes bacterium | reverse complement strand
GACCAGGCGATGACCGGCGGCCAGCGCAGGGCCGAGCGGCGGGCCGCGGTCGGCCTGGCGGTGGCCATCGTGGCCGGGATCGGGCTGTTCATCGTCTACTTCGCCGGCGGCCAGACCCAGATCGAGGGGGTCCTGTTCGCCATCGCCTTCGGCGGGCTCGGGATCGCCCTCGGCCTCTGGGCCAACCACCTGCTGGACGCCCGCGAGGTGGTCGAGGAGCGCCACGAGCTGACCAGCGGCGCCGCCGGCCGCCAGGCCTTCGAGATGGCCCTGACCGAGGAGGTCGGCCCGGTCCTGGGCCGCCGCTCGCTACTCGTCGGGCTGCTCGCCGGGGCCGGCGGAGCCCTCGGACTGGCCCTGCTGCTGCCGGTGCTGTCGCTGGGCCCGGCCCCCGG
This sequence comes from Actinomycetes bacterium, assembly GCA_045807325.1. Lineage (GTDB taxonomy): Bacteria > Actinomycetota > CALGFH01 > CALGFH01 > CALGFH01 > CALGFH01. The sequence continues at coordinate 11,947 of JBJMHP010000220.1, read as the reverse complement.
CAACAGCCTCAAGGTGACCCCGTGGCGACGGGGCCTGCGAGTGGTCGACGAGGAGGGCCAGCCGGTCAGCCTCGACCAGGTGCCCCAGGACGGCTTCCTGACCGTGTTCCCCGAGGGCCACGAGGGCACCGCCGACGCCCAGGCGCTGCTGATCCACGTCCGGCCGGGCAGCCTGCGGCTGCCGCCGGAGCGGATGGCCGGCGTCCCCGAGGGCACCCATGTCGCCTACTCCAAGATCTGCACCCACGCGGGCTGCCCGGTGGGCCTGTACCGGGCCGAGAGCCAGTCGCTCATCTGCCCCTGCCACCAGTCGCAGTTCGACGTCTCGGACGGGGCCAAGCCGTTCTTCGGCCCGGCCGCCCGCCCCCTGCCCCAGCTGCCCCTGGGCGTCGACGAGCAGCGGGTGCTCATCGCCCAGGGCGACTTCACCGAACCGGTCGGCCCGGCGTTCTGGGATCGAGGCAGACAATGAGCATCATGGAGCGGACCTTCAAGTACCTGGACGAGCGGCTGGGCACGGCCAGCCTGGCCCGGGCGACCCTGCGCAAGGTCTTCCCCGACCACTGGTCGTTCCTGCTCGGCGAGATCGCCCTGTTCTGCCTGGTCGTGCTGATCTTCACCGGCACCTTCCTGACCTTCTTCTACACCCCGTCGATCAGGGAGGTCGTCTACCAGGGCCCGTACGCCCCGCTGCGCGGCTCGGAGGTGTCGGCCGCCTACAACTCCGTGCTGCGGCTGTCGTTCGAGGTCAGGGCGGGGCTGCTGATGCGCCAGATCCACCACTGGGCGGCCCTGGTGTTCGTGGCCGCCATCGTGATCCACCTGTGCCGGATCTTCTTCACCGGCGCCTTCCGCCGCCCCCGCGAGGTCAACTGGCTGATCGGCATCGGGCTGCTGTTCCTGGCCCTGGGCGAGGGCTTCACCGGCTACTCGCTCCCCGACGACCTGCTGTCCGGCATCGGCCTGCGCATCTTCTACTCGGTCACCCTGGCCATCCCGGTGGTCGGCACCTGGGTCACCTACCTGCTGTTCGGCGGCGAGTTCCCGGCCCCCGACATCATCTCGCGGCTGTTCGTGTTCCACATCATGCTGATCCCGGCGCTGCTGCTGGCCCTGGTCGCGGTGCATATCGCCATCCTGGTGCTGCAGAAGCACACCCAGTTCCCGGGCCCCGGCCGCAGCGAGCGCAACGTGGTCGGCAAGCGGCTGTGGCCCGAGCAGACCTTCAAGTCGGTGTCGCTGCTGCTGTTCGTCACCGCCGTGCTCGCCCTGCTGGGCGGCCTTGGCCAGATCAACCCGGTGTGGCAGTACGGGCCGTTCGTGCCCTACAACGTGACCTCGCCGGCCCAGCCCGACTGGTACATCGGCTTCCTGGACGGCGCCCTGCGACTGGGGCCGCCCTGGGACCTGACCCTGTGGGGCTTCACCATCTCCGAGGTGTTCTGGCCGGCCATCCTGTTCCCGGGCGTCGCCTTCGGGATCCTGACCCTGTGGCCGTGGATCGAGCGCCGCTTCACCAGGGACCGGGCCGAGCACCACCTGCTCGACCACCCCCGCGACACCCCGGTCCGCACCGGCATCGGCGCCGCCGGCCTGATGGTGTTCTTCATCATGTTCCTGGAGGGCGGCAACGACATCTTCGGAGTGCTGCTCAACGTCACGGTCGAGACCATCACCCGCATCCTCCAGTGGAGCCTGGTCATCGCCCCCATCCTGACCTTCCTGGTCACCTACTGGACCTGCAAGAGCCTGAGCCGCACCCGGCTGCGGCCGGCCCGCATCAACGCCGGCGTCCGCCTCAGCCGCACCCCCGACGGCGGCTACGAGACGGTCAGCCTGGAGCCGGCGGCCACCGACGGCGAGCGGGAACCGGCCGGCACCGGGCAGCACGGCAGCTGAGCCGGCCAGCGCCGACAGAGGGCGCCGGCGCGCGCCTAGCCGGCGCCGGTCTCCGACTCCCCGCCCTGCCGGTCGGCGTCGGCCGGGTTCGGCTGGGGGTTGGGGTCCGAGACCGGGCCCGACTGGGGGGACGGCGCCCTGGTGCTGGCCTGGACGCGGCCGTAGCGGTTCTCGCGGTTGACCGCGGCCAGCCAGCCCCAGGCGGCGTAGCCGATCAGGCCCAGGCCGAGGATGACCAGCCACAGGCCGTAGATCAGGCCGGTGAACAGGATCGTGAACCCCAGGGCGGCGGCCAGCGGCCAGACGGTGGGCAGCGGCAGCACCCCCAGGTCCTCGGCCTCCAGGTCCTCGGGGCCGGGCGGGTCCTGGGGCGGGATGCCGGCCAGCCGGCGCAGGGCGTTGGCCCGCGTCTCGCCGGTGCCGCCGCGCTGGCGCTGCTCCTGGATCAGGACCAGGCCGGCGAAGCCGGGGCCGGCCCCCAGCAGCAGCAGCGCCACCGTGCCGAAGGCCTCGTAGCTCAGGAACCAGTAGATCACCGCGGCCACCAGCCCGAAGATCGACACCCGCAGCAGGATCCCCGCCTCGTCGGTCATCGCCCTCAGCCCCGATCCGGCCTGCGCTCGGGGTCGGTGTGGTGGCTGGCGAACGCCGGGTCGTGGCGGTGGCGGTAGTCGAAGGTCGGCCGCTCCGAGTGGACCTCGGGCAGGTGGTGGAAGTTGTGCGATGGCGGCGGGGAGCTGGTCGCCCACTCCAGGCTGTTGCCCTCCCACGGGTCGTCCCCGGCCGGCTGGCCGCGGCGGATCGACACCAGGAAGTTCCAGAGGAACACCAGCACCGACACGGCCATCAGGAACGCCCCGAGGCTCGAGAGCAGGTTGGCCGACGCCCAGCGCTGGATCTGGTAGTCGGCGATGCGCCGGGGCATGCCGTCCAGCCCGACCAGGAACTGGGGGAAGAAGGTGAGGTTGAAGCCGACCAGGAAGGTCACGAAGTTCCAGCGGCCAAGCCGCTCCGACAGCAGCCGCCCGGTGAACTTGGGGAACCAGAAGTAGAAGCCGGCGAACATCCCGTACAGCAGCCCGCCGACCATGATGTAGTGGAAGTGGGCGACCACGTAGTAGGTGTCGTTGACGGCGAAGTCGATCGGCGGCGAGGCCAGGAAGATGCCGGTGATGCCGCCGATCACGAACACCAGGATGAACCCCAACGCCATCAGCATGGCCGTCGAGAAGGTGATCGAGCCGCGCCACATGGTCCCGATCCAGTTGAAGATCTTGATCCCGGTGGGCACGGCGATCAGCAGCGACATGATCGAGAAGTAGGGCAGGTAGACCAGGCCGGTGGCGAACATGTGGTGGGCCCAGACCCCGAACGACAGGGCGGCGATGCCGAAGAAGGCGAACACCATCGCCCGGTAGCCGAACAGCGGCTTGCGGGAGAAGACGGGGACGACCTCGGAGATGATCCCGAAGATGGGCAGGATGATGATGTAGACCTCGGGGTGGCCGAAGAACCAGAAGATGTGCTGGAACAGGATGGGGCTGCCGCCGAAGGTCGGGTCGAAGAACTGGGCCCCGAAGTTGCGCTCCAGGAACAGCAGCGCGAACACCACCGTGAGCGGCGGGAAGGCGAACAGGATCAGCAGCTGGTTGACCAGCACCCCCCAGGTGAACAGCGGCATCCGGAACATGGTCATGCCCGGCATGCGCAGCCGGAAGATGGTGGTGACCAGGTTGACCGCGCCCAGGATGCCGGCCACGCCGACCACCGCCAGCCCGATGATCCACAGGTCCATGCCCGCGCCCTGCAGGTACTTGGTCGACAGCGGCGGATAGGCAGTCCAAGCGGATGCGGCCGGGCCGCCGGCCACCAAGAAGCTGGACAGGACGATCAGGGCACCGAACAGATACAGCCAGTAGGACATGGCGTTGGCCCGGGGGAAGGCCACGTCGGCGGCCCCGATCTGCAACGGGACCAGGTAGTTGGCCAGCCCGGTGGACACCTGGGCGGCGAACAGGAAGATCATCAGGGTGCCGTGCATGGTGAACACCTGGTTGTAGGTGTTCTCGCCCAGCACCTGGAGGCCCGGCTGGGCCAGCTCGAGGCGCACGATCAGGGCCAGGACGCCGCCGGCCAGGAAGATCGCGAACGAGGTGAAGATGTAGAGCAGGCCGATCTTCTTGTGGTCGACGGTGGTCAGCCAGTCGACGATGCCGCCCGGCTCCTCGTGGTGGGCCTCGGGGAGGGCCGGGAGGGGAAGCTCGGTGGTGGCCATGGTTGGGTTGTCGCTCCTTAGGTTCCCGGTCGCCCGGCCTGGCCGCGACGGCTCGCCGCGGCCAGCCAGGTCTGGTACTCGCCCTGGGTGACGACCCGCACCCGGTAGGTCATGTCGGTGTGCTGGAGGCCGCAGAACTGGGTGCACTGGCCGTGGTAGAGGCCGACCTTGTCGAAGGTGAGGTCGAACTGGTTGACCGTCCCGGGGATGGCCTGGCGCTTGAACAGGGTCTGGGGCACATAGAAGGAGTGGACCACGTCCGCCGAGACCAGCTTGACCCGGACCCGCTGGCCCACCGGCAGGACCATCTCGGGGACGGTCTCGGGGGTGCCGAGGACCTCGGCCCCGGTGCCCTCGTAGGTGAAGCGCCAGCTCCACTGGAAGGCGGTGACGGTGACGTTGACGTCGGCCTGGCCGGAGTGGTCCAGGACCCTGTTCTGGGCCTGGATGGTGAACACGAACAGGACCAGCACGATCACCGTGGGGATGAGGGTCCAGGCGATCTCCAGCCGGTTGTTGCCGTGGGTCTGGGTGGGGAGCTCGTCGTCACGGCGCCGGTAGCGGACCACCGACCAGATGACCAGCGTCGACACGATCAGGAACACGACCGCGGCGATGTACAGGAACAGGTTGTAGAGGTCGTAGATGGCCCGACCCTGCTCGGTGACGCTCCGGGGGGTGCAGCCGGCGGCGGCCAGGACGATGGCCGTCACCGCGAGCCAGCGGACGGGAACGCGACGACGGGGCTGCATGGCCATCCTCGGGTCGGAGTGGACGCTGCCTCTATCTAGGGGGCGGAGCCGGGTCCTTGCAAATCGGGCGGGCCGGAGGGTTGAACGATAGAGTAGCCGGTCACGGGCCACGGGTCAGCCGATCCCCAGGCCGGTCATCAGCGCCCGGGCCGTCAGCCCGAACACGAAGAACGCCCCGATGGTGAAGAACAGGTGGTACGGCGGCTTCTCCAGGCCCCGGGTGAACAGGTGGCAGACCCCGATGACCAGCGCCGGGAACACCGCCCCGTACAGGTAGTGCAGGACCGCCGGCCGGCCGCCCTCGGCGAACAGGACCAGCCCGGCCAGGAGCTGGATGACGAGCAGCACCTGGAGCACGGTCAGCAGCGCCCAGTAGACCCGGTTGGCGTCGCGCTTGGTGATGAACAGGCCGACCCCGAACAGGAACAGCACCCCCCAGCCGGTCACGATCACGAAGCCCTCGAGTTCGTGGAACCTGGCCATGGCCGCCTTTCCGGGGGTCCGGGTCGGGGGCCCGATCCTACCGGGTTCGCCCTCGGCGGAACGGGTCGTCTCCGGACCGCCAGTCCGGTACCGTGCACCCATGAGCATCGGGACCTTCACCGAGTCCTTCGACCGCCCCATCGACCCGGTCGACCGGCTGCTGCGGCGCCGGGTCATCCTGCTGTCGGGGCCGATCGACACCGAGCGGGCCAACGACGTGATGGCCCGCCTGCTGTACCTGGAGGGCGAGGACCCCTCCGAGCCGATCGAGCTGCGGATCAACTCGCCCGGCGGCGAGGTCCTGAGCGGCCTGGCCATCGTCGACACCATCCAGGGACTGTCCTGCCCGGTCGCCACCACCTGCGCCGGCATGGCCGCCTCGATGGCGTCGGTGCTGCTGGCCTCGGGGACCAAGGGCCGGCGGCGGGCCACCGCCAACGCCCGGGTCCTGATCCACCAGCCGTGGGCCGGCCAGTTCCAGGGCCAGGCCACCGACCTGGAGCGGGCCGCCGAGGAGATCCTGCGCCAGCGGGCCCGCATCGACCAGCTCCTGGCCGACGCCACCGGCCAGCCGGTGGACCGCATCCACCGCGACACCGAGCGCGACACCTGGTTCTCGGCCACCGAGGCGCTCGAGTACGGCCTGATCGACGAGGTCGCGGGCGGGTGAAGCTGCGGGAGGCGGTCGGGGAGGCGCTGCGACGCCGGCGCCTGGCCCAGGGCCGCACCCTGCGGGAGGTGGCCACCGCCGCCGGGGTGTCGCTGACCTACCTGTCGGAGGTCGAGCGAGGCCGCAAGGAGGCCTCCTCGGAGGTCCTGGAGGCCGTCTGCGCCGCCCTGCGCCTCGGCCTGGCCGAGCTCTTCTTCGAGGTCGCCGAGACCCTCGCCCTCGCCGAGCCGGCCCCCGTCCCGGCCATCGGGTTCCTGCCGCCGCGACCCCCTGCGGCCGCCGTCCCGGCGCCGGCGCCGATGGCCCCGGTGCTGGACCTGCACGCCTTCGCCGGCCGCCGCACCGCCTGACAGGGGCCGGGATCGGCGCCCACACGGCTGGCCCCCAATCGGCAAACCGGGAGGGTAGCCGGCAGCCGGACCGGGTGCGACCGGCTGTCCACAGCCCCACCGGGTTTGCCGCCGGCCCGGCTGCGGAATGCTGCATCCCCAACGGCCAGCTGTGGGAGGGGACGACCAGCGTGCGCTACGTCGAGGCCTGCGGCCTGCGGATGTCGGTCATCGGCCTTGGCGCATGGCAGTTCGGCTCCCCCGAGTGGGGCTGGGGCGCCCAGTTCGGCCCGGCCGAGGCCCTGGCCGTGGTCGACCGTGCCCGGGCGCTCGGCATCACCCTGATCGACACCGCCGAGCTGTACGGCCGCGGCGAGTCCGAGCGCCTCCTGGGCCGGGCCCTGGCCGACCCGGTGACCCGCGACTCCGTGGTCCTGGCCTCCAAGGTCACCCCGACCTGGCCGACCCGGGACCGGGTGGCGGCCGCGGCCCGGGGCAGCCTGGCCCGCCTCGGCACCGACCACCTCGACCTGTACCAGGTCCACTGGCCCAACCCGCTCGTCCCCCAGCGCTCGACCATGGCCGGCATGCGCACCCTCCAGGCCGGCGGGCTGATCCGCCAGGTCGGGGTGAGCAACTACAGCCTGAGCCGCTGGCAGGCCGCCGAGGCCGACCTGGGCGGCCCGGTCGTCTCCAACCAGGTCCGCTACAGCCTGCTCACCCGCCGGCCCGAGCGCCGGTTGCTGCCGTACGCGGCCGCCGCCGGCCGCCTGGTCATCGCCTACAGCCCGCTCGCCCAGGGGGTGCTGGCCGCCAAGTACACCGCCGACACCGCCCCCGGTGGGGTGCGGGCCGGGAATCTGCTCTTCTCGGCCGAGAACCTGCGTCGGGCCGAGCCGGTGCTGTCGGCCCTGCGCGAGCTGGCCCAGGCCCACCAGGCCACCCCGGCCCAGGTCGCCCTGGCCTGGGTCGTCTCCCACCCGGGCGTGGTCGCCATCCCCGGCGCCAAGTCCGTCGCCCAGGTCGAGGCCAACGCGGCCGCCGCCGACCTGCCCCTGGCCCCCGACGAGCTGGCCCACCTGACCACCGCCGCCGACCGGTTCCACCGGGAGCTGGTGGGCAGCGCCGGCGCGCTGGTCGGCCGGCGCCTGCGCCCATCCCGCCGCACCGCCGAGGGCTGACGACCATCCGGGAGCTCCCGGCCCGGCTGCCGGATCCCGGTGGGCCCGCTTCATCCCCAACCGCCGGCTGGTGGGGCCCCGAAGCCGTGCCTCACCCCCACCCGCGGGTGGTGGGGCCCCCGAACGGGAGGGTAGTCGACCCGGGGAACGGACGCGCGGGGCTGTCCACAGACCCCGGCGCCGGCGCCTATCCGGGCAGGCGCAGGACCACCTGGGTGCCCTGGTAGGGGCGGGAGCCGATCTCCAGGTGGCCGCCGGCGGTCTGGATCCGCTCGGCCATGGAGCGCAGGCCGAGGTGGCCGGTGGCGGCGGCCCGTTCGCTGGCCACCTGGGGGTCGAAGCCGACGCCGTCGTCGGCCACCGCGATCACCACCATCGGCCCCTCGCGCTCGCCCCAGACCCGGACCGTGCTGGCGTCGGCGTGCCTGGCCACGTTGGCCAGCGCCTCCTGCACCACCCGGAACGCCACCATCTCCAGATCTCGGTCCAGCCGCTCGTCCAGCAGCCAGGTGACCTCGGTCTTGCAGCCGGTCCGCTCGGCCAGCTTGACCAGCTGCTGGCGCAGGGCCGGCTCCAGGCCGGCGCTGTCCAGCAGCGGCGGCCGCAGGTTGAACAGGAAGGTGCGGGCCGCGGCCAGCCCCTGCTCCAGGTTCTCGTGGACCAGGTCCAGGGCCGGCTGCACGGCGGCCGCGGCCTCCCCGCCCAGGCGGGCCACCACCTGGTCGAGGATGGACAGGTGCATGCGGGCGGCCGTGAGGGACTGGACGGCGTCGTCATGCAGGTCGCCGGCCAGGCGGCGCCGCTCCTCCTCCTGGGCGGTGATGAGCTGGCCCAGCAGGTGGCGCCGCTCGCGCTCCACCCGCTCAAGGTCGGTGACGTCCACGGCCACGCTGACCACCCCGGCGACCCGCCCGTCGGGGTCCAGCAGGGGCCGGTAGTGGACGTCGAAGATGACGTCGCCGACCGGCCGCTTGGCCCACAGCTCCTCGCCGGCCAGCAGCCGCTGGAAGTCGGCGGCGGCCTCGGGCTGGTCGCCGCGCAGCTCCACGAACGAGCGCCCGACCCGCTCCGAGGGGGTGATGCCGAGCCGCTCGAAGGCCCGGCCCTCGGAGAAGCGGCAGACGCCGTCGGTGTCGTAGGCGGTCAGCACGATCGGGGCGCTGGCGATCACCGAGCGCAGCCGGGCCTCGCTGGTGCGCAGCTGCCGGGCGGCCCGGTTGCGCTCGGTCAGGTCCTGGACCTGGCCGAAGAACCCCTGGGGCCGCCCGTCCGGGTCGTGGAGCACGGCCGCCGAGATGAGCAGGTCCAGCCGGGCCCCGTCGGCCCGCCGGCAGCTCCGCTCCACCTGGAAGCTGGCCTGGGCGCCCTCGGCGGCGGCGGCCCGGCCGAGGTCGGCCAGGACCGGGTCGTCGCCGGGGTCGACCAGGTCGGCGACGGTGCTGTCCAGCAGCTCGGCCTCGGAGCGGTCCAGCAGCTCGCAGAGGGCGCGGTTGACGCGCAGGAAGCGGCCGTCCAGGCCGACCAGTGCCATCCCGATGGCGGCCTGGTCGAAGCCGAGGCCGAGGTCCATCCTGCGCCCCCTCTCCCCTCACGCGCCGACGAGCAGGCCCCGTCTCTGGCCGGCCGCGGCCCACGGTGAGCGACGAATGAGTAGCTCAAAGAGGTTAGCTGATTCCCTTGCCGGGACGGGTGCTCAGGGTCACGACGAAGCTCGAGTCGAGCTCCAGCGGGCCGCCGTCCAGGTCGCCGTCGGCCTCCAGCAGCTCCAGGCCGGCCCGGCCCAGCATGGCCGCCAGCTCGGTCAGGGTGTACAGCCGGATGGCGTGCTCGGCGGTGGTGCGGCGGCCGTCGGGGTGCAGGAGGGTGTAGCGGACCAGGTCGCGGCTGGTGCGCAGGTCCAGGGTCCGCTCCTGGAGCACGACCAGGCCGTCGTCGTGGCGGACCACGTCGCTGTCGTGCCAGCCCCGGACCAGGGCCTCGCGGTTGGCCAGCTCCTGGAGGAAGCGGCCACCGGGTCGCAGGACCCGGGCCACCTCGGCCAGGACCAGCTCGTCCTGGCCGTCGTCCTCCAGGTAGCCGAAGGCGTTGAACAGGTTGAGGACGGCGTCGAAGCTGCCGTCGGCGAACGGTAGCCGGCGCATGTCCGCCTGGACCAGGCCCACGTGCTGGCCGTGGGCGGCGGCCAGGGCGGCGGCCTGGTCCAGCAGGGGCCGGCTCAGGTCCAGCCCGGTGACCTGGTAGCCGAGCTGGGCCAGGGGGACGGCGTGGCGGCCCTGGCCGCAGCACAGGTCGAGCAGGCCCGCCCCCGGGGCCAGGTCGAGCCGCTCCACCACCGCCTCGACCTCGGCCTCGGTGCGCCCTTCGGGCAGCACCGGCAGGAAGATCCGCAGGTAGTCGCCGTCGAAGAAGTCGACGTACCACGGTCGCTGGTCCAAGCTCCGTCCCCTCGCCGTAGGTCCGCGGGGCGTCCGCGGCGGCGACCAGGGCACCTCCGGGGGGCCGGCGAAGTCAAGCCTTGATCTTGGGCCCGGGCCGGCCGACCATTGGCCCAGCAGCACATCTCTCTCCCTCCCCGATCCACCTCCGCCCTGGCCCGGCCCGTGGCCCGGCATGGCCCTGGCCTGCCCGCGCCCGGCTCCCGACCGGGGCGACCACACCCATCCATGCCTCGAAAGGGGGCCTTCCGTGAGCATGACCATCCGCCGAGGCCGCCCCCCGGTGCGGCCCTCCACCCCCGGCGGCGCGCCCGGCCCTGGCAGGGTGCTGGCCGCCTACCTGGCCGCCGCCTTCCTGCTCCTGGCCGTGGTGTTCGCCCTGCGCCCGGCCCAGGGCCCGGCCCCGGCCGCCCCGACCTGGGACTACCAGCGCGAGACGGTCGCCCTGGAGGGCGGCGGCGCCCTCAACGCCTACGCCCGCTGGGCGGTGCGGACCACCGCCGCCGTCACCCGTGGGTCGATCGAGCGCCAGCGCGACGTCCACCGCCTCAGCCCGCTCGACTTCCTGGCCGGCGAGGACGCCGCCCGCGCCCTGGCCGGCTGGCGCCAGCGCCACCGCCTGCCCCTGGAGGGGGCCACCCTGGCCGCCGCCGTCGCCCTGGCCGCCTGGGGCACCCTGCGCCGCCGGCCCGGCCGCCTCTGGCTGGTCGCCCTGCTCATGCTGGTCGGCCTCACTGTCCTGGTGACCAGGCCCCAGACGGCCACCGCCCTGGCCGCCCGCGCCGGCACGGCCGTCCCCAACCTGGTCCAGCAGGCCGGGGCCACCGCCGACCCCAGCGGGTCGGTCGCGGCCAGCCCCGGAGCCGAGGCCATGCAGCGGACGGTCGCGGGCCGCTACTGGACGGCGTTCGTGGCCGAGCCCCTGTCGCGGCTCCAGACCGGGACCACCGTGCTGGCCACCGTCCCGCCGGCCGGCAAGGCGGGCGTGCTGCGGACGCTGCGGGCCCGGGTGACCGCGGTGGGGGACTGGGCGATCGGCCGCCGCGGCCCCGAGCGGGCGGTGATCGCCACCCTCGCCCTGGCCTACGTGCTCCCCTTCGCCCTGGCCCTGGTCGCCCTGGCCATGCTGGCCAGCTGCGCCCAGGCCCTGGTGTGGCTGCTGGCCCTGGCCGGCCCCCTGGTCGCCCCGCTGGCCGTCGACCCGGGCCGCCGCCGGGCCGTGCTCCGCTGGTGGCTGGTCCCGCTCGGCGCCGCCCTGGCCCTGCTGGCCGCCGCCGCCCTGGCCGCCCTGGCCGTCATCCGGGTGGCCGAGCTGACCCACGCCGCCGACGCCTATGTGGGCATGCTCCTGGCCGGCTCGACCGCCCCGGTGTTGGCTGCCGCCCTGGCCGTCCGCCGCCTGGCCGGCCGCCGCCGCCGTCCCGCCCGCCCCCGCGCCCTGCCGGGTCGCGGATCACCCGGCCAGCCGGCCCGCCGGCCCGGGGCCGTCGCCGTCCGGGGAGGTGCCGCCTGATGGCCGCCCAGCGTCCCTCCAGCCCCCACCGCACCGCCCGGCCGCACGGCCCGACACCCGCCGGGACCGGCCGGCCGCACCGCCTGGCCGCCGCCGGGCAGGTTGCCGGGCAGCGCGCCCTGGGCGCGGCCGTCGGTGTGGCCGCCCTGGCCCGAGCCGCCGGTGGCCGGCTCCTGGCCGCCGCCCGCAGCGAGACCGGCCGCCGCCTGGCCCGGGCCGTCACCCTCTCGGTGGCCCTGGCCGTCCTGATCACCACCCTGTACGACCGGGGCGAGACGCCGCGCGCGGCCGCCCAGCCGGCCGTGGCCGCCCCAGCCTCCGGCGCCGCGGGCGGCGCGGCCACCCGGGACAGGACCGGCGCCCCGGGCGGGATCGCCGGCCGGGGCGGCCGCCCCCGGCCGCCGGCGGTG
>JBJMHP010000219.1:0-4285 GCA_045807325.1 Actinomycetes bacterium | reverse complement strand
TCGGTCTGGGCGTCCTGCAGGGACCACTCGGGCAGGCCGTCGGGCAGCCAGGCGTCGGCCACCGACCAGCGGTACTGGCCGCTGATCCAGGAGCCGCGGGGGCGGCCGCGGACGATGCGGCCCTCCGCCGCCAGCAGCAGGAGCATGCGGGTGACCACGCTCTGGCGGCCCTCGTACGGCTTGCCCTCGGCGACCACGATCTGCAGGGCGAGCCGGGGGTCGTACTTCGCGATCTCGGTGGCGGTCCCGCCGCCACCGTCCTCAAGCGCCTTGACCGTGACCACGCCCAGCTCGTCGATCCAGCCGGCCGGGTCGTCGGCCAGGCCGGCCCGTCCCAGCATGTCGACCAGCAGCCGGCGCTGCTGGACGGCGATGGCGTCGGTGCAGGCGGCCTGCACCACCCCCATGAGCTCGACCGGCACCACGAACATGGTCCGGCGCATGCCGAGGATCCGGACCAGGGTCCGGTCCTCATAGAGGGCCTCCTCGACGGCCGTGACCTCGGGGACGGCCATCCGGGCCCGGGCGGCCAGGTAGACGGTCCCCGGGTCGGTGGCGTGCAGGCCGACCAGGTCGCGGGCCGCCTGGACCACACCGGCCCTGGCCGTGGTGGCCAGGTGGTGGCGCAGCCCGAGCCGGGCCCGCCGCTCCTCGACCCCCATCCGCCGCATGCGGTCACTACAGCAGCCGACCCGGACAGCCGACAACCTGGGGCGGGTCCCGGCTGACCGTATTGACGGCATCTGCGTAGATCGGTACGGAACCTGGGAGCCGGCCCCCACTGACCCGTCAGCCGCCTCCGCGGATGGCGATGGCGTCGCCGTCGGGATCCTGGAAGGCGTGGGCGCCCGGCGCAGCCCGATACATCACCTTTCCGCCGTCGTGCCCGGAGCTCCGAGAGACCTGGGTGGAGCCCAGGGGAGCCACGCAAGCCGGCCGCGAGCAAACTACGCCCCGGCCGACGACAATGTCGCCCATGTTCCGACTCGCCCGCGGCGTTGCCGCCCTCGTCGTCCTTGTCCTGCTGGTGGCCGCCTGCTCGGGCGGTGACGACGGCTCCCAGGCCGGGTCGCCGACCAGCGCCACCCCGACCACGGCCGCCCCGTCCACCACGGCGGCGCCGTCGACGACCCGGGCCGCCGCCCAGGCCGCCACCCGGGCCCAGTTCGAGGCGGCCCGGGTCCGGCTGGCCAAGGTGGCCACCCTGGAGCAGCCGGTGGCCATGGCCGTGCGGCCGGGGGACGACAACGTCCTGTACGTGGTCGAGCAGGTCGGGAGGGTGCGGGCGGTCCGCGACGGCCGCCTCGACCCCACCCCGGTGGTCGACATCTCCGGGGAGGTCACCGCCGGCGGCGAGCAGGGCCTGCTCGGCCTGGCCTTCTCGCCCGACGGCCGCTACCTGTACCTGGCCTACACCGACCGGGACGGCAACCACCAGGTCTCGGAGCTGACCATGGGCGGCCGGCAGGCCGACCCGGGCTCGGAGCGGTCGCTGCTCCACTTCGAGGACCCGTTCCCCAACCACAACGGCGGCCAGCTCGCCTTCGGCCCCGACCGCCGGCTCTACATCGCCTTCGGCGACGGCGGGAGCGGCGGCGACCCCCTCGGCAACGGGCAGTCGCTGGACACCCTGTTCGGCAAGATCCTCCGCATCGACCCGCGGCCGTCCGGGGGCCGCCCCTACGGGATTCCCTCCGACAACCCGTTCGTGGGCCGCGAGGGCGCCCGCGGCGAGATCTGGGACTACGGGTTGCGCAACCCGTGGCGCTTGTCGTTCGACGCCGCCACCGGCGACCTGTGGATCGGCGACGTCGGCCAGAACGCCTACGAGGAGATCGACCACGAGCCGGCCGGGGAGGGCGGCCGCAACTACGGCTGGAACCGGCGCGAGGGGCTGCACCCCTACGACGGGGGCGAGCGGCCCGACGGCGCCGTCGACCCGGTGATCGAGTACGGGCACGCCGGCGGCGCCTGCACCGTGATCGGCGGGTTCGTCTACCGCGGCCAGCGCATCCGCGGCCTGCGGGGCGCCTACCTGTACGGCGACTACTGCGCCGGGTGGATCCGGGCGGCCCGGGTCTCGGACGGCCGGGTCACCACCCAGCGCGACCTCGGGCTCAGCATCCCCAGCCTCAGCTCGTTCGGGGCCGACAGCAACGGCGAGCTGTACGCCATGTCGCTCACCGGCGACCTCTACCGCATCGCCTCCGCCTAGCCCCCGTCCAGCAGCAGGGCGGCGCCCATGGCCCCGGCGTAGTCGCCGAGCTCGCCCAGGCGGACCTCGACCTGGGAGGGCGGCAGGAACAGGTGGGGGATCATGGCCGTCTCGATCCGGCGCACGAACGGCTCGCCCAGCTTGTCGCCCATGCCGCCGCCGATCAGCACGGCCTGGACGTCGACCAGGTTGACGGCCGAGGCGATGGCCGCGCCCAGGGCCTCGATGGCGCGGTCGATCAGCTCGTGGGCCAGCGGGTCGCCGGCGTCCAGGGCCGCCTTCCAGACGCCGCTACTCATCCGGGGCCGGCGCTGGCGCTCCTGGATGGCCAGCAGCTCGGTCGGGCGGCCGGCGGCCGCGGCCGCCCTGGCCGCCCGCTCCAGGGCGACCCGGCCGGCGTAGGCCTCCATGCAGCCACGGCGGCCGCAGGGGCAGATCTCGCCGCCGTCGACCACCACCATGTGGCCGATCTCGCCGGCCCCCCCGTGGGCGCCGGCTTGCAGCTGGCCGCCGAGGACCAGGGCGCCGCCCACCCCCGACCCGGCGAAGACCGTCAGCAGGTCGTCGAAGCCCCGCCCGGCCCCCAGCCGATGCTCGGCCAGGGTGGCCGCGACCACGTCGTTGCCGACCACCACCCGCTTGGCCCCGAGGGCGTCGGCGACCAGCGTCCCCAGCGGCACCGGGTCGCGGAACCCGGGCAGGTTGGCCGCCCCGAACAGCTCCCCGGTGTCCGGGTCGACCCGGCCCGGCGAGCCGATCCCGATTCCGGCCAGCTTGCCGGCGGCCACCTTGGCGTCCTTGGCCGCGGCCTTGACCACGGTGACGATCTCGGCCACCACCGCCGCCGGGCCGCCCTCGGTCGGGGTCCTGCCCCTGGCCTCGCCGAGCCGCTTGCCGCCGCCGTCCACGACCACGCCCTGGACCTTGGTCCCGCCAAGGTCGACCCCTGCCGTATGCATGACTCGGATGATGCCAGCATCCTCCGAAAGGTGGAGAGCGGAATCGGCGCCGTGGCCGACGAATCGGCTTGCCAGGTCGCGTACCCTCGCCCACGAGACCAAGCAAACAGACGAGGACGAAAGGGAAGCCATCCCATGTCAGCTGCCATCGTGCCCGGCGACACCACCGAGACGCTGGCCGCACGAGCCATCCAGGTGACCAAGGTCTACGGGCAGGGCCAGACCGAGGTCCGGGCGCTGGACGGCGTCTCGGTCGAGTTCCCGAGCGGCCGCTTCACGGCCATCATGGGCCCCTCCGGCTCGGGCAAGTCCACCCTGATGCACTGCCTGGCCGGGCTGGACCGGATCACCTCCGGCCAGATCTTCATCGGCGACGTCGAGCTCAGCAAGCTGTCCGAGAAGCAGCTCACCCTGCTGCGCCGGGACAAGGTCGGCTTCGTGTTCCAGGCCTTCAACCTGCTCCCGACCCTGACCGCGGCCGAGAACGTCGAGCTGCCCCTGGCCATCGCCGGCCGCAAGCCCGACCGGGCCTGGATGGACCGGGTGATCGACGCCGTCGGGCTGCGCGAGCGCCTCAGCCACCGGCCGGCCGAACTGTCCGGCGGCCAGCAGCAGCGGGTGGCCGCCGCGCGTGCCCTGGCCTCCAAGCCGGCGATCGTGTTCGCGGACGAGCCTACCGGCAACCTCGACTCGGCCTCGGGCACCGAGCTGCTCGGCTTCATGCGCCGCTCGGTCGACGAGTACGGCCAGACCATCGTGATGGTGACCCACGACCCGAACGCGGCCAGCTTCGCCGACCACGTGCTGTTCCTGGCCGACGGCCGCATCGTCGACGAGATGCGCGCTCCCACCGCCGACTCCGTCCTGGACCGGATGAAGCACCTGGAGCCGGGCCAGGAGTCGATGTACACGCCGGTGGGTGCGTGATGCTGCGCGCCACCATGAAGTCCCTGCTCGCCCGCAAGCTGCGGCTGATGCTGTCGGCGATGGCGGTCGTGCTGGGCGTGTCCTTCGTCGTCGGGGCCTTCGTGCTGACCGACAGCCTGGGCAAGACGTTCGACGACCTGTTCGCCACGGTGAACAAGAACATCGCGGTGGACGTGCGCGGGAT
>JBJMHP010000218.1:0-9020 GCA_045807325.1 Actinomycetes bacterium | reverse complement strand
AGTGGATGGTGTCGGCCATCGTCCCGGCCACCCCGTGCAGCGGGAACGGCTTGGGCACGGGCCTGATCGTCTGGGTCATCGGGTCCGGCGCCAGGACCCAGCCGACCACGGTCGCGGCGGTGCCGGCGACGCTGGCCACCGCGACCGGCCGCCAGCGGGGGGAGCGCAGCCGCCCGTTGGGCAGCAGCAGCAGCGGCAGGGTGACGGCCATGGTCAGCCCGACCGCCCACAGGCTGTCCCCGGCCAGGGCGGCCAGCTGGGCGGCCGGCGGCAGCGGGCGGCGGTTGCTGGCGAGCAGCTGGTCGACCCAGGGGTCCCAGGGGACGGAGAGCGTCCAGGCCAGCCCGGCGCCGGCGTACAGCCAGCCGATCGGGTTGCCCGGCCGCCGCAGCGTCAGGACCAGCCCGATGGTGGCGAACGGCAGCCAGCTGGCCCCCTCGAAGGCGCCGTTGACGAGCACCTGGGCGGTGAGCGGCCGAGTCACGAACAGCGTGACCACCAGGCCGCCGACCAGGCAGGCGAAGGTCGCACCGAACACCAGCCAGGCCAGCCTGGTCCGGCTCCTCGGGTGCACGGGACCGTTACGGCCCCGGCCCACCCGGGCGGCACGGGCGGCGCCCCGGGCGGGCGGCCGACTTCCGGGTCGGTGACCGGGGATGCGATGCTGGGCCGGCTTTGGGCGAACCGGCCGGGATGGCGAGGAACAGGAGGCGCGGATGTCCACCCTTGACCGCGTGATGGTGCGGCTGTTGGCCCGCTGGCTGCGGGGGCCGGTGCGCCAGGTGCTGGCCGAGCAGGACCCGAGGCAGGCCGGCCCCGAGGCCCACGTCGAGATGTACAAGTACCTGGTCCACGGGAACAAGGCGCGGCTCCACATCCACCCCTCCGCGGTGGTCAACAACGCCCTGTTCAACGTGGGCTCGGGCGACATCACGGTGGGGGAGAACGCCTTCTTCGGCCACAACGTGTCGGTCCTCACCGGCACCCACGACATCAGCAAGTTCGGGCGCGAGCGGATGTTCGCCATCCCGCGCACCGGCCGCGACATCGTCATCGAGGAGGGCGTCTGGGTGGCCAGCAACTCCCTCGTCCTGGGGCCCTGCCGGATCGGCGCCCACGCCGTGGTCGGCGGAGGCTCGCTGGTCCTCGGCGATGTCGCCCCCTACACGATCGTGGCCGGCTCCCCGGCCAAGGTGCTGCGCACCATCCCCCACCCGGACCGTCCCGACTGACCGGCCGGGGAGTGGGATGCGGGTCCTGCTGGCCGCGGTCGACGCCCAGAAGGGCGACCTCGACGGCAACCTGGCACGGCACCTGGCCGTGCTCGAGCAGGCCCGGGCCCAGGGCTGCGACCTGGCGGTGTTCCCGGAGTTCTCGCTGACCGGGTCGGTCGAGCCGCGCCGCCATCCCGAGCGGGCCCTGACCGTCGACGCCGGCCGGCGAGGTGGCCCGGCTGCCCGACTGGCGGCCTGGCTGCCTGGTCGTGGAGGTCGCCGCCGACGTCACCGTCCACCCGGTCCGGGAGGCCGTCCGCTGCCTGGTCCTCGACGGTGCCGGCCGGGCCCTGCTGGTCCGCTACGGCGGCGACCCGGGCGGCGGCTGGTGGGGGCCGCCGGGTGGTGGGCTGGAGGCGGGCGAGGACCACCTGGCCGCGGCCCGCCGGGAGCTGCGCGAGGAGCTGGCCCGCGACGACCTCGAGGTCGGTCCCTGGATCGGCCGGCGCCACCACACCTTCTGGCTGGGCCGCTGGATGACCCAGCGGGAACGGTGGGTGCTGTGCCGGGCCGACCCGTTCGAGGTCGACCCCGGCCATGTGGCCACCCTGTTCGCCGAGGGCGTCCGCGAGCTGCGCTGGTGGTCGGCGCATGAGCTGCGCTCCTCGGCGACCGTGACCACCCCCCGAAGCCTACCCGAGCTGCTGGACCGGATCGCCGCCGGGGACCCGCCCGACGGGGACGAGGACCTGGGCGTCTGAGGAGTCTAGGATTGGCGCCGCCGCAGCGGCGACCGGGGCCGGTCCCGGCCCGTCGAGGTGGGAGGTGACCATGAGCTGGGACAGGGACAGGGACCTCGACGGGGTGCCCGACTGGCAGGAGGACGAGAACTACGCCGACGAGGCTCCCATCCGCGGCCCGGGCAGCCCCCGGGCCCGGCTGCGATCGGGCGGCTGCGCCCTCCCGGTCGGCCTCCTGCTCGCCACGGCCGCCCTGGCGACCTGCCGGGCGGCCCGCCGCCGGTCCTAGCGGCGCAGCTCCAGGAACGGGACCAGCTGCTCGGCCGGGGTCATCGAGCCGTGGTGGCCGGTGAGGATGGCCTGGGTCGGGTCGACCTCGCGCTGGACCACCCCGATGGGGCCGTGGGCGGCCGCGACCACGTCGCCGACGCGGGCCCGGACCTCGTCGGGCACCTGGGGGCCGAACCAGCCGTCGGCCACCGCCTCCTCGCCCGGCACCACCCACATGGCGTGGCCGAGCAGCCCCCGCCAGCCGGCCAGCACGTCCTCGGCGGCGCCCCGCTCGGTGTGGACGTGCCTGGCCCTGGCCTCGCCCGACAGCAGCCGGACCCCGGCGGCCAGCTCCGGCTGGTCGGCCAGGTCGACCCGCTGCTCGGGGCGCAGGTCGACCATGCCGTGGTCGCCGGTGACGAACAGGGCGGCGTCGCCGGGCAGGCGCTCGGCCACGTGGGTGACCAGCCGGTCGACGTGGGCCAGCTCCATGCGCCAGGCGTCGGTGCCGGCCCCGCGGACGTGCCCGGTGCGGTCCAGGTCGGGATGGTAGAGGTAGACCAGGCTGCGCCGGCCCCTGGTCAGGCCGCGCACGGTCCCGGCGGCCTGGTCGCCCAGGGAGTGGGTGCGCCAGTAGTCGCCCCCGCGCAGGGCGGCCCGGGTGAAGCCGGAGGCGGCATAGGCGCCGGCGCCGACCAGGGTGACCTCGATCCCGTCGGCGGCGGCGGCCTCGAACCCGGTCGGCTCGGGCTGTATGCGCTCGGGGACGACCCGGTCGCGCAGGTCCTTGGCCCCGCCCAGGCCATAGGGGGCCCAGCGCAGGCAGTTGAACGCCCGCTCCATGCCGGGCAGGGCGATGGTGTAGCCGACCAGGCCGTGGCGGCCGGGCGGCAGCCCGGTGCCGATCGAGGCCAGGCTGGTCGCCGTGGTCGCCGGGAACCCGGTGGTGACCGGCCGGCCCCGCTCGGCCGCGTCGGCCAGCACGGGCGCGGCCCGGCGGTTGGCCAGCAGCAGCTCCCAGCCCAGCCCGTCGACCACCAGCAGGCAGGCCCGGCGTAGCGGCTCCACCCCGAGCGGATTGGCGAACCCGGGCACGTCCAGGGCGGCCAGCAGTGACGGCAGCAGGTCGGCGAGCGAGGCCTCGCCGTAGCGGGGGAGCGGCGGCGGGGGAGCCGCCGTGGCCGAGGTGCTCATGGCCGCCACAGTACAAGGACCAGCCGGCGACGCCGCTCGTATCCTGGAGGGAGGACCCACACAAGGAAGGTGAACCAACCATGGCCGAGGTGACCAGGACCGAGCGGGAGTGGCGCGAGCAGCTCACGCCCGACCAGTACCGGGTGCTGCGGGAGGCCGGGACCGAGCCGCCGTTCACCGGCAGGTACACCTATTCCAAGGAGACGGGCGTCTACCGCTGCGCCGCCTGCGGCAACGATCTGTTCCGCTCCGACGCCAAGTTCGACTCGGGCACCGGCTGGCCCAGCTTCACCGAGCCGGCCAACGCCACCGGGGTGGAGCTCCGCCCCGACCACAGCCACGGCATGATCCGCACCGAGGTCGTCTGCGCCCGCTGCGGCTCCCATCTCGGCCACGTCTTCCCCGACGGCCCCGCCCCCACCGGCCAGCGCTACTGCATCAACTCCCTGGCCCTGGACCTGGATCCCGAGGGCTCGTAACGCCGACCCCGCTCCCCGGGGTCGGTTAGGATCGCCGTCCCCGGAGCGAGGGAGGATGAAGGTTGGCGGAGGAGCGGCCGGAACAGCAGCCGACCTACAACGTGCTCAAGACCTGGGCGTTCGACGACTGGGGCTTGTACGGCCGGGGGGACGAGTTGCTGGCCAGGGCGCTGGCCCGCCATCCCCGGGTGGGCCGGGTGGTCCATGTCCAGCCGCCGATCGACCCGGCCGAGCTGCGCAGCCGCTTCCGTGACCCCCGCTGGGAGCAGGACATGGAGGGCCAGCTGCGCCGGCTCAAGGGCGTCGAGGACGACGGGGTGTTCCTGTTCGCCCCGACCAGCCAGCCCGACCGGCGCGAGGCTGCCCTGGACGCCACCGTGGCCATGCTGGAGCGCGAGCAGGCCTTCGCCCAGCCGCTGG
The DNA here is from genome assembly GCA_045807325.1 of Actinomycetes bacterium. GTDB lineage: Bacteria > Actinomycetota > CALGFH01 > CALGFH01 > CALGFH01 > CALGFH01. The sequence goes on along the minus strand of JBJMHP010000218.1, from coordinate 4,703 downwards.
TGATGCTGCACGGCCTGGCCCATCCCTTCGCGAGCGACCTGGCCAGCCGGCTCGGCGGCCGCGGCGTGACCCGGGTGGCCATGGTCCGCCGCGACGCCAGGGCCCCCTACCCGGTCGACGCCGACGAGCGCCTGGCCCTGGAGGAGGTCTACAAGGTCCAGCTGTCCGGGGCCGACCTGGTCTGGGCCGGCACTCGTGAGCTGCGCGAGGAGTTCGCCGCCCTCAACCCCCGCACCGTGCTCCACCCTGTCGGGGCCGACCAGGGCCTGGCCGGCGGGGAGCCCGCGGCCGAGCTGGCCGGGCTGCCCCGGCCACTGATCATCTACGCCGGGTCGATGCGGGCCTACCTCAACGTCGGCCTGATCCGGGGCACCGCCGACCGGCTGCGGGAGGCCAGCTTCGTGTTCGTCGGCCCGGCCGCCGACTTCCTCGCTCCCCTGGTCTCGGGCCTGCGCAACGTGCACGTGATCGGGCCACGGCCGTACCGGCTGCTGCCCGACTACCTGGCCGCGGCCGACGTGGCCATCGCCCCCCACCAGGTGGCCCCGGCGACCCGGGCCGTGGTGCCCGAGAAGCTGTTCGGCTACCTGGCCGCCGGCCTGCCGGTGGTCACCACCGAGGTGGCCGGGGCAGAGGAGCTGCGCCGGCTGGTCTGGATCGCCAGGGACCCCTCGGAGTTCGCCCGGGCCATCCAGGGCGCCCTCAAGCGCGACCGGGAGCGGCGCCGCGCTCTGCGCCAGGCCGCTGTCGCCCCCCTGTCCTGGGACGAGATCGCCGCCCACACGGTGGCCAGCGTCGACGCCGTCCGGGCGGATACCGAGCCGCCGGCCGCCCCCGAGCTGAAGCTGCCCACCATCCCCGGGTTCCTGGCCCGCTGAGGCGCCCCCGGCGGTCCCTGCCCAACCAGGGCGGAGATGGCATGCTTGAGCTTCGCGATCAAGGAGCCGAAACGTTGCCCGACGACCAGGGGCCGTCCGACCGGCCGGAGTGGCTGACCAAGGCCACCGCCTCGACCTACTGCTACCGGCATCCGGACCGGCAGACCGGGCTGCGCTGCTCGCGCTGCGACCGGCCGATCTGCGGCGAGTGCGCCAACCCGGCCCCGGTGGGCCAGCTGTGCCCGGACGACGCCCGCTCCGCGGTGCGCGTCCGCGGCCTCCCGGACTCCGAGCGGCCGCTGGCCACCTGGATCCTGCTCGGCATCAACACCGTGATGCTGTTCGTGGCCGCCCTGCTGAGCGGCAGCGCCTTCGGGCTGCTCGACCCCACGGCCAGCGCCCTGTGCCGGCTGGGGGCCCTCAACGCCGCCGCCATCGCCGAGTCCGGGCAGTGGTGGCGCCTGCTCACGGTGATGGTGCTGCACGGCGGGCTGCTCCACTGGGCGTTCAACAGCTGGGCCCTGTGGGCGTTCGGGCCGACCCTGGAGGGCCTGCTCGGCCGGCTCCGGTTCGTCGCCCTGTACGTCGGCACCGGCCTGGTCGGGGCCGGGGCCAGCTTCGCCTTCAACCAGACCACCCTCGGGGTCGGCGCCTCGGGGGCGATCTTCGGGCTGCTCGGGGCGCTGGTCGCCTACTTCTTCCGGCGCCGCCGGGCCGGCGGCTCGGTCCCGCTCCAGAACCTCCTGCTGGTCCTGCTGCTCAACCTGTTCATCGCCTCACGCAACCCCAGCATCGACAACCTGGCTCACATCGGCGGCTTCCTGGCCGGCCTGGTCGCCATGGGCCTGTTCGACGCGGCCGGGCCGCGCAACCGCGGCCTCCAGGCGGCCGCCCTGGCCGTGCCCTTCCTGGCCGGGGTCGCCCTGGCCGTGCTCGGGGTGGCCAACTACCCGCCGGGCAGCGGCCTCACCTGCGTGGGGGCCTGAGCGAGCCGTCGCCGGCGTCCACCGGCTCCTGGTCGGCCCTGGTCCTGAGATACAGGGCGTTGCTCATGCCGATCAGGTAGGGGTCGGCCAGGGCGAGCAGGATCGACAGCCCGGCCATGAGCCGGAACTCGACGACCAGGCTGGCCAGCACCAGCCCGCTGGCCTGGAGCAGCCCGATGACCAGGCAGATGGGGAAGTGGGCCGAGGCCACCCGGTGCGATACGGCGGCCGCCTGCCGGACCCTGCGCTCGCCGCCGAGCACGACCCGCTGGTTGAGCACGGCCAGGAAGGCGAAGGCGATGCCGAACAGCGGCCACAGGCCCACCGCGAGCTTGGTCTGCTCGGACTGGGGCAGCGGCGCCTCGTCGCGGGGGCCGAACAGCAGCAGCCCGACAAACAGGGCCAGCAGCAGGTAGCCGGCCCGCAGCAGCCCGGCCCGGACGCCGGGGCCGATGGTGCGCCGCAGGGTGGCCAGGGCGGCCGCGGCCGGCGGCGGCACCGGGTCCAGGGCGCCGGCCAGCCAGGAGACCAGGAACAGCTCGACCAGCAGGCCGGCGGCCAGCAGGAGCAGGGCCAGGGGCACGGCCAGCAGGGGGTCATCCGGCTCCAGGAAGACCGGCAGCCCGCCGACGACCACCGTGATCACGGCGGCCAGCGGCCGGCGCCGGTACTGGCGCCAGGCGTCACGCACGACGGCGAGGAACATGGGCGGGCCTATCCTACGGGGTGAGCCCACCCGACCCCGCCGCAGGAGCGCCAGCCCATGACCACCGCCCCCGAGCCGCCCCGCCTGACCGCCCTCTCCCACGGGGCGGGCTGCGCCTGCAAGCTCCCCCTGGCCACCCTGGAGCGGCTGATGGCCAGCGTCGGCCCGGGGCTCGGCGGCGCCGCCGACGGGAACCTGCTGGTCGGGGCGTCCGACGGCGACGACGCGGCCGTGCTCCGGCTGGACGACGAGCGGGCCCTGGTGCTCACCACCGACTTCTTCACCCCGATTGTCGACGACCCCGGCGACTGGGGGCGGATCGCCGCCGCCAACGCCCTCTCCGACGTCTACGCCATGGGCGGCCGGCCCCTGGTCGCCCTCAACCTGACCGCCTGGCCGGCCGCGCTGCCGGTGGAGCTGCTGGCCCAGGTGCTGCGGGGCGGGGCCGAGGTGGCCGCCCAGGCCGGCTGCCCGGTGGTCGGCGGCCACTCGATCGACGACCCCGAGCCCAAGTACGGCCTGGCCGTGGTCGGCATGGCCGACCCGGACCGGCTGCTGACCATCAACCGGGCCCGGCCCGGGGACCGGCTGGTGCTGACCAAGCCGCTCGGCACCGGGGTGGTTGCCACCGCGGTCAAGCGCGGCGACCCCGACCCGGCGGCCGTCGCCGCCGCGGTCGCCGCCATGACCACCCTGAACCGCGACGCCGCCGAGGCCGCCCTGGCAGCCGGGGTCGAGGCCGCCACCGACGTGACCGGCTTCGGCCTGCTCGGCCACCTCCACCGGATGCTGCGGGCCAGTGGGGTCGCCGGGGAGGTGGACGCGGCCAGGGTGCCGTTCCTGCCCGGCGCCGCCGAGCTGGCCGCGGCCGGGTTCGTCTCCGGTGGCACCCGCAACAACGAGGCCTACCTGCGCGACCACCTCGACCGGGAGCCGGGTCTGCCCCCGGTGGTGGCCACCCTGCTCCACGACGCCCAGACCTCGGGCGGCCTGCTGCTGTCGGTGCCACCCGGTAACCTCGGCGGCCTGGTCGCCGACCTGCGCGGCCGCGGCGTGGAGCCGGCCGTGGTCGGCCGGGTCCTGGCCGGCCCGGCCGGGCGCATCGGCGTGCGGCGGCTGCCCCCTCGGTGAACGCCCCGGCTCCCCGACCACAGGAGGTCGCATTGGACAAGCTCCAGCAGCAGGTGCAGCAGACGATCGACCAGCTGGTCGAGTCCGGGACCGAGCGGGGCGTCCAGGTCGCCGTCTACCGCGACGGCGCGCAGGTGGTCGACGCCGTGGCCGGGGTCACCGACCCGGACAGCGGCCGGCCGGTCGACGCCGGCACCGTGTTCTACAACTTCTCGATCGTCAAGGGCGCGGCCGCGACCATCGCCCATATGCTGGCCGAGCGCGGCCTGTTCGGCTACGAAACGCCCGTGGCCGAGCTGTGGCCCGAGTTCGCCGCCCACGGCAAGCAGGCCGTGACCGTCCGCCAGGTCCTCAACCACACCGCCGGGGTGCCGGCCATCCCCCTGGACACCACCATCGAGGACCTGTGCGACTGGGACAAGATGTGCGCGGCCATCGCCGACGCCGAGCTGTGGTGGGAGCCCGGCACCAAGGTCGGCTACCACGCCTACACCTTCGGCTACATCGTCGGGGAGGTCGTCCGCCGCACCACCGGCAAGCGGATCTCCCAGGTCCTTCGCGAGGAGGTCGCCGGCCCGCTGGGCGTGGCCGACGAGCTGTGGTTCGGCATGCCGCCCGCCGAGCACCACCGCCTGGCCCGGCTGGAGGACGAGCCGGGCGCCGCCGAGCAGGCCGCCCAGATGATGGCCTCGCTCCCGCCCGACCTGCCGATGTTCAAGTCCGCCCCGCCGGAGCTGTTCCCCAGCGCCGAGTTCGGCAACCGGCCCGACACCCTGGCCGCCGACATCCCCGCCGGCGGCAAGACCTCCGCCCGGGCGATCGCCCGCATGTACGCCGCGCTGCTCGGCGAGGTGGACGGCGTCCGGCTGGTCCCGCCCGAGCGGGTGGCCGAGGCCATCGCCGTCTCCTCCAGCGGCGTCGACGAGGTCTTCGGGCAGCCGACCACCTGGGGCCTCGGGTATGGCATCGGCGGCCCCGGCGGCGACGCCAAGGCGAGCCCGA